>NZ_JAVTWB010000149.1:10558-52595 GCF_032229525.1 Accumulibacter sp. | reverse complement strand
GCCTGAAGTGCGCTGCACCGCAGCCAAGCTGAGCCGAACGACGGTCCACTGATCCCTGGTGGTGGCGACGTCTGCGCTTGCCGCCACGAATCGCCTGCACGAGCGCGTGCTGCCGGTTTGTGGGTAAAATGAAGCATCGTCAACCACCGTTCAGGGACCCTCGTGTTCGACCGCCTGCGTAGACAAATACGCACCATCCTGGTTGCCTGTGGGCTGCTGCTGAGCTTGGGCGGCTGTGATCTGATCCAGCAAAGACTCGGGCTCGAAGATCCGGCGGTCAAAGCCGCCCGACTCGAAGCCGAGGGGCAGGCAGTCGGAGGCGGCTGCCGGCAATCGGGACGCGCAATCGAAGACTGCTACGCGATCTACTCCTGGCTGCAAAAATCCGCGATCTATCAGGGCTGGCGCGACATGGACGGCTACATGCGCGAAAACAAGCTGGAAACCGTCGAGCCACTGCTGCCACCGCCACAGAGCCCGGGCGCCAGGCGGAGGAACATGGCGGCGACGCCCGCCGAGGTCAGCGACGAAGCGAAGGCCGACGCTGGGCCTGACAAACCTGACGCCGAAGCACGCGCCGCCGGCAAGCCGACCGGCAAATCGCTCTAGGCGTCCCGCGCCCGCTGTTCAGGGCGCCGGATTGGTGTACTGCAGATGGATGTCGTCGATCTCGGCCAGCAGCGCCGACGACAGGGGTACCACCCGAGCACCGAGATTCTCGTCGAGCTGTGCGATGCTCGTCGCGCCGATGATGGTGCTGGCCGTAAACCAGCGCGAGTAAACGAAAACCAGCGCCAGCTGGCTAGGCGTCAAGCGGTGGCGGTGGGCGAGCTCGGCATAGGCAGCGACGGCGGGCGCGACATTGGTCTTCGAGTAGCGCTGACCAAAGCCGGCGAACTGGGTGATGCGGCCTGGCCCCTTGGGGTCGGCCAGATACTTGCCGGAAAGCGTGCCGAAAGCGAGTGGCGAATACGCCAGCAAGCCAATATTTTCACGATGACAGACCTCGGCCAGACCGGTCTCGTAGACGCGGTTAAGCAGGCTGTAGGCATTTTGCACGGAAACCGGACGCGGCAGACCGTGCTCCCGCGCCAGGCGAACGAACTCCATGACGCCCCAGGGATGCTCATTGGACAGCCCAAAGTAGCGAATCCTGCCCTCGCGAACCAGCGTCGCCAGTGCCTCAAGTGTTTCAAGAATCGGTGTCGCGTCACTTTCCCGGTCGGGATCGTACTGCCACTGGCCGAACATCGGCTGATTGCGCGCCGGCCAGTGCAACTGGTAGAGGTCGACGTAATCCGTGCGCAAGCGCTGCAATGAAGCGTCGAGCGCGGCACGCAAGCTGGCCAGATCAAAAGCCAGCGGACCGCCACGAATCCAATTGAGGCCGCGCGCCGGCCCGGCCGCCTTGGTCGCCACAATCACCTTGTCGCGCGCCTGTCTGGCCAGCCAGTTGCCGACTATTTCCTCGGTTCTGCCATAGGTTCCCGCCCGCGGGGGCACCGGGTACATTTCGGCCGTATCGATGAAATTAACCCCGGCAGCGCAGGCGCGGTCGAGCTGCGCGTGCGCTTCAGCCTCGCTGTTCTGCTGGCCAAAGGTCATCGTGCCAAGACAGATTTCCGACACCTGCAGGGTACTGTTGCCAAGCTGGCTCTCGTTCATCTTTCCTCCGTTTGCGTGCTGCCGGCAACGACAGCAGTCCGCGAACCACCGCGGCAGCCTACGCCAAATACCGCGCGGCGGCCCACAGCTGCCATCCTCGTCTATAATCCATTGCTTAAACGGTGGGCCTCGGATCCGCCCTTTACCCGCCGCATACCTTACACCAATCGCGACCTCTCACTCGTCTCGTCTCTACTGACCTGAAACCGTTGCCAGACCATCGTCATTCGCCGCAGCGACCAGGAGAAGGCGCAGCTTCCTTCGGGATCCTGTGCGCCAGCAGAGACCTCTTTCAGCGGCGGCTAGAGGAACTCCTCAGGCAATCCGGAACTGGTACGCCAGCGCTGCTCGAAGCGTTCAGCCGTGAAGTCGGCGCAGCCCATGATCAACTGGCCTCAGCCAATCCGCTTGATGAATTCGACGCGGCAGCCAGTCTGACGGCCTCGCGGATGACACTGGTGGGAGACGACGACCTCGAGCTGGACATCCGCATCCGCGACATCGGCAGTCACCTGCGGGCCGCCGGGGGGCATGACCTGTGGCGCTGCCAATTGCGCTACATGGCGCTGCTGCAGCTCCCGGAAATGAAGGAGACCGGCAATCCAGTGGGCTCGGAAGCGATCTGCCAGGGACTATGGGCACTGTGCTTTCAGAGCAACTGCGACCTCGAACAGAAGCTGGCACTGCTCGACCATATCGAGGAACACTTCCGGCGGCAGCTGCCCGCACTTTACCGGGAACTCGACGAGCTGCTGGCTGACCACGGCGTCGAGCGGATGCCGGCACAGAGCACGCCAGATACGGTGGCCACCCGGTCCGACGCCAATCGATGGAGCGGAAGCGGAAGCGGAAGCGGAAGCGGAAGCGGCGAAACGATGGCCAATCCACTGTCGACACTGCAACAGACCATGCGCCTGCGGTTGGACGCTGGTCAACCGGCGTGTGCAAGGCCGGCCACTGGCGATACTGGCCCGCGATCGGGAAACGCGACGCTCGATGCTGCCGCGATGATGATGCTCAAGCACTTGCTGCATCGCCTCACCACCCTCGAAGACCGGGCCGCATCCGCAGGCACCACCGTGGTCGCCGCAGCGTCGCGGCCGCCGATGCCGCTGCACGCTCTAAAGTCAATGGATCTCGACCTGCCGCTGGGCAAGCCGGAAGCGATCACCATCGACACCATGGCTCTGATCTTCGAGTCGATCTTCGATGACGCCGACCTCCCCGACGCCGTCAAGGCAAGTATCTGGCGCCTGCAAATCCCTCTCCTCAAGCGGGCGATCGTCGATCCCTCGCTGTTCGCCGACAGCCAGCATCCGGCACGCCTGCTGATCAACCGGATGGCGCGGGCGGCCATCGGCCTGCCTCGTGGCACTAGATGGGAGCACCCCATCTGCGAGCGCATCGCCGCCGTGACCACCGCTGCCCGGGGGCCCCTGGAAGAACGAAACGCGGCGCTGGACCCGTTCCTTGCCGAACTCGATGTGTTGATCGCTGAACGCGACGAGGCGATTCGCCTGGCCGCTGACGGCCATGTACTACTGGTGGTCGAGCATGAGAAAAAGCTCTTCGCCGAGCAACGAGCCGGCGAATGGTTGCGTGCAAGCCTGGCCAGGACAGGTTCAAGGGAAATCGCATCGTTTCTCGAAAAATACTGGTTGCGGGTGATGCGCGCCGCCGCGCTGGCAGCCGGCACCGACGGCACGCGCTGGCAACAGAACGGGGCGACGGCTCAGGAACTGATCTGGAGCGTTCAGCCCAAGCACACCGCAGACGAACGTAAACGCCTTGCCAGCATGGCATCGTCTCTGGTCAGCCGAATCGGGGCCGGTCTCGATGAGATTGGTATCGCCAGCAGCGATAAAGGTGACTTCCTCAACATCCTGTTCGAACTGCAGACCGGAGCTCTGCGCGCCCAGGCACCCGTCACGGCATCACCGCCGGTCGCGCCCGGGGAAAGCCAGCGCGACAGCCCGGGTGCCGACCTGGTAGAAAACAGAGGGGCCAAAATCCTGACCGACAACGGGTCGCAGGTGCAGTACCTGGGACTGGCGGTGAAGGCGAGCCCGCCCACCAGACCCTCGGCTGCCGTCTGGCAAGTGGGCGACTGGCTACGCTTCTGCCTGCCGGACAAGAAGCCCCAGTGCGGGCTTTGCTGCTGGCAGAGCCCTTCCTCGGCGACGGTCGTATTGTTCAACCCGGACTGGGATGGCGCCGTCGCCATGCCACCGGCCGTCCTGGCCCAGCAGATCACCGATGGCCGGGCGCAGGTCATTTCCCGTATCGCCATCTTCGACACGGCTGCCGAACGCGCTCTGGGCCTGCTAGACCAACACTGACGCCCTGCCCGAGAGCAGCATCACGGTCCCCGACCGGTGCGCCAAATCGATGTATAATTGCGTTTTTCTGCGATTGAGCGTTGACTGTCTTGACCGATTCGAAGGCTTCACCCATACATTTCACTGATCTCGGCCTGGCGCCGGAACTGCTCCGAGCGATTGCCGACCAGGGCTACACCGAGCCGACGCCGATTCAGGCACAAGCTATCCCGGTAGTGCTTTCCGGCCGCGATCTGATGGGCGGCGCCCAGACCGGCACCGGCAAGACGGCCGCGTTCACGCTGCCGCTCCTGCAACGCATTCTTCCCTTCGCCAGCCCGAGCCCCTCCCCCGCACGCCACCCGGTACGGGTGCTGATGCTGGCGCCGACGCGCGAACTGGCAATCCAGGTGCACGAGTCGGTCAAGACTTACAGCAAGCACGTTCCGATCAGAAGCTGTTGCGTCTACGGTGGCGTCGACATCAAGGCCCAGATTGCCGAAATCCGCTGCGGCGTCGAAGTGCTGGTCGCCACCCCCGGACGCTTGCTCGATCTGGTCGAGCAGAAATGCCTGCACTTCAACAGCGTCCAGGCGCTGGTACTCGACGAAGCCGACCGCATGCTGGACATGGGCTTCATACCCGATGTCACGCGGATCATCAACATGCTGCCGCAGCAACGCCAGAGCCTGCTGTTCTCGGCGACTTTCTCGGAAGAGATCAAGAAGCTGGCCGACCGGATGCTCAAGTCGCCGGAACTGATCGAAGTCGCGCAGCGCAACACCGTCTCCGACACCATCACGCACCGCGTTCATCCCGTCGCCAGCGACGCCAAGCGTGCGCTGCTGGTCAAGCTCCTGAGGTCATCCGATTTCAATCAGGTGTTGGTGTTCACACGAACGAAGATCGAGACCAATCGGCTCGCTCGCGATCTGCAGCGCGCTGGAATCGCCGCCGATTCGATCCATGGTGACAAGAGCCAGCTGGAGCGCCTGAAGGCGCTGGAAGCCTTCAAGGATGGCTCGGTACTGGTGCTGGTAGCAACCGACGTCGCCGCGCGCGGCCTCGACATCGACGAGCTGCCGCACGTGATCAACTTCGAACTACCGCGCACGCCGGAAGACTATATCCACCGCATCGGCCGCACAGGTCGTGCCGGCAAACCGGGTACGGCAATTTCGCTGGTCGCGGCCAGCGAGGTCCAGTATCTTGCCGACATTGAAAAACTGATCAAGATTCAGGTCGAGCAGGTCATCGTGCCGGGCTTCGAGCCGGAATACGGCTACACCTATCCCCCAGGGAACAAGCACAGCCTTCGCCGGCAGCCTGTGGCGCCATCGCCGGCGCCGGCCTCGCCCGCTGCAGCACGCAGTGAGCGGTCGTCGAGCGCTCGCAACGCGGGGCGCGAGGGCCCAAACAGCCATGGTGGCGGCCGACGCGCCAGCCACATCGCAGCCGATGGCTTCGATTTCAGCAAACCCTACGAAAGCCCCGAACCTCATCCGCTTGCCGCCGCGGTTGACGAGCAAGCAGCAACCAAGCTCGGCCGGGTAGTCGAACACCCACACAAGCGACGCCGCGCCGTGGCCGCACTACTTGGTGGCCTCGGGCGCGAGTAGAAGCACCACCGCCGTAACCTAACAGGCCGGCGAGGGCAGCACCCCGACCGAGACCGGCAATCGGTAGAACCGGAAGCGCGTCAGGAGGGTGCTTCGACCAGCTTCAGGATGGCCAGCGAGATATTATCGCCGTCGCCCGCACCCGCTGCGCGAGCCTTGCCAATCAACAGCTCCGACGCTTCCCTTGCCGACGACGCGCCGTCGATCGCCCAAGCCAGTTCCTGATCAGTGAAGTAACCCCATAGCCCATCGGAACAGAGCAGAAAGGTGTCCCCCGCCTGCAGGTCCTCGACTTCCCCAAGAGCGATCTTTGGCGCGTCGACACCGCCCAGCGAAGTCAGCAGAATGTTTCGGTGCGGATGAACGAGCGCCTGTTCGCGCGTTATCTTGCCTTGCACGACCAGTTGCCCGACGTAGGAATGATCGGTGCTGCAGAACATCAGGCTGTCGCCCCGAAAACGATAAAATCGGCTATCGCCACAGTGCGCCCAACTGACCTTGCCCGGCTGCAGCAGGACCATCACGGCGGTACTGTGCGGCTCCTTCTCGTTGATGAAGCGCGAAGCCTTGATCAGCATATGCGCTTCATTGATGGTCGATTCCAGCAGGACCCGCGCCGATTCTGTGCGCGCCGAGAAAGTCTCCAGATTGTCGCGCGCGGTATGGATCACCTGCTGCGCGGCGATCACCCCGCCCGTATGGCCCCCCATGCCGTCGGCCAGCACCGCCATCACCACGCCGCCACCGCGTGGATGCGGCAGAATGGCCACCCGGTCCTGCTGCTCGCGACGGTCGCCCTGGTGCTGGGCAACGCAAGCGTCAAGTGAAATCGACATCAATCGCCTTGCCAGGCAGCACCGCTGTGGACAGGATCACCCTAGACATTCCGCTGTCGAAGATCGCCGGGGCGCTGCAAGTGACTGCTGGCATCTGGATGGCGCTCGATATAGACGCGGTGTGCGACAACCACCAGGGAATGAACCTCTTCCGTGGTCAGGGCAGGAAAACTCGCGCGCACCATACGATAGGCCAGATGCTCGAGCGACTGCCCCGCCCAGCCCTGCGCCGGATCGAAAAACGGCTCCATCATCACGAAAACCTCGTCGAAGGCGTCCCGAAGACCCGGATTCCGCCGCCGCTCTGGTTCCTCGCCGGCTGCCTGCTCAAGCTGTTCGCTCATTTCACTTCATCGCCTTTCCCGCTTTCACTGACTGCTCCTCTTCGCGCGCGCGCAGGACACGCCGCTGAACTTTGCCGGTGGTGGTCATCGGCAGGGCATCGACGAATTCTATCGCTTTCGGCGTCTGGTAGGGAGCCAGATACCGGCGTACCTGTTGCTGCAGCTCGTCAACCAGCGCCGGCGTCCCGACCACCTCCGGTTGCAGAACGACGAAAGCCTTGACCAGGGTACCGCGCACCTCGTCCGCGACGCCGATCACTGCGCAGTTGGCCACGGCTGGATGCTTGAGCAGACAGTTCTCGATCTCCGACGGACCGATGCGATAGCCACCGCTGTTGAAGACATCATCCGCTCGCCCCTGGTACCACAGATCGCCATCGTCATCGATCCTCGCCAGGTCACCGGTCAGCCCCCAGCCGTCACCCACGAATTTCTCCGCCGTCGCTTCGGGATTCTGCCAGTAGCCGAGCATGATTACCGGATCGTCTTCACCGTTGCACTGCCGATGCACCGCCACCTCGCCGAGCTCACCCGGCGGCAGGGGCTTTCCCTCGCCGTCGACGACCGCCACCCGATGGCCCGGATAAGCGCGCCCCATCGAACCCGCCTTCGCCGGCCAGCACGCCGCACAATTGCCGACGACATAGTTCATTTCGGTCTGCCCGAACATCTCGTTGATGGTCACCCCGAGCTGTTCCCTGGCCCAGTGAAAGACCGCTTCACCGACCGGTTCGCCGGCGCTCATGACGGTCCGCAGGTCGAGATCATAATGCGCCTTCGGCTCCGGCACCGCCTTCATCATCATCTTCAAAGCGGTCGGGAAGAGAAATGTGTTGCGGATGCCGTACTTCTCGATCAGCGCAAAGGCCTTGGCGGCATCGAAGCGTCCCTTGTAGGCCAGCAAGGGCATGCCGAAATGCCAGGTCGGCAGCAGCACGTCCCACAGACCGCCAGTCCATGCCCAGTCGGCTGGTGACCAGAACATGTCGCGCCCCTGCGGGAAGAAGTCGTGCGAGCAGGTATAGCCGCTGAGGTTACCCAACAGCGTCCGGTGCGCCATCAGCGCACCTTTCGGCTTGCCCGTCGTGCCACTGGTGTAGATGATCATCGCCGGATCGTCGGCGGCGGTGAGGGCTGGGGTGTAGCGCGGCGACGCGTGCTCGAGCACCTCCGCCCACGGCCTGACGTCGTCACCGACCGCCGCGCCGACGCCGATGACGTGCCGCAACTGCGGCAGGCGGAGGCGAAGCTGCCGCACGTCAGGCAGCGTCGTTTCATCGACGATGGCGATATGTGCACCGGCATCGCCGAGCCGGTATTCCAGCGCATCCGGCCCGAAGAGGTGCGACAAGGGCACCGCCAGAGCGCCCATCTGGTAGATCGCCACATGCGCGACGGCGGTTTCCGGACACTGCGGCAGGAGGATCGCCACGCGGTCACCAGGCAGCGTGCCGAGCGCCGCCAGCACATTGGAGAGCCGGTTCGCTTCGCGCTGAATATCCCAGAAAGTATGCGCCGAAGTGAATCCGCTCTCGTCCTCATAGTACAGCGCGAAGCGGTTGCGCTCGTCGGCCCAGCGGCCACAAACATCGACCGCGATGTTGAAGTGCTCCGGTACCTGCCAGCGAAACTCCTGACAGAGTGCCGCGTAGCTGCCGGCCGAACGATCGATCTCCATGCTTCCTCCGCTTGCCCGAGGCTCCGGCTGATCAGCCGCCGCTCAGGCGCTCGTCTATCAGTTCGATCCAGTGTCGTACCGGCATCGTGCTGCCGCTTTGCAGATGCGTCTGACAGCCGATGTTGGCAGTGACCAGCACTGCCGGCGAAGCGGCCGTCATGGCTGCCAGTTTGTTGTCGCGCAACTGCTCGGCGAGGACCGGCTGACTGATCGAATAGGTCCCTGCCGAACCACAGCACAGGTGCGGATCGGCCACCGGCGAGAGCTGGTAGCCAGCGGCCGCGAGCAAGGCTTCAACGACGCCCCGGATCTTCTGCGCGTGCTGCAGCGTACACGGGGAATGAAAGGCAACGCGCTCGCCGCCACCGGCACTGGCTTGACGCAGCAAGGCGATCAGCTGATCCTGCTCGGCGGCGAGGACCTCGGAAGCATCGCGCGTCATGGCCGCGATCCGTGCTGCCTTTTCGGCGTAGGTTGGATCGTCCTTGAGCAAGTTACCGTACTCGCGCACGTGCTCGCCGCAGCCGGAGGCGGTCATCACGAACCCTTCGACGCGACCACTTTCGACCTCCGGCCACCAGGCATCGATCACCTGCCGCATATCATCCAGCGCCTTCTCCTGTGCGTGCAGGTGGTAGCGCAGCGCACCGCAGCAGTTGGCGCCTCGCATCTCGACCAACTCGATACCGAGTCGATCGAGAATCCGTGCCGTCGCCGCATTGGTATTCGGGGTCAGGATCGGTTGCACGCAACCAGCCAGGGCAATCATCCGTCGCTGGTGGCCGGCGGACCGCGGCCAGGGTTTGGCGGCACCGCCAGCGGCCATGGGCACTTTTGCTGCCAGCGCCGCCGGCAGCAGTGGGCGCATCAACTGGCCAACGATCACCGCCGGCTTGAAGATCCAGCGCCGCGGCAGTGCCTCACAGAGCAGGAAACGCATCGCCCGGGCGGCGAGCGGGCGCGGCACCCGCTCCTCCAGCACCGCACGGCCGATCTCGAGCAGGCGATGATATTTCACGCCCGACGGGCAGGTCGTTTCGCAAGAGCGGCAACTCAGGCATCGATCGAGGTGGAGCTGCGTCGTTGCGGTGACCGCTTGCCCTTCGAGCATCTCCTTGATCAGATAGATGCGGCCACGGGGCCCGTCGAGCTCGTCGCCGAGCAACTGGAAGGTCGGACAGGTGGCGGTGCAGAAACCACAGTGCACGCAGGTACGCAGGATCGCGTCGGCCTCGCGCCCGGCGGCGGTGTCCTTGATGAAATCGGCTAGATTGGTTTGCATGGTCGGCGCACTCTCATAGTCCCGGATACATCCGGCCGCGGTTGAAAACCCCTTTTGGATCGAAGGCGTGCTTCAGCTTGCGATGAATGCGCAGCAGCGGCGGCGTCAGTGGCTGGAAGACACCGGCCGACGCCTTCAAGCTGTCATCCGCGCGAAACAAGGTCGCATGCCCGCCGACCTTTGCCGCCGCCACGCGGATCGCCCGCGCATCCCCCCCACGCAGCCAGCGCTGTGCGCCGCCCCACTCGATCAAGGTCGACCCGGCAAGCGCCAGCGGCGGCGCTACGGAAGGCACCGACAGACGCCACAAGGGTTCCTTCTCACCGCCAAAGAAGGCGTAGGTCTGCTCGCGCAGCGACTGCCAAAAGGCCGTCGACAGGCCATCTGGCAGCTCCTCGCCGCCGAGATCCCGCTGCGCAGCAGCCACCGCAGCGGCGGCTCCCGAAAGCCGCAGCGTCAGCACGTCCTCGTGCCAAGCCGACGCCGAAATCGGCAAAGGCCTGCCGCCCCAGTGGTTGAGCTTGCTCAGCGCGGCCGCCTCATCGATTTCGAAGCGCAGGCTTTTCTCGGCAACCGGCAGCGGCAGCACTTTGAGCGACACCTCGAGCACAACGCCGAGCGTGCCGAGGCTGCCGGCCATCAGGCGCGCCACGTCGTAGCCGGCCACGTTTTTCATCACCTGGCCACCGAAGGAGAGCACCTCGCCGGTACCGTTCAACATCTTGACGCCAAGGACGAAGTCGCGCACCGCACCGACCGCCTGCCGCCGGGGTCCGGACAAGCCGGCAGCAAGCATCCCGCCGACCGTCGCCGTGGGCCCGAAATGCGGCGGCTCGAAAGGCAGCCACTGCCCTTTCTCGGCCAGCGCCGTGGCCAGTTCGACGAGCGGCGTGCCGGCCCGCGCGGTCACCACCAGTTCGGTTGGCTCATAAGCGACGATGCCCCGATGAGCGCCGACATCCAGGCGCTCGCCGTCTTCCGTGCCGCCGTAAAACGCCTTGCTGCCGCCACCACGAATGGCCAGAGGTCTGCCCGACTTGGCCGCATCGGCGATGCGACCGATCCAGTTTTCGATCAATATGTCCATCACGACCTCGGCGGAGTGGCGGCCGTACCGGCGCGGGCCTGGGTGTATTCACGGCAGCGCGCCAGCGTCGGCACCCCCTTGCCGGGATTGAGCAAGCCATGCTCATCGAAGGCCGCTTTGAGCCGGTGAAAAGTGGCGATTTCCCCCAGGGTGAACTGCTCGGCCATGACGTCGATCTTTTCGATACCAACCCCGTGCTCGCCGGTAATGGTGCCGCCGAAGCGGACCGACAGTTCGAGAATCTCGGCCCCGAAGGCAACGGCACGCTCGAGCTCTCCCGGCTGGTTGGCGTCGTACATGATCAAGGGGTGAAGGTTGCCGTCACCGGCATGAAAAACGTTGGCACAACGCAAAGCGTATTTCTCGGACAGACTGTTGATCGCTTCCAGCATCTCGGCCAGACGTTTCCTCGGGATGGTACCGTCCATGCACAGGTAGTCGGGAGTCATCCGCCCGACGGCCGGAAACGCCGCCTTGCGCCCGGCCCAGAACTTCAGCCGCTCGGCCTCGTTCTGCGAGACGCGAATTCCGGAAGCGCCGCTGTTCTCGAGAACCGCCGTCATGCGACCGATTTCCTCGGCGACTTCCTCCGGCGTCCCGTCCGATTCGCAGAGCAGGATGGCCTCGGCGTCCATGTCGTAGCCGGCATTGACGTACGGTTCGACGGCGTGAATCGCTTTCTTGTCCATCATTTCAAGGCCGGCCGGGATGATGCCGGCGGCGATGATACTGGCCACCGCGTCGCCCGCACGCCGGACGTCGGCAAACGAGGCGATCACCACCTGCGCCAGTTCGGGTTTTGCTGTCAGTTTGACGGTCACCTCGGTGATCATCGCCAGCAAGCCTTCGGAGCCGTTGAGCAGCGCCAGCAGGTCGTAGCCCGGGGCGTCCAGCGCCGCGTTGCCGAACTCGACGATCTCGCCGTCGATGGTCAGCCCACGTACGCGCATGACGTTGTGCACGGTCAGACCATACTTCAGACAATGCACGCCACCGGCGTTCTCGGCGACGTTGCCGCCGATGGTGCAGGCAATCTGCGATGAGGGATCGGGCGCGTAGTAGAGGCCGTAGGGCGCGGCGGCCTCGGAGACCGACAGGTTGCGTACCCCGGGCTGTACTACCGCCGTCCGCGACAAGGGGTCGACGCTGATGATCTTCTTGAGCTTGGCCAGCGATACCAGCACCCCGTCGCGATGCGGCGTCGCCCCGCCCGAGAGACCCGTGGCGGCACCGCGCGGCACCACCGGTGCCTTCAGCTCATGGCATACGCGGAGGATCGCCTGCGCCTGCCCTTCGTTCTCCGGCAAGGCGACGATCAACGGCAACTGCCGATAGGCGGTAAGGCCGTCACAATCGTAGGGCCGCATCGCTTCTTCCTCGATCAGCAGCGCATGCGCTGGCAGTGCCTCGCGCAGACGCTCGATCAACGCCAGGCGGTCAACGGCGAAACGCCGGTCGGCAACAGTGCCTTCGGTGCTCATGGGCTATCCTCCAACGAAACAGATGATGATGGTGGGAAACGGCAGAAGCGGCCCGTAGGGTGACGCTCACCTGACATCGCCGAAGCCTTCGCTGACCAGATCGTCGGCCAGCGCGATACCCACCCGCAGGGCCGCGCCTCGCACGTGTTCATGGGCATGATATCTGGCGTTTCCTGGATCGCCGGCAGCGACCGCCGCGAAGATCAGTCGATGCTCGGCCTGCGCCTCCTGCGGCAAAGCACCGTTACGGCCGGGCATGGTCCACGCCAGCCGACGCGACTCGGAAAAATGCCGCCCGAGGAATTCGAGCAAGCGATGAGCGTAGCTGTTATGGGTTGCCGCGGCGATCGCCAGATGGAAATTGTCATCGGCTTCGGAACCATCGCTGCCGCTGGCCAGCGCATCGTCCATGGCCTGCAGGAAGCAGCGCATCGCCGTCACGTCCGCCGGCAGGCGCCGGCGCGCGGCGAGTTCGGCGGTCGAGCTTTCGACCATCGCGCGCAACTCGAAAATCTCGCGCAACTCGACCAGCGCCGGGCCGTCGCCCTGCCAGAACCTCAAGTTGAGGCTTTTTGGCACCAACGCGACAAAAGCACCCGCCCCCTGCCGTGTTTCGACGCGCCCGTCGGCCCTCAGCCGCGCCACGGCTTCACGGACCACCGCACGGCTGACACCGAAGGTTTCGGCCAGCACTTTTTCAACCGGCAGCTGCGCTCCAGGCTTGATCTCGCCACGCGCGATCTTCCCTTCGAGAGCGCGCGACACCTCTTCGCTCAAGCGCGGCCGGCGGACGATTGCCTTCAGCTCATTGGTGACCATGGCGCCCCAGTTGTCTGACAACTTTTTCGCAGAGTACACCAACTGGCTACCGATGCAATACCTGAGGCAACTGAAGGAAGCGCTCCGGCGCAGGGTATGGCGCCGCTCATCGTGTGCCGCAGCCAGCTCTCGCCAGCCATGGATCGATGCCAGAGCACTCTCGGCCCGATTTCGCTTTCTGATACAATCGCCCGCTCGCCGCGACAGCGCACCCGCCGCCAGCCGCAAGCGGCAGGGTCTGAACCAAAGGTCGAGGTCACAGAATGCAAGTTCTTGCTCATCTGAATCGCGTATTGCCGGGGCTGCAGCCCTTGGTCAAGTACCGTGCCGCCGACTGGCCGTACGATTTGCGGGCTGGTTTATCGGTCGCCGCGGTAGCCATTCCGATCGCCATCGCCTACGCACAACTGGCAGGCTTCAGCCCGTCGACCGGCTTGTATGCCTCGATCCTGCCGATGGTGGTGTATGCCTTCGCCGGCACCTCTCGCCAGCTGATCATCGGTCCCGACGCCGCCACCTGTGCGATGCTGGCCGCGGTAATCGCGCCCTTGGCGGGAGGCAATAGCGGGCTGCACCTCACCTACGCCATCGCGCTCACATTGCTGACCGGCATCTTCTGCCTGTCGGCAAGCTTCCTTCGCCTCGGTGGTCTGGCCGATTTTCTCGCCAAACCGATCATCATCGGCCTGCTCAACGGCGTCTCGCTATCGATCATGATCGGCCAGGTCGGTAAGGTTCTCGGCAGCACGCCGACGGCCACCCGCTTCTTCAAACAGCTGATGGAAATGCCCGAGCTGGTGCTTAAAGCGCACTGGCCGACAGTCATCCTGTCGATCTGCTGCGCAGCGGTGATGTTCTTCATGCCGCGCTACACGAAACTCGTTCCGGCGTCTCTGGTGACCATGATCGTCGCCGGTCTGGCCGCGTTTCTGTTCGGGCTTGACCATTTCGGCGTGGCGTTGATCGGTCCCGTCGCCGCTGGCTTGCCTGATCTGGAATTGCCCGAGTTGCACCTGGACGTCGTTGGCGAGCTGGCCGCTTCCGCAGCTGGCCTGGCCCTGGTCTTGTTTACCAGCGGCATGCTCACCGCGCGCAGCTTTGCCGAACGCAACGGCTACGACATTGACGTAGACCGTGAGTTTGCGGCTTTCGGTCTCGCCAATATCGTCTCGGCGCTGTCACAGGGCTTTGCCGTCACCGGCGCCGATTCGCGTACCGCGGTGAGTGACGCCAACGGCGGCCGTACCCAGATGGTCAGCATCGTCGCCGCGTTGGCAATCTCCTTGCTGCTGCTGGTCGGGACGGGCCCGCTGGCCTGGTTGCCAATACCCGCATTGGGCGTGGTGCTGATCTTCGCCTCCTGGCACTTGCTCGATTTTCAGGTCTTCAGACGCTATCACGCCATCGAGCGGTCGGCCCTGGTACTCGGCGTGATCACCATGTTCGGCGTGCTGGCCTTCGGCGCGATCAAGGCGATCATGCTCGCCGTGTCGCTGGCCCTGGTGATGTTCATTCGCAAGGTCGCGCGTCCCGCCTGCGAGGAACTGGTCAACATTCCCGGCAGGGCGGGGCTCTACAATCACAAGCTTTTTCCCGATGCGGAGATCATTGACGGGCTTCTGCTGCTGCGCTTTTGCGGCCCTCTGGTCTTTTTCAACGCCAACCATTTCCGTGCCGAAGTGCAGCGGGCGATTGCGCGACAGCCGGCGCCGGTCGAGCGCGTGGTACTCGACATGATCGCCATGACCGACGTCGATATCACCGGCATCGATACGCTTGAGCGGCTCGACGGGGAACTGGCCGCCAGGAACATCACTCTGATTCTGGCGGGACGGCAGATCGAGTTCGAGCAATGGCTGGTCAACACCAAGCACCCCGACGAGGCGCTGCAACAGCGTGCTTTCCCCACCATGCGCCAGGCGATTCGCCACTGGCGGGTGCGCGACGAACTGGAAACGGCAGCCGACGAAACGGACGGCGCAGCGGAACCGGCCAGCAACAAGGACGCCCTGCCGGCTTCACGCTAGCCGTCCAGGAGCTCACCTGGCCGACGAGATTACCGGCAGCCGGGCGACGCTGTGGTTTGGATGACTGCCGGAGCAGGATGCGACCACGCTCAGCCCGGCCGGAGACGCCCGGCGCGAGACAAAACGCCGCCTCAGCCCAGGCTTGCTGCCGCTCTCCGGCTATTGCTGCCCGAGAAATCAACCTACCTTCTCGTTCTCCAGTGCCTTGGCAGTGATCTGTTCGTACAGATCAATCAGCCTGGCCGCGATTTCGTTATATTCGGGATGCCGTGCCACGATGGGCCTGGCGTCATCGATGTCGGCAAACACCCGTTCGAGGAAGGCAATGTCCATGTCGTCGAGCCGCGCGCCGCCGTCCACTTTCTCCTTCAGATCGATAGCGCGGGGCAAGCGCTCCTTTGCCAGGTGCTCCAGCAATACTTCAGCCAGTCCCCGATCGTCCGATTCCTGAGTCATCACTTGCTCCTTCTCCGATGGCGGCGCCGATGCGGCGACTTGAACCGGGATAATGCCAGCTCTATCCAATGACTGGCAATAGCGGGTGGCAGCGTCCGCAGCCGCGGATCGAAGCGCCAGGCGCGCTCTGCGCTGCACAGCAAAACCCGGTCAAGCGCCATGCCGACGCTGGCAAATCACACGCCGTTACACAACCGGGACAGAGATGCCACAGATCATGAGCGGCGGATTCGCTACTCTCTTTCCTGTCGCTGCCGCGCCCTCCCCCCCTCCCCCGCGCGGCATTGACTGCAGCACCCGGCCCGCCCAGACTCTCCCTCTGTGCGGGCCGTTCCTTTTCTGGCAAGCGCTAATCAGCGTTCCCGCCGTCGACAAGCGCGCGACGGCTCAAGAAGCTGGTCATTCGACATTCAAGACATCTCGTGGAGTGGTGGTAATGAATCAATGGGTCAAAGCTACCGTATGCATGCTGTCGTCGCTCATTCTGGCCTTCGCACCGGCGACCGTCGGCGCTCGACAGGCCGCGCCGACAGGACTGGCGACCGGTGTCGAAAAGCTGAGTACGGTTGAAGGCATCAGCGAATACCGGCTGAGCAACGGCCTGCGCTTCATCCTGTTTCCCGACGCAACCAAGCCGACGGCCACCGTCAACCTCACTTATCTGGTCGGCTCGCGCCATGAAAACTATGGCGAGACGGGCATGGCGCATCTACTCGAACATCTGATGTTCAAGGGATCGAAGAACTTCCCTGACCCGACCCGGGAGTTCAAGTTGCGCGGTTTTCAGATCAATGGCTCGACCTGGCTTGACCGGACGAACTATTACCTCACTTTCCCCGCCAGCGAGGACAACCTCAAGTGGGCTCTGGCGTGGAATGCCGACGCGATGGTGAACTCATTTATCGCCAGGAAAGACCTGGATAGCGAAATGAGCGTTGTGCGCAATGAATTCGAGATGGGTGAAAACAGTCCGTCAAGCGTGATGCTGAAGCGTATGCAATCGATGCTCTTTGACTGGCACAACTACGGCAACAGCACGATCGGCGCCCGCAGCGACATCGAGAACGTCAGCATCGACAACCTCAAGGCTTTCTATCGGACCTTCTACCAACCGGACAACGCGGTCCTGACGGTCGCCGGCAAGTTCGACGAACAGCAGGTAGTGAAGTGGATTGTCGCCCGCTTTGGCAAGCTGCCGAAGCCGGCGCGCACGCTGCCGCAGTATTGGACCGTCGAGCCCACCGCCGACGGTGAACGCCAGTTCGTCATCCGGCGCAAGGGCGAGGTTCAGCTGCTCACTCTCGCTTATCGAACGCCTGCGAGCCTGCACGCGGACTCGGACGCCGTCAGCATGGCCGGTGAAATACTGGGCGACACGCCCAATGGTCGCCTCTACCAGGCGCTGGTGCGGCCCGGATTGGCGGCACAGGTGTTCGCCTACACCATGGGTGCCCGCGAGCCCGGCTTTGTGGTTTTTGGCGCGGTGGTCAACAAAGGCCAAGCACTGGAACCCGTACGCGACAAGATGATCGAGGCGATCGAGGGGGGCTTCGCGCGCGAAAGCGCGACGGCCGCCGAACTCGGCCGCGCCGTGCAGCAGGCTCGTACCGCCTACGAGCGGGCGCTGGCAGACCCGGAAGCTTTCGCAGTGACCCTGTCGGAATTCATCGCCTTGGGTGACTGGCGGCTGTTCTTTTACGGCCGCGACCAACTCGACCAGATCAAGCCCGAACAGGTGGACGCTGCCGCCAAAAAGTACTTCGTGCGGGACAACCGCGTGCTCGGCACTTTCATCCCCGAGGATTCGCCGCAGCGTGCGGTCATCACCGCTGCGCCCAGCGCGGCCAGTTTGCTGGCGAACTTCAAACCGCAGGAAAAAGGCGACGCGGGCGAAGCCTTCGACGCCACCAACGACAACATCAACCAGCGCTCGCGGTTGCCGAGCTTCGGTGACCTCAAGATCGCACTGTTGCCGAAAAAGAACCGCGGCCAAACGGTGAATGTCGCCACCAGCTTCCGCTGGGGTGACGAACAATCGCTCCGCAACCGCGAGATGGCCGGCACGCTGGCGATAGCCATGCTGACGCGTGGTACCAGCCAATTGAGCCGTCAGCAGATTGCCGACGAGTTCACCCGTCTGAAGATCAGTGGCGGCCTGACCCACTTCGAAACGACCCGTGAGCACCTGCCCGAAGCGCTCCGGCTAATGGCGAATCTGCTCACCGACCCCAGCTTCCCTGCGGCCGAATTCGACGAGCTCAAGCACCAGACGCTGACCGCCTTGCAGGCCCAACTCGACAATCCGCAGGCGCTGTCGAGCGATGCCCTGGCTGCGCATTTCAATACCTATCCCCCGGGCGATCCCCGTTACCACATGAAGCTGGGAGAAGCCATCGAACAGTTGCGCAAGACGACGCTGGACGAAGTCGTCGCCTACCACCGTGATCTGGTCGGAACGGCACGGGGCGAGATCGCCATCGTCGGCGACTTCGATGAAAAAGCAATCGTCGCCGAACTCGGGCAACTATTTCCCGACCACGTCTCGCGATCACCTTATGGGCGCGTCGACCGTGAGTTTCGCGAAGTCAAGCCGCAGAGGATCGTCATCGACACGCCGGAAAAGGAGAACGCTTTCGTCCGCGCCCGTCTCGACCTCGCGCTGCGCTACGACGATCCGGACGCACCCGCCCTGTACGTGGCGAACAGCATTTTCGGTGGCAGTAGCGGACTGTCGAGCCGGCTGGTAGACCGCCTGCGTCAGAAAGACGGCATCAGCTACAGCACCGGCTCGACCTTGTCGCTCGGTATGCACGAGAGAATGTCGAGCTGGACCTTTGCCGCCATGGCGGCGCCACAGAACGTCGTCCGTGCCGAGCAGGCCTTCTTCGAGGAGCTGCGGCGAGCCCGACGCGACGGATTCACGGCCGAAGAAGTGGCCGAGGCCAAGAAAGGCATCCTCGAATCGCGTGCCGTCACGCGCTCACAGGACAGTGCAGTCGCCGCCGGCTGGATATCCTGGCTTGATCTCGGCCGCGACTGGCGGTTTTCGAAGGCGTTCGAGGAGAAGATCGCGGCGCTGACCCCGGAACAGGTCAACGCGGCGTTCCGCAACTACATCGATCCCGAGCAACTGACCATCGTCATCGCCAGCGATACCAGCAAGAGCCCCGGCAGCTGACGCCAGCCCCGCACCGCCAACGGCCGCCGCGGCTTGCCTCCTCGTGATCGGCCTGCGCGGCGAGGGTGCCAGCACCGGCGGCACGGCATTGCCCCGCCAGCGCACTCCTCGACCGACTACTTCTTCAGGCTGTCGCGGATTTCGCGCAGCAGCAGCACATCCTCGGCCGGCTCGGGCGGTGCTTCCGGCGCGGCAGGCGGCTCGCTTCTCTTCAGGCGGTTCACCTGCTTGATCATCAGGAAGATGATGAAGGCGAGGATAATGAAGTTGACCAGGATGGTCAGAAAATGACCATAGGCGAAGACCGGAACCTGCGCCTTCTTCAGCGCATCGAGGGTCATCGCCGTACCTTCCGGGACACTGCCCAGAACCACGAACATCCCCGAAAAATCAAGTTTGCCGCCCATGATCAAGGCCACAACCGGCATGATCAGATCGCCAACAACGGCTTCGACAATCTTGCCAAAGGCGCCGCCAATGATCACGCCGACGGCGAGATCCATGACATTGCCCTTCATCGCGAACTCCTTGAACTCCTGCAGCATGCTCATGATTTCTCCTTTGTTTGGGGTTTGAAATGATCGCGACGAACGCCAGGCCCTTCTTGCTGGCGCGGTCAGGCGACCGTGTAAGCTTTGCCGGCATTCCGACAAGCGCATCTTCGCCAAGTTCAGAGACCGCGCAATCTTTCCCCTGCCGCGGCCAGCGTCGCTTCTTGCTTGGCGAAACAAAAACGGACGACGCGGTCGTCATGACCGTCATGATGGAACACCGACACCGGAATGACCGCCACACCGACTTCGCGGGTCAGCCAGCACGCAAAATCCCGGTCCGGCAAGTCAGAAATGGCGCGGTAGCCGGCCAGTTGAAAGTAGCTGCCGCGACACGGCAGCAATTCGAAGCGCGAACCCTGCAACTGGCGGCGAAAGAATTCGCGCTTCTGCTGATAGAACGCCGCCAGGCCGAGGTGACGGGAAGCGTCACGCATGTAGTCGGCGATCCCCAGCTGGCACGGGGTATTGACCGTGAACACATTGAACTGGTGAACCTTGCGGAACTCGGTCATCAGCTCGCGAGCGCCCAGCACGTAGCCGATCTTCCAGCCGGTGATGTGATAGGTCTTGCCAAAAGACGAGACGACGATGCTGCGCGCGGCCAGTTCCGGATGACTGGCGAGGCTCTGGTGCTGGGCACCGTCGAAAACGATGTGCTCGTACACCTCATCGGAGAGCACGATAATCCCCGTAGCACGCGTCAGCGCCGCCAGTTCGGCCAGATCGGCGCCGTCGAACAGGCTGCCGGTGGGGTTGTGCGGCGAATTGACAATGATCATACGCGTGCGCGGAGTGAGCAGCGAACGCACCTCTTGCCAGTCCGGCCGGTAGTCGGGAAAGCGCAGCGAAGCGTACACCGCCGTGCCGCCCACCGTTTCGATCGCCGGCACATAGCTGTCGTAGACCGGGTCGAAGACGATCACCTCGTCGCCGCCCCGCACGAATGCGGCGATCGCCGTGAAGATCGCCTGCGTGGCACCGGCAGTGACGGTGATCTCGTGCTCGGCATCGTAGGATGCGCCGTAGAGTGCTGCCACCTTGTCGGCAATCGCCGCCCGCAGTTCCGGCACGCCAGCCATCGGCGGGTACTGGTTTCTGCCCTCGCGCATCGCCCGCGCGGTCGCCTCGAACAAGGCCGGCTCGGCCTGAAAATCGGGGAAGCCCTGTGACAGGTTGATGGCACCGCAGTCGGCAGCGAGCTTCGACATCACGGTAAAGATGGTGGTCCCGACCCGGGGCAGCTTCGAGTCGATGGCAACGGGTGACTGGTGCATGGCAGTTAATGATCGGTGCGGTGAACAGAGAAGGAGCGCGTAGTGTAGGGGTGCCCTGCCGATCAAACAAGGCAGAGGCTCGGCGGCGGCGGGATCGTGCGCCAGCCGGCGGGGCAACTTGCAAGGCAATCTGCTAGCATTCGTCAATCAGTCAGCCTCACGCCTCTAATCGTCCTGCAACTCTCGCCATGGTCACTTACACCTCCACCTTGCGCTGCCTTGTGGCAGCTTTCGCTGCGCTCTTCCTGAGCGCGCACAGCGCCGACGCGGCCGCACCCCTGCCAGCGCTCGGCGCCGAGCTGCGCGAGTTGACCGTCTCCGGCGTCTCCTCGGGGGCCTACATGGCGGTGCAGTTCCAGGTGGCGCATTCGAAGCTGGTCCACGGTGCCGGCGTGATCGCCGGCGGACCGTACTACTGCGCCGAAGGGTCGACCAGACAAGCGCTCACGCGCTGCATGTCGCCTTCATCGTGGGCGCCGCTGCCGTCCGTAGCGGAACTGCGTGCCACGGCCGAAGCACTGGCCAGCAGCGGTCGCATCGATCCGCTCGATAACCTGCGCGACGACAAGGCGTGGCTGTTTGCGGGCGGCAAGGACAGTATCGTGGCGACCGCGGTAATGGACCGCCTGGCGGCTTTCTACGGCCAGTGGATGGCACCGGCGGCGATTCACTTCGTCAAGCTGCCCGACGCCGGACACGCGATGATTTCGGTAGTCGATCCGCAGGCCAACGTCTGTAGCAGCGAACAATCGCCGTTCATCAACCGCTGCGGTGATCTCGACGCGGCCGGTGAAATTCTCGCCCATCTGCTGGGCCCGCTGCAGCCGCCGACGGTAACGCTGCATGGCGAGTTGCTGAGCTTCGACCAGCGGCCCTTCATCGACGGCAAACCGATCGACGCGGGACTGGCCGACGAGGCCTACGCCTATGTTCCGCAAGCCTGCCGCAGCACCTCATGCCGGGTACATGTCGTCTTCCATGGCTGCCGCCAGAGCGCCGCGCAGATCGGACGACGATTCGTCGAGGGCGCTGGCTACAACAACTGGGCAGAGAGCAACCGGATCATCGTTCTCTACCCGCAAACGGTTCCACGCTATGGCGCGGCGATGGGCTCGTGGAAGTGGCTGAACAATCCGTTCGCCTGCTGGGACTGGTGGGGCTATTCGGGAAGCGACTACCACACGCGCGACGGCGTGCAGATCAAGGCCGTGCGCGCCATGATCGAGCGACTCGCAGCGCCGCGCCAGCCGTAGGGCGGACGCCCTGTGGCGCCAAGAAGCCCGCGAGCACCTGGCGGCTGAGGCGCTTACGGCGCCCGGTCGCGAAGCTTGCCGTAAATCAGCAGGATGATTACCGCCATGATTACCGAGGCGATGAAGCCGGCGCCTTCGCCGGCCCGGTACCAGCCAAGGAACTGACCAACTACGCCGGCCGCGAAAGATCCCGCGATGCCGAGCACAACGGTGACGACAAAGCCCATGTTCTCCTTGCCGGGATGGATAAGCTTGGCGATCACGCCGATGACAAAGCCAAGAACGATCGTCCAGATGATTCCCATAATCAACTTCCAGTCATCAACGCATCCCCAGCACAGCGCCCTGCGGTCGCTGGTGTGGGCAACAGTATTGAGCCAAACGCCCGAGGCAAATCAGAGCGGTGGAATGCGCAGCATCTGGCCAGGATAGATCTTGTCCGGGTCGCTGAGCATCGGCTTGTTGGCCTCGAAGATCAGCATGTACTTGTTCGCGTGGTCGTAGTGCAGCTTGGCAATCTTCGACAGGTTGTCACCGGCGACGACCGTGTAGAACAGCGCTTCCGGCGCGCTCTGATCAACCGACATCATGTCGTTGACCTTGGCCACGCCACTCACATTGCCGCAGCAGAGCAGGATCTTCTCCTTGCTGGCCTGGTCACCCGCGACGCCGAAGACCGTCGCCGCTCCGCTTGTGCCGTCGAAGGACACTGTCAAGCCGGTGACCGACAAGCCCTGGGTACCAATGTAGGTCTCGATCGCCGTACCGGCGTTGCGGTTCATCTCGTCGAGTTTCGCTCGGGCGGCAGCGTCATCGGGCGCACTGGCCGCCGCGTTCGATGCCGCTTCCGCATCCTGGGAACGAAAGAGTTTCTCGCCTGCCTGCTTGACGAAATCGAATAAGCCCATGCTGTTCCCTCCGTAGAACGGCGCCAAATGGCGCCGGATTGTTGCCTCGCGACGATCTGATGATGGTCCGTAAGGTGCAACGAGTCTAGCAGTTTCACCGCACTTGGCAAGCAAGGCGCGCGTGCCGAATGATGACCAATGGCCCCACAAGTCCCGGCAGCGGACCCCGACAGCACAACGCCCGGAGGACCGGGCGTTGCTTTGCTGCACGCAAACCTTGAGCTTAACCGTAGCGCCCTTCGATGTAGTCCGCCGTCTGCTTGTGGGTCGGCGTCACGAACATTTCCTGCGTCAGCGCGTGCTCGACGACCTTGCCCATGAGCATGAAAATACACTCCTCGCTGGCACGGCGGGCTTGCGCCATGTTGTGGGTGACGATCAGGATCGTGTACTGCCCGCGCAGCTCCCAGAGCAGTTCCTCCACCGCCTCCGTGCCCTTCGGGTCGAGCGCCGAACAGGGCTCGTCCATCAGCAACAGCTTCGGCTTCACCGGCAGCAAACGTGCGATACAGAGCTTCTGCTGCTCCTCCAGTGATAACTCGGTGGCCTTGCGCTTGAGTCGATCCTTGACCTTGTCCCACAGCAGCACGGTGCGCAGCGACTCCTCGACGATCTCGTCCGCGGTGCCCTGGTGCACATCACCGCCACCCTTGGCGTGCAGGCGATGGCTGAAGAGAATATTGTCGCGAATGGAAATGGGTAGCGGATTGGGGCGCTGAAAGACCATCCCCACCTGCTTGCGCACCTGAATCAGCTCGACACCCGGGTCATAAATATTCTGCCCCATGACGTCGATGCTGCCCTCGATGCGCACGTAGCCGAGACGTTCGTTGATGCGGTTGACGCTGCGCAGGTAGGTACTCTTGCCGCATCCCGAAGGGCCGATCATCGAGGTGATCATGCCTTGGCGGATGCGCAGGTCCACATCGTACAGAGCCTGAAAGGTGCCGTACCAGAGGTTGAGTTTCTTGGTATCGATCGCGTATTCTGGAACTGGCTGCAGCAGCGCTGCGGCTTGGGCGACGGTCATCTCGGTGTGTCCTTCTTAGACATTGTTTCAATCCGGCGGACGCCGTGGCCTGCTCCGCCTCGACTCCCCGCCACGTGAGGCGAGCGATGGCATCGTCGCAAGACCGATCGACTTCCGCATTTCGGCAAAGTGCTGCGCGCGGAGGCCCGGAGGCACCTCTGCTGCCGCAACACAGCAGAGATCCCCTTGGCCGGGCTCAGCCGAATCGTCCCTCCACGTAGTCGCGGGTGCGCTGATCCTTCACTTCACCGGTGAACAGGTCCTCGGTGATCCCGATCTCGACGCACTCGCTGTCCAGGAAGAACGCGGTCCGGTCGGCCAGACGCCGCGCCTGTTGCACCAAATTGGTGACCAGGATGATGGTCACCTCCTGGCGTAGTTCCTTGAGCACATCCTCGATGCGCATGGTGGTCACCGGATCGACGGCAATCGAGAACTCGTCGAGCATCAGCAGATCGGGCTCCTGCGACAGCGCCCTGGCGATCGTCAGCCGCTGCTGCTGGCCACCGGAGAGCAAACTGCCAAGTGCGTTCAGGCGATCCTTGACCTCGTCCCAGAGCGCCGCGCGAGTCAGGCAGCGCTGGACGATCACGTCCAGTTCGGCCTTGTTCGTAATCCCCCGCCAGCGCGGCGACAGCGCGACGTTGTCGTACACCGTCATCGGCAGGCCGACCGGCAGCGGAAAGACCACACCGATGCGGCTGCGCAGGGCGTACACGTTGTTCAGGCGGCGCGTGTCCAGGTCGTTGAAGCGCATCTCGCCGTCCACCCGCATTCCCGTGGTGAACATGTCCATGCGGTTGATCGCCTTGAGAAACGAAGTCTTGCCGGCGTTTGCCGGACCGATGATGCCGAAGATTTCGTGCTCGCGAATCTCCAGATTGACATCCCGCAAAGCGACGGCATTGCCGTAACGGATCGTCAGATCCTTGACCTGCAGTTTGATCCGGGCCTCGGCGGGATCGGCATGATCGTTGACCGTGATCGGCTTCAGAGCTGTTTGACTTACCATTTTTTCTTTCCCCTCAGCCACATGCGGAAGGCGATGGACGCACTGTTCATCAGCAATACCAGGCCAATGAGCACCAGCGCTATCCCGAACGGAATCTCGTCGGCGATCCCCGGCACCTGGGTGGCAGCGACGAACAGGTGCAGCGACAGGGCCATGGTCTGGTCGAACACGCTCTGCGGCAGAAACGGTGTGAAGAACACGGCGCCGGTAAACATGATCGGCGCGGTCTCGCCAGCGGTACGCGAAACCTCCAAGATCACGCCGGTCAGAATGCCGGTGATCGAGTTCGGCAGCACCACCTTGCGGATGGTCTGCCAGCGCGTCGCGCCCATGTTCCAGCACGCCTCGCGAAACGCTTGTGGCACCGCCTGCAAGGACTCGCGGGTGGCGACGATGACCACCGGCATGGTCATCACCGCCAGCGTCAGGCTGGCCGCCAGGATGCTGGTCCCGAAACCGAAGAAGATGACGAAGGCGCCGAGCCCGAACAAGGCATGGACGATCGACGGGACACCGGCCAGATTGATGATTGCCAGGTTGATGGCGCGCGTAAACCAGTTGTCGCCCGCATACTCGCTGAGGTAGATCGCCGCACAGACGCCGATCGGAACCGACAGCATCAGCGCCACTACCACCAGCCAGACGGTGCCCAGCAAGGCCGGCAGAACGCCGCCGGCGCGCATGCCATCGGTCGGCGCGGTGAACAGGAACTCCCAGGAGATCACGCCGCCGCCCTTGTACACCAGCGTCCCCAGGATCAGGAGGACCGGCGCGATCAACATCAGGGTCATCAGACCGAAGAGCATTCGATACAGAGCCTGGACCCGCTCGTTGCGCTGGTTCAGGCTCGAGGCCTGAAACATTACTGCGTTAGCCGTTGTCATTTTCTACCCTTTGCGGATGCCACGCACGATCAGGTCGGCGGTCAGGTTGACGGTGAAGGTGACCAGGAACAACAGGATACCGATGGTAAACAGCGCCTGGTAATGCTCGCCACCGACCACCGTTTCGCCCAACTCGGCAGCGATGGTGGCGGTCAGCGCGCGCACCGAATCGAATATGCTGTCCGGGATGTTTACCGCGTGACCGGTGGCCATCAGAACCGCCATGGTCTCGCCGAAGCCGCGGCCGACACCAAGCAGCACGCCGCCCAGCAGACCATTTTTGGCTGCCGGCAGGACCACCTTGTAGGTCACCTGCCAGCGCGTCGCGCCCATTGCCTCGGCCGCCTCGCGGTAACGATCCGGAACCGCCTTGAGGGCATCCTCGGCGATCGAGGTCATGATTGGTGCAGCCATCAAGCCGAGGATGATGCCGGCATTGAGCACACAAAGACCCACCGGCACGTCGAACCACTTGATGATCAGTGGGTTCATGATCACCAGCCCGATGAAGCCCCAGACCACCGAAGGGATCGCCGCCAGCAGCTCGACCAATATCTTCAGCGTTTCACGGGTCTTGCCGCTGGCGAACTCGGCGATGTAGATCGCCGCGCCCAGCGAAAACGGGATCGCCACCAGCATTGCCAGCCCGGTGACGCTGGCTGTCCCGGCGATCAGCGCCAGGATGCCGTATTCCGGGTCGTCGGCGTCGCTGGGCGACCAATAGGGGGTGAGGAAGAACTCGTGAAAGTTCATGTGCTCGAAGATGAAGCCGACACCTTCCTTGGTGACGAACACAAAAATTCCCAGGACGAAGATGATCGCCGAGATGCCGCAAACGAAGACGATCGCCTGCACCGCCTTGTCTAGATACCAGTCGAAATCGCGACGGTCGAAGGCGCCGGCCCCAGTGGTGCTGTTGGCCATGTCAGTCGGCCTCCTCGCCCCGCAGGGTGGTTATCAGGTTGCTCACCTGCACGGCGATCTCGCGAGTCAGGTTCTCGTAACGCTCACGCCGCTGCTCCTCGGGAAGCTCCGCCGCCACGCTGCCGCCGACATCCCACTCCAACGCCGCGGTGTGGAACGGGATGTTGTCGACGTACGACTTGACCGGACCCTGCAGGCTGACGATGACGTGAAAGTCGGCAAGATCCCGGAGGCTCAGATTCATTGCCTTGGGCTGATGGCGGGCCAGATCGACACCCGTATCCTGCAACAGGTTGACCATCTCCGGCGCCATCGCGCCGGCCTGGCGGCCCAGACTGCGGTATTCGCCGCCCTCGGGAAAATTCTTGCGGGCGACGGTCTCGGCAATCGGGCCGAGCAGGGTGTTGTCCTCGTCGAGGAAGAGAATGCGAAAGACCTTGTTCGCCTTGCTCTGGCCGGTCACCGCGAATACCGTTTCCTCGCAGATGTTCTTGGCCTGGTCCGAGACGCGCTCGAGCGAGTTGAAAACCCCCAGGTAGGCGAAGAGATCCTCGATGCTGAAGTTCTCCCCCTCAGTGACCAGATCGGCGAAGACCACATCGAAGGTCCGCTCGACCTGATCAGCCATGATCATCGTCGCCTTCGCCTTCTCGGCGTTGCCATCAATGAATCCGCATACCGCCTGCTTGAACATCTGCCGCGACTCGCCGGCGAGCAATTCGACCTCGCGCTTGATCAGCGCGTCCGGACGCTTGGCCAGATGTACCGATTCGCGGGCGATGGTCACCGCGTAGTCGCCGACGCGTTCCAGCGCGACGTTGGCGTGAATCATCGCCGTGATCAGGCGCAAATGCCCGGCGCTCGGCAGGTGCACGCCGATGAAAGCGTGGCACATCTTGTCCAGTTTGCGGTTTTCGGCGTTGATCCGCTGATCGCCGAGGACGGTGGCGTAGGCCAGTTTGTCGTCGCCGCTCAGCAGCGCGCGCACCGCGGTACCGAGGGCATCATCGACGCGCTTGGCCAGCAGGGTCGCTTGTTCTTTGATTCGGGACAGGTCTCGCTCGAGACGTTCTTCATAGTGACTCATCGGTTGCGGCTCCCCACAGCGCGTACGAACAACAGCTAAAAAAACGGGCACGAGGAGATCCTCGTGCCCGGACTCGAGAATGACTTACTTGCAGGTAACCTTCTTGACCGGCGCGTAGCCTTCCTTGGCGAGGATGCACTGGCCGACGTCGCTCATGATCCAGTCCATGTATTTCTTGACATCGTCCTTCGGCTTGCCATCGGTGTACATGAACAACGGCCGGGCGATCGGATAGGTACCGTCGAAGGCGGTGTCCTCGGTCGGCTTGACGCAGGGCTTGCCTTTTTCGGTCGCAATGCACAGCGTCTTGAGATGCTCGGTGGCGTAGGCCAGGCCGCTGTAGCCGATCGCGCAGGGGGTCTTCTCGACCAGATCGGCGACGTCCTTGGAGCCGTGCATGTCCAGCGTACCCTGACGGAACTTGCCCTTCTCGCCCAGCACAGCCTCCTGGAAGTAGGCATAGGTTCCCGAGTTGTTCTGGCGGCTGACCACCACGATTTCGTTTTTGCAGCCCGGAATGGTGATCCCCAGATCGCTCCACTTGGTCGCGCCGCCGTCACGGCCGTAGATCTTCGCCAGCTCCGGAATGCTGATCGAATCCAGCGGGAACTTCTTGTTCACGAAAATGGCGAGGGCGTCGTAACCGACGACGTTCTCCACCGGATGGTGACCTTTGGCCTCGGCCTCCTTGATCTCCTTGTCCTTCATCTTGCGACTGGCGTTGGCGATGTCCACGGTGCCATTGATCAACGCTGCAATGCCGGTGCCGGAGCCGCCACCAGAGACGGCAACGGCGACGTTAGGGTTGATCTTGCCGTATTGCTCGGCCCACGACTGGGCCACATTGACCAGGGTATCCGACCCCTTGTTCTGAATTTCGGTTCTTGCGGAAGCGGTGCCTGACGCCAGGGCGGCGGCGACGGCAAGGCTGAGGCTCAACAACATCGATTTCGAAGTCATTTGGGATTCTCCAAGGAAGGGAAATTTTTTTGAGGTCTTTAGACGTAGATCAAAGACTTCCGGTAAGGCGCGGCACAACTGAAGGGCACAGGTTAGCAGAAATAATCGTTCTGACAACCCCGGAAACGGAAAAAAAACGCCGAAAAGATCATAAAAAACTGACCAGATCCGCAGAAAAAACTCGCTGTCGCCCTACCATCAATTATCATACCGATCGCATCTAGCATGGCATATGCTTCTTACATGTTTCAAGCTCAGATATAGTAAGCCTATGCTTTTACGTTTGTTTTTCTCCAATATAGAATGCTATATGGCTTTTGCTAACTACATCCATGTTTGAAGTGCAGATTTATACTTGATAATACATATAATACACACCAACCCGTTTAGCACGGCCGGGTATATAATGCCTTTCTTGATATCAAGACTGAAGATTTACCTCATTAACTGGCCGCCCAAGGACCACAGCGAGGATCCAAATTTTGTTACATCAATCACTTAAACGAGACTGGCTCGCATCGCACGGATCGACGTTATTTTCCCTGCTTTTGACACGCATCATGGCCATGGCATTTTTCCATGGGGCGCTAGAAAGTGCTTTCCGACCGGCCCGGATAGCGAGCTTCTGATTCATCATCGGCGGTATGCGAAACGCACAAGCCGAGAGTGATTCGGAGGCCTGGATTGG
Source organism: Accumulibacter sp. (assembly GCF_032229525.1). Lineage (GTDB taxonomy): Bacteria > Pseudomonadota > Gammaproteobacteria > Burkholderiales > Rhodocyclaceae > Accumulibacter. The sequence goes on along the minus strand of NZ_JAVTWB010000149.1, from coordinate 23,231 downwards.
ACGCGTCAAGCAGCCAGAGGGAGTACCCCGTACAGGCCCAGGCGCGCAGCGATGAGCGTTTTTGTGCACCTGGCGGGCACCGGCAGGCGGTAGACAAGACGCCCGAGCGGCGGCATTTGGCGCCGTTGGCCCCCTTCGCACGCCGTCGCGACGGCAGAGAGGTACATCGCGCTGCGGGATGGCCGGAAAGAAGGAAGCACAGGGAAAAACACGGACTGACGGGAAGCCGTCTTGTGGTTGCGCCCGCGAGCTCGGCGCCAAGCGCCGCGCGCGCGCCGGGCTACTTGCTCAGCAGCCGCATCCCGCGCTCCAGCCCGTCGAGGGTCAGCGGAAACATCCGGCCGCCCATCAGGTTATGGATCAACGAGGTTGACTGGCGGTACTGCCAGGCATGCTCCGACTCGGGGTTGAGCCAGATCGCATGCGGCCAGGTGTCGGTTAGCCGGCGGAGCCAGGTGGCGCCGGGCTCGGCGTTGTTGTACTCGACGCTACCCCACTGCTGCAACAACTCGTACGGACTCATCGCCGCGTCGCCGACGAAGATCAGCTTGTAGTCGTTGCCGTACTTGTGCAGCACGTCGTGGGTGGCGATGCGCTCGCTGTGGCGGCGACGGTTGTCTTTCCACAGGAATTCATAGACGCAGTTGTGAAAGTAGTAGTACTCGAGGTGCTTGAACTCGCTGTGGCAAGCCGAGAACAGCTCCTCGCAGACGCGGATATGGTCGTCCATCGAGCCGCCGATGTCGAGGAAGAGCAGCACCTTGACGGCGTTGTGGCGCTCCGGCCGCAGATGCAGGTCGAGCCAGCCGGCGTTACGTGCGGTACCGGCGATGGTCCCTTCGAGGTCCAGTTCCTCGGGCGCGCCCTGGCGGGCAAAGCGACGCAGGCGACGCAGCGCAAGCTTGATGTTGCGGGTGCCCAGCTCGACACTGTCGTCGAGGTTACGGTACTCACGCTTCTCCCAGACCTTGACCGCCGAGCGATTTTCGCTCTTGCCGCCGACGCGGATGCCCTCCGGATGCGTGCCGCCATGGCCAAAGGGAGAGCTGCCACCACTGCCGATCCACTTGCTGCCGCCGGAATGGCGCTCCTTCTGCTCGGCCAGGCGCTGCTTGAAGGTTTCCATCAGCTTGTCCCAGCCGAGTTTTTCGAGCTTCGCCCGCTCGGCATCGGTCAGGTGTTTCTTCACCGCTTGCCGTAGCCACTCTTCGGGAATCATCCCGTCCATCCCCGGCAAGGCCTCGATGCCTTTGAAATACTCGCCGAAGGCCCGGTCAAACTTGTCGAAGTGGGTCTCGTCCTTGACCAGGAGCGCGCGGGCGAGAAGGTAGAAGTCGTCGATGCTGTGCCCGATGACGTGCTGCTGCAGGGCCTCGAGCAGATCAAGGAATTCCCTGATCGACACCGGCAGCCGGTTGGCCTTGAGATGGAGGAAAAAATCGATCAGCATCGTCCCTCTCGCTCACTGTGTTTCAGTCGGCAGACCAACAACGACGAGCGCCGCTCAGCGGTTCTGGCGCGCCATGAAGATCAAGCGCTCGAAGAGATGAACGTCCTGCTCGTTCTTGAGAAGCGCGCCGTGCAAGGGCGGAATCGCGCTCTTCTGGTCCTTGCTGCGCAGCGCCTCGGGGGAAATGTCTTCGGCGAGCAGCAGCTTGAGCCAGTCGAGCAGTTCCGAGGTCGAGGGCTTCTTCTTCAGGCCAGGGATTTCGCGCAGTTCGAAGAAGACTTCCAGAGCCTCGCGCAACAAAGCCGGCTTAAGACCCGGAAAATGGACGTCGACGATGCGCGCCATGGTCTCCCGGTCGGGGAACTTGATGTAATGGAAAAAGCAGCGGCGCAGGAACGCGTCGGGCAACTCCTTCTCGTTGTTCGAGGTGATGAACACCGCCGGCCGATGGCGGGCGCGAACGTTCTGGCGCGTCTCGTAGACAAAGAACTCCATGCGGTCGAGTTCGCGCAGCAGGTCGTTGGGAAACTCGATGTCGGCCTTGTCGATTTCGTCGATCAGCACCACCGACGGCGTTTCGCATTCGAAAGCCTGCCACAGGACGCCCTTGACGATGTAGCTGCCGATGTCCGCGACCTTCGCCTCACCGAGCTGCGAGTCACGCAGGCGGGAAACCGCGTCATACTCGTACAGCCCCTGCTGCGCCTTGGTGGTCGACTTGATGTGCCACTGGAAAAGCGGCAGGCCCAGCGACGCGGCCACCTCCTCGGCAAGCATGGTTTTGCCGGTACCCGGTTCCCCCTTGATCAGCAGCGGCCGCTGCAGGGTAACGGCGGCGTTGACCGCCAGCGTCAGGTCGCCGGTGGTGACGTAGCTTTCGGAGCCGGAAAAGCGCATCGGGACTTTCCTCGCGAAGGGTCATGACGGAAACGACAGATTGCCTGGGACGCAATGAGCAACGGCCAACGCGCCGGAGAGCGGCGGGGCAATGGCTGCCGCTGGTTGCCCCCGACTTCGCTACCGATTCTACCCGCAAAGACTGCGGCCATGCTTGGCGGTGGCGCGTCAGGCGCCAGCGGCGCGGCGCACGCAGTCGAGGTAAGCCACACCATCGATGGCCCCACCTTCGCGCTGGGCGCGCCAAAGCGCCTCGCCAAGACACTCGAGGATCGCATGTTCCGCGTCATGGACTTCAAGACGCGCGCGCAGCAGCTGGTAGGCGGCACGAATCCCGCGCGGCTGGTCGATGCTGATCTGTTCGGCGACGGCCAGGTGCAGCGAAAGATGGAGAAAGGGGTTCATCTGCCCGCTCTCGGGCGTGAACTCCTGCTCAACGGCCAGCGCCGGGTTTTCGAGCAGGGCATGATATTCAGGATGATGCTCGATCAGATCGGCGGCCACCACCTCGGCGCCTTCGAGAATCGAACGCTGACGGTGTTTGCGCCAGGCTTCGCAGAAGAACTGCCGCACCTGCTCACGGCTGGGATTGAACATCGGACCTCCGGACTGCGCTGCTGATGATGGCAGTGACGACAGCATTGTGCGGCAGGCGGTTGCCGACCGCCGGGTCGGCAGCGACCGTAGCCAGCCCGGCGACGCTCTGGCGCATGTCCACCGCCGCCTGAGGCCGGCGCATCGCCCACGCCAGGCCTTGCCCCGACCTGACCGGCTCGGCCAGGGTCACCGATTTGTCGGCATTGGCCGCGATGATCGCAATCATCTGCTGACTGCAGTCGGTGAATGCCAAGCGAGCATCAGCCGTAGAGCCGCCGCTTTACTCATCGACCAGCACCGTGCACGGCGAGGCCAGCGGCAGTCGTGTCTGCTCGCGACGCCCTGCCGGCAGGGCCTTGATCAGACCGTCGAACGCACTCTGGTCACCCAGTCTGAGCAACTCGTAAGGACGGCTGCTGGTCACCGGAGACGGAGCACCGAGCCGCTGCCAACCGCAGGAAACGCCGCCATCGACATGCGCCCCGGGCAAGCGGACGTTGCACTGCGCCGCCAGGCGAGCGGCCTGCCAGGCGAGCGGGTCGCTGCACCCGACGCTGCCAGCGAAATTGCCGCCGAAACGCGCCCTCGCCGGATCGCCCCAGCCACTCGGAAAACGGCTGCCGGCATCGGTTTTGCCCAACGCCCGACTGAGCGCTTCCTCGGCCAGCCGCGGCAACGGATCATTGCCCGAAACCAGCGCGCTGGCGACATTCATCCGGGCATCACGCCGAAGAGAACGGTTTTTTCCGGCCAGGCACAGAGATCGGCAATGTCGCAGCGCCAGCACTCCGGCTTGCGCGCCTTGCAAACGTAGCGCCCGTGCAGGATCAGCCAGTGGTGGGCCGATTGCCGAAACTCGTCGGGCACCACTTTCAGCAGTTCGAGTTCGACGGCCAGCGGCGTCTTGCCGGCGGCCAGTCCGGTGCGGTTGGCCACTCGGAAGATGTGCGTATCAACGGCAATCGTCGCTTCGCCGAAGGCTGTGTTGAGCACCACGTTGGCGGTCTTGCGGCCGACGCCGGGCAGCGCTTCGAGCGCAGCACGCGTGCGCGGCACCTCGCCGCCATGCACTTCGAGCAGCTGCCGACAGGTGGCGATGACGTTTCTCGCCTTGCCCTGATAGAGGCCGATGCGGTTGATGTAGCCGGCCAGCCCCTCCTCGCCCAGGGCCAGCATCGCCTGCGGCGTCGGCGCATCGGCGAACAGTTTCCGGGTCGCCAGGTTGACGCTCTTGTCGGTCGCCTGCGCCGACAGGATGACCGCGACCAGCAGCTGGAAGCTGGAGGCATACTCAAGCTCGGTGGTCGGCTGCGGATTGGCCGAGCGCAGCCGGGCAAACAGCTCCTGGCGGTGCATGCGGTCCATCGGAGGCGCCTCGGGCACCACTCAGGCGCCGTCGGCCAGCGCCATCGCTGACCCCTGCCCGGATCCGGGATCCGGCTTGCGCGCAGCGGCACGGGCTTCGACCCAGTTTTTCCAGGCGATCAGGCAGCCGAGCAGGATGAAGGCGCCGGGTGGCAGAATGGCGAGCAGGAAGCCGGGATAGTCGGCCGGCAGCAGCTGTAGCCCCTGCAGCGATGGCAAGACCATCTCGATACCGGAGAACAAGGTGCCGCTGCCGATCAGTTCGCGCAAGCCACCGAGCAGAGCCAGCGTCCACAGCAGGCCGACGCCCATGAACAACCCGTCGAGCAGTGATTGCAGGGGGGGGTTCTTGTTGGCGAAGGCTTCGACGCGCGCCAGGACGATGCAGTTGGTGACGATCAGCGGGATGAAAATACCGAGCACCAGATACAGCTCATGGAAGTAAGCGTTGAATACCAGGTCGACGACGGTCACCAGAGCGGCAACGATCAGGATGAACACCGGGATGCGAACCTCGTGCGGAATCAGGTTGCGCAGCGAAGCGACGGCGACGTTGGCTACCGCCATGACGATGATCGTTGCCAGCGAGAGCATCACGCCATTGACCAGCGAGGTGGTGATGGCCAGTAGCGGGCACAGGCCGAGGAGCTGGATCAGGCTGGAGTTCTGATGCCAGACCCCGTTGTCGATGATCTGGCGGAATTCTTCACGATTGATCACGGGCTTCCTCCTTGGCTGGCTGCCGGGATTGAAACAATTGCTGCTGATGCGCGGCGATGTACTGCAGCGCCTTGTGCACCGCCTTGACCACCGCGCGCGGTGAAACGGTCGCGCCGGCGAGCGAATCGAAGCGCCCCTGGTCCTTTTTGACCCGCCACTCACGATCGCTCACCGACGTCAGCGACAGGCCGTCGAACTGGCTGATCCACGGGCGCTCCTTGTTCCTGTCCTTTCTCGGGTCGATATAGTCGCCGAGCCCGGGCGTCTCCTTGTGCTGCGTCACACGCACGCCGACCAGCGTGCCGTCAGCTGCCACCGCCAGCAACAGGCGGATCTTGCCGGAATAACCATCGGGCGCGACCGCCTCGAAGATCAAGGCGCTGGGTGCACCACCCTTGCGCGCCAGATACGCTGTCGACACCTCGTCGAGTCCCAGCGCCGCACTTGGCGCGAGCTGCCGGCTATCGTTCAGCAAGTCGTTATCGTACAGTTCGCCGGGCAGCACTTCGCCAATCAATTTCATTTTCTCGTCAGCCGCTGCCGCCTGGATGGCCGGCTCGGTCCACCGGAAAGCAAGCGCCAGCAGGCTGGTGAACGCCACCACGAAGACGAACAGGACGATGGCCGTACGCACGGCCATCTTCGCCGCGCTGATCGGCTTGACGGGCGGCGTCATTTCTCGTTCTTCAGGCCGAAGATCGGCGGCTGCGAGTACATGTCGATCAGCGGCACGCAAAGATTCATCAGCAGCACGGAAAACGCGACACCGTCCGGAAAGCCGCCGAAGACGCGGATGATGTAGGCGATCAGCCCGGCCAGCAAACCGAAGATCAGCTTGCCCTTCGGCGTCGTGCATCCCGAGACCGGGTCGGTGACGATGAAGAAGGCGCCGAGCATCGCGCCGCCGGAGAACAGGTGGAAGAGCGGACTGGCGAACTGCTGCGGATTCCACGCCCACAGCGCCGCCGCCAGTAGCGACAGACCGACCAGGAAACCGAGCGGCGCCTGCCAGGTGATGATCTTGCGTTGCCACATCCACAAACCACCGAGCAGATAGCCGCCAGCGACCCACTCCCAGCCGCGCCCGGCGACGGCGCCGAAAACGTCGCGCGTGGCCAGCAGCGTGGCCACGTCGACCGTTCCCTCACCGAGCTTCAGGGCGGTCTTCATCGCGTCGAGCGGCGTCGCTCCGCTCATCACGTCGATACGCGGAACGAGACCGGCAATCAGCTGGAACTGGTCGGCGAAAGACACGTCGAAACCGAGCGGCGGCCACTGCGACATCAGGGCCGGAAAAGACACGATGCAGGCGGCGAAAGCGACCATCGCCGGGTTGAAGGGATTCTGGCCGAGGCCGCCGTAGAGGTGCTTGGCGACGACGATGGCGAACAAGGTGCCCACCACGATCAGCCACCAGGGGGCCAACGGCGGAAAACTCAGGCCGATCAGCCAGGCGGTGACGATGGCGCTGCCATCGGTCAGAAACAGGCCCAAGGGCTTGCGCCGCAGCTTGAGCATCAGCGCTTCTCCGGCCAGCGCGGCGAGCGTCGCAATCACCAGCTGCACGATGATGATCGGGCCGATCAGCCAGGCGTAGACGGCAATCCCGGGCAGCAGAGCGAGCATCACCTGCAGCATCACCCGCCGTACGCTGCTGCGCTCGAGGAGCAGAAAAGGGGGCGTGCTGAAGTCCATCATTCCGCCGGGCCCTCGGGCCTGGTTACCCGTTCCGGCGCTGCGGCAGCAGTTGCCGATTCCGCCGCTTGCAGCGCAGCCCTTCTCGCATCGACGGCGGCAAGCTGTCTCTTCTGTTCGAAGCTCAGTTGTTCGGTGTTTTTTGGCTGCACCGCCGCGCGTTGCGCCCGCGCGCGTTCCATCGCCGCAACGATGGTCGCCTTCTTGACCGCTTCGGCATCGAAGGCCGGGGCGACTGGCGTGGTGGGTGCTTTTGGTGTCGCTGACACTGCTGGTGTCTCTGGCTCTGCTGCTGTCGCCGGTGCCACTGGCGTCACCGACACCGTCTCCTCGACCGCAGTCGCCGCCGAGGGGGTGGCGGCTGGGCCGGCCTCGGGGGCGGCGCTGGCCGCCGAGTCCGCTTCGGCAACTGCGTTGGCGACCTTGGCTGCTGCCGCAGCGGCGGCGGCTTTTTTCTCGGCCGCTCGGGCGGCAGCGGCCCTGGCCAGGCGCTCCGCCTTCTCGGCCTGTTCGCGCTCCTCGCGTGCATTGCGCAGTTCGAAGCGCGCCTTGGCAGCGTCCGCGGCGTTCTTTTCCCGTTCGCGCGACCAGATTTCGCTCTTGGCGAAACGAAAATACTGCACCAGCGGAATGTGCGAAGGGCAAACGTAGCTGCAGCAGCCACACTCGATGCAGTCGAAGATGTGATACTCCTGCGTCTTACCGAAGTTGCGCGCCCGCGCGAACCAGTACAGCTCGAAAGGTTGCAGTTCGTGTGGGCAGACGTCGGCACAGGCGCCGCAGCGGATGCACGGCATCTCGGGCGGGTTGGCCGGAAACATCGTCGGCGAACCGGCGATGATGCAGTTGGTCGCCTTCACTACCGGCGCCTCCAGACTGGGCAACTCGAAGCCCATCATCGGCCCGCCCATCAGGTAGCGATCGGTGTCGGCTTTCGCTTTGCCAAGCGCCACCAGATCGCGCAGCGGCGTGCCTAGCCGCACTTCCCAGTTACGCGGCTGCTCGAGGTTGCCGGTCAGCGTGACGATGCGCGAAATCACCGGCTCCCCGTGCGCCAGCGCCCGATAGGCGGTATAGACGGTAGCGACGTTGAAACACTGCACACCGAGATCGGTCGAGCGCTTGCTGGCCGGGACTTCCTTGCCGGTCAGCACGCGAATCAACTGCTTGGCACCACCCGCCGGGTAGCGGGTGGGAACCGCGACCACCTGGTAGTCCTCGCCGAGCTGCTGCACCGCTTGCTGCATCGCCGCAACGGCCGCCGGCTTGTTGTCCTCAATGCCGATCAGGACGCGCCTGGCCGCCAGCAGATCGCGGAAGATGGCGATGCCGCGAATGATTTCCTCGCCACGCTCGCGCATCAACATGTCGTCGCAGGTCATGTAGGGCTCGCACTCGGCACCATTGATGACCAGCTCGTCGACCGGCACCGCCTCGGCGGCGGTGAGCTTGGCGTGACTCGGAAAAACAGCGCCGCCGAGGCCAACGACGCCAGCGTCGCGCAGCATCTCGCGCACCCGCTCGGGCGGCAGGCTGCGGTGGTCGACCGGGGTACGAGCGATCCACTGGTCACGGCCGTCAGGCTCGATGACCACGCTCAGCGTCGGCAGGCCGGAAGGATGCGCGGCGATATGGTCCTCAATCGCCAGCACGGTACCGGAAGTGGGCGCGTGAGCGGCGGCCGACACCCAGCCGTCGGCACCGCCGATGGCCTGCCCCTTGAGGACCCGATCGCCGACTTCGACCAGCGGGTTGGGCACACCACCGATGCTCTGGTGCAGCGGCACGACCAGGCGTGCCGGCAGCGGGGCCTGACCGATCGGCTCCTGCACCGAGGGCGTCTTGCGGGTCTCCGGCTTGACGCCTCCCTTGAAGCTGAACAGTCGCTGCAGCATGGCGGTCGTCTCAGGCGGCACGCTTGATTTCGATCACCGGGTATTTCCACTTCCAGTTGTCGAGGTTTTCGCTAACCGGCACCATGTAGATACACTCGACCGGACAGGGTTTGACGCACAGCTCGCAACCGGTGCACAGCGGTTCGATGATGGTGTGCATCTGCTTGGCAGCACCGACGATGGCGTCCACCGGGCAGGCCTGGATGCACAGCGTACAGCCGATGCAGGTCTGCTCATCGATGATCGCCACCTGTTTCGGCTTCTCCTCCGCCTCCAGCGGCTTGACTTCACGGCCGAGCAGGTCGGCGAGCTTGCGCACGCCATCCATGCCGCCCGGCGGACACAGGTTGATGTCCGCTTCGCCCGCCGAAATCGCCGTCGCGTAGGGTTTGCAGCCCGGGTAACCGCACTGACCGCACTGCGTCTGCGGCAGAATCGCGTCGATCTTCTCGACCAGCGGGTCGCCCTCGACCTTGAACTTGATCGAGGCATAACCCAGCGCGGCGCCGAGCACGACGGCGCCGAGCGCCATGATCGCGATGGTGATCATCATTGGTAGCGATCCAGCCCAGCGAAACCCATGAAGGCCAGGCTCATCAGCCCGGCGGTGACCATGGCGATCGCCGTTCCCCGGAAACAGGCCGGCACATCGGCGCCCTCGACGCGTTCACGAATGCCGGCAAAAAGAACCAGCACCAGCGAAAAGCCGATGGCGCTGCCGGCGCCGAAGAGCAGCGACTCGACGAAATCATGCTTGTTGGCGATATTCAGCAGGGGCACGCCGAGCACGGCGCAGTTGGTGGTGATCAGCGGCAGGTAGATACCGAGCACCTGATGGAGCAGCGGGCTGGTCTTCTGGATCACCATCTCGGTGAGCTGGACGATGGCCGCGATGGTGACGATGAACGACAAGGTGCGCAGGTATTCGAGCCCGAACGGCATCAACAGGTAGTGATCGATGATGTAGCTGGCACCGGTGGCGACGGTGAGCACGAAGGTGGTCGCCGCCCCCATGCCAAAGGCCGTCTCCAGCTTCCGCGAGACGCCCATGAACGGGCACAGGCCGAGGATCTTTACCAGGACGACGTTATTGACGAGGACTGCCCCGACGATGATGAACAGGTAGGTGATCATGGTTTGCGTAGGCAGTGGGCAGCGCAGTCCGGAGCGGACCGATTATCCTGTGCCGAGTGAGTGCATTCAACCACGTTATGAGTAACGCCTTCCGTCCTCAGGCAGCGCGCTGCCGGGCGATTGCGGCAGCCGCCTCGGCAACCAGCTCCGGGCCGCGGTAGATGAAGCCCGAGTAGAACTGGACCAGGCTGGCGCCAGCGGCAATCTTCGCTGCTGCGTCGGCCCCGTTGATGATGCCGCCGACGCCGATGATCGGCACTTCGCCGGCCAGCGCGGTGGCCAGCTTGCCGACCACGGCGGTGGACATCGCCAACAGCGGCGCTCCGGAAAGGCCGCCCGCCTGCTCGGCATTCGGCAGCCCCTCGACACCGACCCGCGAGACCGTGGTGTTGGTAGCGATGACGCCGTCCACCCGGTGCTTGCGCAAGAGATCGGCGATCGCCTGGATCTGTTCGTCCGCGAGGTCGGGAGCGATCTTCAAGGCCAGCGGCACGTACTTGCCATGGCGGTCGGACAGCCTGCCCTGCGCTTCCTTCAGGCTGCCGAGCAAGGCATCGAGCGCCTCGTCCTGCTGCAACTCGCGCAGGTTCTTGGTGTTCGGGCTGGAAATATTGACCGCGACGTAGCTCGCCGTCTGATAGACCCGATCCAGGCACAGCAGGTAATCGTCGGCCGCCTTTTCGATCGGCGTGTCGAAATTCTTGCCGATGTTGATCCCCAGCACACCGCCCCAGCGGGCGAATTTGGCGGTGGCCACGTTGGCCAGCAGCTTCTCGACGCCATCGTTGTTGAAGCCCATGCGGTTGACGATCGCCTGCCGCTCCGGGATGCGGAACAGGCGCGGCTTCGGATTGCCCGGCTGCGGACGCGGGGTGACCGTGCCGACCTCGATGAATCCGAAACCCTGGGCGGCGAGCGCATCAATGTGCTCGCCGTTCTTGTCCAGGCCGGCAGCCAGGCCAACCGGGTTGGGAAACTCGATCCCCATCACCTGCACCGGGTCTGGCGGCACCGAACGTGCCAGCAGACAGGAGACGCCAGCGGCATTGACGAAGTCGATGCCAGCCATGCCAATGCCGTGTGCGGTCTCGGCATCGAGCGCGAAGAAGAACTTGCGAAGCAGGGGATAAATCATCGCCGCATTTTACCGCATCGCAGCATGCGACGCTCGGCGGGCAGTGCTCGTCTTTATCGGTTTACTCTGCGGCCAGCGGTTTGTCCGAGCATCTGGCGCCGACGGCGCCTTCCTGCGAAAGCACTCGAACGCAAGCCCCGGCCAGCCGTCGTCTCGGCGTTCACGCCAACCCACGGTGACAAGACTGCCCAGTGTGCCTTCGATCGTGCTGTGGTGGTGGTTGCTGGCCGTTCGGCCAACCACCAGCAACAAGACCCGCGCCCGCTCCATCTGTTGCCGACCAGCCCTATCGTGGTCTGTCAGTGTTCGCCATTCGCCGGTGCCGGCTGCTTGTGCGGATAACGCATAGCCCCGGCTGCGCCGTCTGTGCGAACCCCAAAGTGAGGCTTGATTGGCCATCGAACGCCGCACCCGGAGGAGCGGCGTTGCTCGGCAAATGCCAACTACGCTCGCCGACGACGTGAGTAGGCAAGGCCGATAAACCCCAGCCCGAAAAGCGCGAGGGCGCCAGGTTCAGGCACCGCGTTGCCGTTGACGTTGGTGTTGACGGAGCGATTCGCACAAACATCGCTGGCGTTCGCGGAGGTGGATTGGGTCAGATACCAGCAACCTGTCTCGGTCCTGGCGTTGCTGCCGATGCTGCCGTCACCGATGGCCAGGACGTCGCTGGCACTGAATTGTCCCGGCCCGGTTCCGCCCAGAAACGTGTCCCACAGGGGAACAAAGGAACCTGCACCGTTGAATTTATGCGTGGCAAGTGCGGCCGGGGTGGTCAGTAGGTTGGATTGCTGCAGATCCAGCAACACGCCGTCAAGATAGATCGCGAAATGATGACTCGCATCGGTCGTCAGTTCGATGCGCGTCCAGTCGGTAATGGCATGCGGAAGGGCGAAGTTGTATGAATAGCTCCAAGCGTAATAGTCCTTGAAGATGGAGATATTGTTGGTGCCGAGACCAATGCCCAGGTTGTAGCCGCCAAGGCCGACAAAGGTATAGGCGCCACCCCAGTAATAGCTCGGCGTTGCCGGCTCGCTTTCCTGGACCTTTACGTCCCAGGTCAGCCTCCATGGCAAGGCGTCGTAGGTCCCAGCGGCGGGCGTCCTGGTGTAGTAGCTGTAGTTCTGGAAGTTTACGTTGACGTCGTAGGGCATGGTGTCCCACGCCAAAGTACCGTTGGCCGAAAAGACTCCTTCACCGATGTTTGATCCGTTGTTCGTCCACCCTTGTGCGGATGGCAGAGTGTTCAGCCCCAAGGCGTAGTCAATTGGGGTTGCCGACGCCGGCGCGGTGAGCAACAGGCCGCTTGCGAGAGACAACAGTCCGGCGGCAAATTTGGGTTGACAACGCATGTCGATCTCCACGATAAATGGCGTTTCTCTCAGCAAATAGCGTGCCATTAATTAAATTGATGGCAAAACAATAAGTTGAAAACGCTTCTGTAGTCCGACTGTAAAATTTTTCGACATTTTGGTCGTCGAGGGCGCGATCGAGCTGGCGTAAGCGCCCAAGCATGTGGCATCGAGCAGGCGACTTTCTGCCCATGGCTGCCTTCGGCGAGGGGAAGGTATGCCAATCCGCGGCATTCGGCCTTTGTTCTGGCGGGGCAGCGCTGTAACTCCTGGAGAGTGTCGGAGCCTTGCGGAGGCATGGGCGGCCCCCTCGACCCGAGGTCAATGATCCGCCAGAAGCATCAGGGTCAGCAGTGCATCGCAGGAGAGTACATCGGGGTCAGTACATCGGGGTCAGCAGTACATCGGGGTCAGTGCTAACAATCCAACATTTTTT
>NZ_JAVTWB010000149.1:0-10458 GCF_032229525.1 Accumulibacter sp. | reverse complement strand
AGTACATCGGGGTCAGCAGTACATCGGGGTCAGTGCTAACAATCCAACATTTTTTTACAAAGTATGAATTGTCAGAACCAACCCGCACTGCTGCACGCTGCGCGCCATCCATAACCGTCAGAAGCCGCTATGGCTGAAGGGCGCCAAAGGTCCGCCACCCGCAGACAACTCCGCGCGCCCAGCAGCCGTCAGAGGGCGAAGGGCTGAACGCCAAACAGGTAACCGTGCAGCCAGAAGGCGAAGGTGGCCCAGGCAAGGCTGCCGGCGACTACTGTCGCCAGCGTTGGCAGCCGGCTTCCCGGCGCGTAGACGGTGCCGGCGGCACGGTCACGTCGGCGGGCAGCCGAGAAACTGAAGACTGCCCAGAGCAGGAAGCTTCCGAACAGGAGAACATCCGCAAGGGTGCCATTGGCCAACAAGTGGGCTATCGCCCAGAGTTTGACGGCAAGCACCATGGGATGGTGCAAGCGCGCCTTGATCGCATTCCCCGGCACATAGGCGGCACACAGCAACACCAACGCGGGCAGGGTCAGCGATGCGGCCAGGTGGCGCATGAACAGCGGCGGGCTCCACAGCAACATCGGCTCGCTACGGGCCAGGGAATACCCCCAGACGATCAGGCCGAAGCCGGCGATGGAGAACAGCGAATAGGCTGCCTTCCACGGCAGCGCACCGATGCGCCCGATCGTACGCGTACGCCAGTCGTTGGCGAAGATGCGCAACGAATGCACGCCCAGAAAGACCACCAATCCCGCCAGCAGATAGATCATGCGCGAAGAGCTCCCGAAGACGCCGACTCGGGGTGAGGTCCCCATCATGCGCCAGAGGCGCCGTTCTGGCCGGCTCGCCTGACGATAGTACAACAGCCCGCGCTCTCGCTCGCGTACCAGATCGCTCCCCCGATGTCGCAGTGCCCAGGCTCAAGCTCAGGCTCAGGCGTCGCAGGGTAGCGGCAAAGCGAGCAGCCCGATCGGAGCTGTCGGCAGCAAGACGCATGCTCGCCAGGACCGTCCACTCCACGGCAGCGGAAGGCGACGGCCCACCACGTCCCGGTGAAATTCTCCGCCGCGGCGGGCGTTGAGCGCGCTTCCTCGCTTGCCAGCCACGCCATTCTGGCGTCTAATCGGCGGGCATTCCCGGCGGGACGATGGCGGCACCGAACGGCCCTGGCCACAGGCTCTCGTCATCTGTCGCGAGCTGGTATAGCAAGGAGCACGAGATGTTTTCACCGGAGTGGTGGCACTGGATGGTCCTCGGACTGCTCCTGACGATGGCCGAACTCGCCGTCCCTGCCTTCTTCGTGGTCTGGTTCGGGCTCGCTGCGGCGGGCGTCGGGCTGATCCTGCTGGTCGCTCCCGAACTTGCGCTGTCGACCCAGCTCCTGCTCTGGGCAGCTCTCTCGGCAGCATTGGTGTGGATCTGGTTCCGCCATCTGCGGCCGCGCACGATGACCAGCGTCGGCACCTCGGCGGCCACGGTGGCCGGTGAAGTTGGCGTGCTGGTCGCCGACATCACCCCCGACACGCGCGGTCAGGTGCGTTTCCAGAAACCGATTCTCGGCGCCGATGCCTGGGAGGCCTACGCCGACACGGCGATTGCCGCCGGCGAAAGAGTGCGCATCGTCGCCGTCGAAGGCAGCTACGTGAAAGTGGAGAAAGCAAGATGATTAACGGCATCAACGGCTTCACCGTATTTTCGCTGGTCCTGCTCGTTTTCGTCGTGGTGACCGTCGCCAACGGCGTGCGGATCATCCCGCAGGGCGAAGAGTGGATCGTGCAACGCCTCGGCAAGTACTGCACGACGCTGCTGCCGGGACTGCGCTTCATCATCCCCTACGTCGATATCATCTCCTACAAGGTAACCACCAAGGACATCATCCTCGACGTCCAGGAGCAGGAGGTGATCACCCGCGACAATGCGGTGATCGTGGTCAACGCCATCTCGTTCATCAAGGTCACTGACCCGGTGAAAGCGGTGTATGGCGTCGAGGACTACGCCGAAGCGATTCGCAACATGATCATGACCACCCTGCGCTCGATCGTCGGCGACATGGAACTCGACGAAGCGCTTTCATCGCGCGACATGATCAAGGCGCGGCTCAAGGCGGGCGTCGCCGACGAGGCTCTGGACTGGGGCCTGACCGTCAAATCGGTCGAGATCCAGGACATCAAGCCGTCGGCGTCGATGCAGCGGGCGATGGAGCTTCAAGCCTCGGCAGAACGCGAGCGCAAGGCGATGGTCACGCGCGCCGAGGGCGACAAGCAGTCGATGATCCTCAGCGCCGAGGGCCGCCTGGAGTCGGCCAAGCGCGACGCGGTGGCGCAGGTCACCCTGGCCGAAGCGTCGTCACAGGCGATCAGGAAGGTCAACGCCGCCTTCGGCGACAACGAACTGCCGATGCTCTACCTGCTCGGCGAAAAGTACATCACCAGCCTAAGCAAGATCGCCGAGTCGGAAAACGCCAAGCTGGTACTCCTGCCGGCCGACCTGCAGAGCACGCTGCGCGGGCTTTTTCAGCAGGTCAACAAGACCGGCCAGGCATAGGTCGGGCGGAAACACGAGATGAGCGCGGGCTGGATCGTTTTCGTCATCTGTGTCGTGTTCGTGATCAGCGCAGCGCTGCCACTGATCAGCAAACGCGGCACCCGCAACACGCCCCCCCTGCCTCGCAAGGAAACCCTGCGCGACTGGCGAAACGAAAAATAGCGCCCCGTTGTTCCTGTCGCGGCAAGCGGCGCAACACCGCTTCAGCTCGCTGACGCCGACCGCAGCGCGTCGCGGATCAGCACCAACACTTCATGCTGATCCCGGTACTGGCTGTCGGACAAGGCCGGCAAGGCCGGCCAGCCGGTGTCGACCCACTCCAGGCCGGCAAACTGGCGAGTACCGTCGTAGCGGGGAACGACATGGAAATGCACCTGGTGATCGACCATCATCAGCATCAGATAGTTGATGATGTTGTACTCGAAGGCCGCCTTGACAGCACTCTCCACTTTCGTCACCAGCTCGCCCAGCTCGGCCATTTCCGCGCCGGTCACGTCGGCGAAATTGGCCGCGTAGCGCTTCAGCGACAAGATGCCGGCACCCAGGGTCGGCTGGCCGGGTCTTACCGACCACGACCAGGCCGCTGTGCTGGCGACCAGCAATTCCTCAACCTGAAACTTGGCGCGGAAAGCCGCCAATATCGGGGACTCGTCCATCTCCTTCTCCCTTCGAATATGCGGAACCGGGCTGCGCCCAAGCGGTCGGCAAGCGCAATCCGTAGGCGACGCTAGCACAAAAAAACGTCCAATCGTCATCGACCCGCTCGCCGGCTGCCTCGTTTTCGCCACTCTTCGACAACGCCGCGTGCAGGCCCACAGAAACAATGCGTTAAGATTGGCAAAAAGGAAGAAAGCCTCCGGGGAGCAGAAAGAAATGACCGACGCTGCACTGACCGATGCTGCCCGCATTCTCGACGGCAGTCCGGTACCGACCTTCGTCATCGACTCCAGCCATGTCGTCGTCTACTGGAATGCCGCTCTGGCTCGCCTGTCGGGAGTGCCCGCGGCCGAAGTACTCGGCACGCAACAGCAGTGGCGAGGCTTTTATCCGGCTCCCCGGCCGGCGCTGGCCGACCTGGTGGTCGATAGCGCCACGCAGGATCTGATCCAGAGTCTCTATCGCGACGCGTGCCGCCCGGCAACGCATTGCCCCGGTGGCTGGGAGGCGGAGGATTTCTTCCCGACCTTCGGCGAGACAGGGCGCTGGTTGGCCTTCTCCGCCGCGCCCATCCACAATTCCGAAGGAAGGATCGTCGGCTGTGTGGAAACCCTGCAGGACATCAGCGAACGCAAGGAAGCCGAACTCGCCCGGCGTGAAAGCCAGCGCCAGCTCGGCGAAATCGTCGCCGGCAGCCCGGTCGCCACCTTTGTCATCGACGCGCAGTGCCGGGTCACCCACTGGAACCGTGCCTGCGCAGCCTTGACCGGTGTCTCGGCCACTGCAATGGAGGGCAGGAGCGACATCTGGCGCGCCTTCTACCCCAGCGAGACACGGCGCGTGGTGCTCGCCGAAATGATCGTCAGCGGCGCACGCCACCAGGATGTCGCTCAATATTATGCCAGCCACGCCAGGCCTTCGCTGCTGGTGGCCGACGCCTTCGAGGCACGCGACTTTTTCCCGACCTTCGGGCCGCGCGGGAAGTGGCTGCACTTCATGGCTGCGCCCCTCCACGACATCAATGGCGCCGTGGTCGGCGCCATCGAAACCCTGGTCGACCTCAGCGAAACGACAGCGGCGAAAAACGCGGAAACCTCCGCCTGAGAGGTCGCTCTGCGATGGCCCACTATCGAACACCGCTGCAACCGTTTCTCGCCCCCGCCGGAGTGGTACTGTTCGGCGCCAGCCCGCAGCCCGGCAGCTTCGGCCATGGGCTGCTGGTCAACCTGCGTGCCAGCCCACTGGCAACGCGCTTGCACATCGTCTCGCAAACACGCACCGATATCGATGGCCTACCGTGCCATGCGTCCGTCGCGCAAATTCAGGCGCCGCTGTCACTGGCGCTGATCGCCACACCGGCGCAGAGAGTCGCCGAAGTCGTCGACGCCTGTGGGCGACGAGGCATTCGCGCCGCGGTCGTATTCTCCGCTGGCCTGCGACCCGACACCCCGGCGGGCGCACAACTCAAGGACGTCGCCGCCCGCCACAAGGTCCGCCTCTTCGGCCCCAATGCGCTGGGTTACATCCTGCCGCATGCCGGCCTCAACCTGACACCGATCACGCTTTCGGTTCCCGCCGGAAACCTTGCGCTGGTATCGCAATCGGCGACCGTCTGCGCCAATATCCTCGACTGGAGCCACAACGACGAATTCGGCTTTTCGGCCATTTTCTCACCCGGCGAATCGGACGACCTCGAACTGCCGGAAATCATCGACTACCTGGCCGGCGACCCGCAGACCGAAAGCATCCTGCTCTACCTGGAAGGGTTGCGCGACGCCCGCGGCTTTCTCAGTTCCGTGCGTGCAGCCGCCAGCATCAAGCCGGTGATCGCGGTCAAGGCCGGCAAGGGCGCCAGCTCGGCGCGCATCGCCGAAGCGCACAGCGGTGCCCGCGTCGACCGCGACGACGCTTTCGACGCCGCGCTGCGGCGGGCCGGTGTACTCCGGGTCCACGCCCTCGGCGACATGTTCTCGGCCGCCCGCGCGCTGACCACGCCACGCAAGCCGCGCAGCAATCGCCTGGCCATCGTCAGCAACGGCGGCGGCCCGGCGGTGATGGCCATTGACCAGGCAGAGCAACAGGCGATCACTCTCGCGCCGCTCGAGTCGCATAGCCAAGAGCGCTTGCGCCAGCTGCTGCCCGGCAGCTGGTCGGCCGGCAACCCGATCGATGTCATGTTCGACACCGGGCCGGAACGTTTCGTGGACGCCATCACCACCTGTCTTGACGATCCCGGTGTCGACGCGGTACTCGCCATCCTGACACCCAACATCTACGTCGATCCGCTGGCCGTCGCGCAAGCCACCATCGCGGCGGCAGCACAGGCCGCCAAACCGGTGTTCACCTGCTGGCTGGGAGAGGTGCATGCGCGCAGTTCGCGAGCCGCCTTCGCCCGAGCGCGCTTCCCGACTTTCCGGACCCCCGAAAACGCCGTCGCGGCCTTCGCCTTCATGGTGAACTGGGTACGCAACCAGGCCATGTTGCTGGAAATGCCGCCGGCTCTTTCCTCGTACATCGCCCCGGACGTCACCGCGGCGCGGGCGATCATCGAGTTGGCGCTCGCCGACGGTCGGACTGCGCTGACACTGCCCGAGGCGAAGGCCATCCTTGCCGCCTTCCACATCCCCGTCTCGCAAACCGTACTGGCCCACTCGCCGACCGAAGCGGTCCATATCGCCGACCGCCTCGGCTACCCGCTGGCGATGAAACCGGCACTATCGGCCGGCACACCGAAAGCATCGGGCAGCTCCCGCCTGCAACTGCGCTCGGCGCCGGAAGTGGCGCTGGCCTTCCGCGAACTGGCCGCCTCCGGCCATGCGGCGGACGGCGTGCTGATCGAACCACAGGTGTCCAAGCCGAACGGTCGCTGGCTGGCCATCGGGATTCGTCAGGACAGCCTGTTCGGGCCGGTGATCTCGCTCTCGGAGAGCGGCATCGCGCCGGTGATCTACAACGCCCGCGCGGTCGCCCTGCCGCCGCTCAACACGCGCCTGATCGACGCCCTGCTCGATACACCCTACGTCGCGCGGCTGCTCGGGCCACTGCCGGGGAAACCGGCAGTGGCTTCGGAACCGCTGCGCGACATCCTGCTGCGCACTTCGGAAATGGCCAGCGAACTGCCCTGGCTGCACAGCCTGGAAATCGGTTCGCTGATCGCCGACAGCGTCGGCGCAATCGCCGTCGATGTCAGCATCGGCATACAGCCGCTGCCGGCGGAACGAGCGCGTTACGACCATATGGCGATCTGGCCCTACCCGGCGCAGCTCGAATCCGATGTCGTTCTGAAAGACGGCAGCCACTGCACGCTGCGCCCGATACGCCCGGAGGATACCGCTGCGTTGCAGGACTTCGTGCGTCAACTCTCCGTCCACAGCAAACGGCTGCGTTTCTTTGGCGCACTCGCCGAGCTGCCGCTGCACCAACTGGCCCGCTACGCGCAGATCGACTACGGACGCGACATGGTGATCGTCGCCACCCGCGAGCACGACGGAGGCACGGTGATTCTTGGCGAAGCGCGCTACTCGATCCTGATGGACGGCCAGACCGGCGAGTTCGCGGTGGCGATCGCCGACCACATGACCGGCAAGGGCCTCGGGGTACGCCTGATGAAGCGCTTGATCGACGCGGCACAGGAGCAAGGACTAAGCATCCTGCGCGGCGAAGTGCTGGCGGACAACGAGCCCACCCTGCGGCTGCTGGAAGGGCTTGGCTTCGTGGTTAACCTGACCGACGACAGAGACGTCGTTGAAGTCACCCGGCGCCTGACCTGACGCCAACAAAAGAGAGGGAAAAGACGATGACCAGATACGGATTTGTCGCCTCCGGCGGCGGCTACCGGAGCTTCTACACCGAAGGCGTGCTGGTGTGGATGAAGCGCAACGAACTGCCGGTGGTACACATCGCCTCGACCAGTTCGGGCAACAACATCGTCGCCGATTACCTGCTGTGGGACGACAAGACCGAGGAGCTGCCACCGGTATTGACGCGCACCGTCAGGCTTAACGTCACCGACGTCTTCCACATCTTTTCCAACTTTCTCGGCCTGCGGCCGAAGTTGCTGCCGACCGGCACCCATCTCTTCAGCGTCAACAAGGATAGTTGCCGCAAGTCGCTGCTGCTCGACGACCCCGAACGCCGCGCAATTCTCGCCGGACACCTCGAGACGCTGCGCTGGGACATCCGCGCCACCAACCTGAGCAAGCGGCAGGGGCATTTCTTCAAGGTCAACGAGATCCTGCAAACCATCGACGACGCCAGCCTGGACGTGTTCATGGACGCCTTCCTCGCCGGCATCACCACCATCCCCTACTTCAAGGCGATCACCATCGACGGCGACTACTTCATCGAGGGCGGTTACCTGGACAACACGCCGCTGCGCACGCTGTTCGAGGACGACGAGGTGGACGAGATCATCGCCGTCGACTTCACCGACTACGACTATCACCGCGAACTCGAAAAGCTCTACAGCTCGAGCACCTTCAGCCTGCCGCTGACCAGTATCGACACCCACCTGCTGGTCAGCGACATGCAGCTCTCGCTGCCCAACGCCCGCGTATTCACGCAGGCCAAGCTGATCAACGACATGCTCGCGGCTATGGGCAAGAAAAGCGCCGAGATCGGCGGCAAGCGCTATGTTGCCAAGCGCATGCACATCCTGCGGCCGAAAGACCTCGAGAGCATGACCATCTCGCTCAAGGACAGCAGCGCCCAGAAGCGTTACTTCGAACTCGGCCAGCGGGAAGCGGCCGCGCTGTTCGAGACGCTGTAGCCGGGCAGGCCACCGCGCCGCAGTGGCGCATACGCGCTCAAGCCCGGCGGCGAATGGCCAGGCTGAGGCCCGAGGCGCCGATGATCAGCATGCCGACCATCGCCAGCAGGTCGGGAAACTGGCCGAAGACCAGCCAGCCGAGCAGCGTCGCCCAGACCAGCTGGCTATAGACCAGCGGCGCCAGCAGCGACGCCGGCGTCTCGTGGAAGGCGCGGATCAGCAGGAAATGGCCGACGCCGCCATAGACGCCGAGCGAGATGATCAGCAGGCCCTGCGCCGTGGTCGGCCAGTGGCCATCCCAGTACAGCGGCAGCGCCGGCAACATCGCCAGCGTGCCGAGCAGCGCCGTGTAAAACAGCAGCCGCATCGGGTGCTCGGTGGCGGTGAGCTTGCGGGTAAGAATCTGGTACGCCGCGTAGCTCAGCGCCGCCGCGAGGGCGAAGGCGACGCCGGGGCCGGCCAGGCTACCGCCCGGCCGCGCGATCAGCAGGACGCCGGCGAAACCGGCGACGGTCGCCAGCCAGGTGCGCAGACGAACCTGCTCACCGAGCATCGGGCCGGCAAACAGGGCGACCAGCAGCGGCGCGACGAAGATCAGCGCCGTCGTTTCGGCCAATGGCAAGCTCTTCAGCGCCAGTTGACCGAACAGCGTCACGGCTACCAGCGTCATCCCGCGCAGCGCCATCAGCCACGGTCGCCCGGTGACGATCAGCTGGCGCCCCATGCTCGGTGCGACCGCACCCAGCATGATCACGAAGTGCACCAGGTAGCGCGCCCAGACCAGCAGCGGCACGGCGATAAAGACACTGAGGTGCTTGGCGGTGGCGTCGAGCGCCGCGAAAAAAAGCAGGGCCGTCAGGAACAACAGGGCGCCGTGCAGCCGGACCGGCGTGACGCCCTGGCTATCGACCATACGCGATCCAGTGGTTGAGGCACCAGCGCGCGCCGTCGATCAGTTCGCCGGCGGTCAGCCCGACCGGGCCGCGGTCGCCGGCAACCCGCTCGTCGGCCGCCGCGCCGTGCAGGTGCACGCCGGCCAGCAAGGCTTCACGCGCCGGCCAGCCCTGCGCCAGGAGCGCGACGATCATGCCGCTGAGCACATCGCCGGCACCCGCCGAAGCGAGACCCGGATTGCCGCTGGTATTGACGAACCAGCGACCGTCGGGGGTGGCGACGATACTGCCGCAACCCTTCAACACCACCAGCGCCTGAAAGCGGCTGGCCAGTTCGAGCGCAGCAGCGCCGCGGTCGGCCTGGACCAGCACCGTATCGCGAGCGAGCAGCCGCGCCGCTTCGGTCGGGTGCGGCGTCAGCAGTGTCGCCAGACCACGCTGCGCGCGCGCGGCCAGAGCGTTCTGCAAGCGGCTCTCGACAGCCAGCAGGTTGAGCGCATCGGCATCGAGCAGCAAGGGGATGTCCAGGGTCAGCGCCTCTTCCAGCAGCGCCAGGGCTTCGTCGCCACTGCCCATCCCCGGTCCGCAGGCAAGCGCCGTCAACGGCGTAGCCAGCAGGGCATCCGGGCGGCGCAGCATCAGTTCGGGCTGCAGCGGATCGATCGCCGGCGCCTGCGGGTCGAGCAGGCCGAGGTAGACGCGACCGCTGCCGAGCCTGAGCGCTGCGCGTCCGGCGAGGAAGGCCGCGCCGACCATGCTGCTGGCGCCGCCGAGAATCCCGGCGCTGCCGTTTGTCCCCTTGTGGCTGTTCTTGGCCCGTCGGTGCAGGCAGGCGGCAAACAGGTCGCTGCCGATGGTGCGGGCGATGGCGGGCGCCAGGTGCTCGGCATCGAGGTCGAGCGCGGCAACCGAAATGACGCCGCAGTGGTCCGGGCCGTCGGCGGTGTACAGCCCCGGCTTACCGGCGATGAAGGTGATCGTGTGGCTGGCGCGAACCGTCGCCCCGCACAGCTTGCCGGTATCCGCGTCGAGGCCGCTCGGGCAGTCGAGGGCGAGCAAGGGGCAGTGGTCACGAACGGCGAGCGCGTTGACCGCCGCCACCAGTTCGGCATGGCGACCGGCCACCGGGCGCTGCAGCCCGATGCCGAACAGGCCGTCGATGATCAAGGACCAGCGCGAACCCGACGGGATATCGTCCAGCGCGCTGCCACCGTCGTCGTCGAAGCGCTGGTAGGCATCCGCTGCGTCCTTGGGCAGGCGACTCGCGTCGCCGGCAAAGACGACGCTGACCGCGTAGCCACGCTGGCGGAGGTGGCGGGCGGCGACGAACGCATCGCCACCGTTGTTGCCGGGGCCGGCGAGAATCAGCACCGCGCCGCCCTGGGAACGACAGAGCTCGCTACCCAGTTCGGCGGCGGCCAGGCCGGCGCGCTGCATCAATGGCTGCTCGGCGGCGGCCTTTTCGATAAGGCGCAGGTCGGCCGCCCGGTAGAGGGCCTCGGATCGGATCGGTGTGTTCATTGCCGAAGTCTACCGCGGAAGGGGAGCGAAAATCCGCCGCGCGGCGAGTACCGTTCGCTGGTGGATGGCGACCGT
>NZ_JAVTWB010000148.1:21943-52782 GCF_032229525.1 Accumulibacter sp. | reverse complement strand
GCTGGTGGCTGGCGACACGGGCGCTGCGCACGGCCCTGGAGGCGGCGCGGCTAACAGTCGGGCCGGCATGCTTTGACAGGCGGGAACTGACGGGCTTGCCCGATCCGGTGCAGCGCTACTTTCGGCGCGTGCTGACCGCCGGTCAGCCGATGGTTCGAGCACTCACGGTCGAGCATTCGGGCACCTTCAACATGGGCAAGGGTGGCGACAACTGGAAGCCCTTCACCTCGGGACAGCGCGTTTACACGCACCGGCCAGGTTTTCTCTGGAACGCTCGTGTGACGCTCATGCCGGGGGTCGCGGTGCATGTGCACGATGCCTATGTGGCCGGCGAAGGAACCGTTCATCCGGCGCTGGTGGGGCTGTTTCCACTCGGCAGGGTGCACGGCAAGGGTGCCATCGCCGAGGCCGAGTTGATGCGTTTCCTGGCCGAAGCCGTCTGCTACCCGACCGCCCTGTTACCCAGTCAGGGGGTGGCATGGCAGGCGGTTGACGCGCATTCGGCGCTGGCCACGCTGACCGACGATGGCCTGAGTGTGAGCTTGCTGTTCTGCTTCGACGAGGCGGGACTGGTCGAGTCGGTGCGTGCCGAAGCGCGTGCCCATGTGCTGGGTGGCAAGCTGCTTGTCTTGCCGTGGGAAGGTTTGTGGTGCGACTATGAGCAGCATCAGGGCATGTGGGTGCCGATGCGTGGCGACGTGCGCTGGTTGCTTCCACAGGGGCCGAAGCCTTATTGGCGAGGGCGCGTCGGACGACTCGACTACGAGTTTGAGTAAGTTGACGCGGCGCTCGCCGGCCAGCAGCGTCAGACGGTGCCGGCCTCGCGCAAGGCGCTGATTGCGGCTGGCGAGTAACCGAGGCGTTGCAGCGTTTCGTCGGTGTGTTCGCCGAGCGTGGGACCCAGCCACTGTGTGCTGCCCGGCGTCGCCGAGAGTTTCGGGACGATGCCCGGGATGCGGATCGACTTGCCGTCGGGCAGGGTTGCCGATTCGATCATCTGCCTGGCGAGATACTGCGGGTCGGCGAACATGTCGGCGGCCGAGTACACGCGCGAAGCCGGCACTTCGGCGGCGGCCAACATGCGCAGCACCTCGGTTTCGTCGTGTGTCGCCGTCCACCCATCGATAGCCGTGTACAGCTCGTCGCGGCGCGTATCGCGACCGGCGTTGTCCGCCAGCTGCGGGTCGTTGGCCAGATCGTCGCGGCCGATGGCCAGCATCAACCGCCTGAAGATGGCGTCGCCATTGGCGCCGATGGTCACGTGCTTGCCATCTTTGGTCGAATGCGTGTTGGACGGGGTGATGCCGGGCATGATGTTGCCGGTGCGTTCGCGGACGAAACCGAAAACATCGAATTCGGGGACCAGCGACTCCATCATCGCGAACACCGCCTCGTACAGCGCGACGTCGACCACCTGCCCCTGGCCGCCATGCTGTTCCTTGTGACGCAGCGCCATCAGCGTGCCAATCACGCCCCACAGTGCGGCAATCGAATCGCCGATCGAAATGCCGGTCTTGACCGGCGGCCGGTCGGGAAAGCCGGTGACGTAGCGCAGTCCGCCCATCGATTCGCCGATCGCGCCGAAACCCGGCTGTTGCGCCAGCGGGCCGCTCTGGCCAAAACCGGAGAGACGCAGCATCACCAGACCGGGATTGATTGCCGACAGCGTCTCCCAGCCCAGGCCGAGTTTTTCGAGTACGCCGGGGCGGAAATTCTCGATCACGATGTCGGCTTCGGCCACCAGCTGGTGAACGATTTCGCGCCCGGCCGGATGCTTGAGATTGATCGTCACCGATTTCTTGTTGCGCGACTGCACGTACCACCACAGCGACGTGCCCTGGTAGAGCTTGCGCCATTTGCGCAAGGGGTCGCCACCATCGGGCGATTCGATCTTGATCACCTCGGCGCCGAACTCGGCCATGATGCGTGCGGCAAAAGGTCCGGCGATCAGGCTGCCCAGCTCGATCACCCGCAGGCCGGCCAGGGGCTTGGTCGATGTCGTCATGAGAATGAAGAGCTCCTTGTGCGGTTTGTCGATCCACCAACAACAAAGCCCCCTTGCGGGGGCCTTGTCAGTGCAACAGGCGCAGCAATGGACTACATGCGCTCGATCATCGCGTCACCGAAAGCGGAGCACGACACTTCGGTGGCGCCGTCCATCAAGCGGGCAAAGTCGTAGGTCACGACCTTGTCGCCAATCGCTGCTTCCATCGACTTGATGATCAGGTCGGCGGCTTCGAGCCAGCCCAGATGACGAAGCATCATTTCGGCCGAGAGGATCAACGAACCCGGGTTGACCTTGTCCAGCCCGGCATACTTCGGCGCCGTGCCGTGCGTTGCTTCGAAGCAGGCGTAGAGGTCGGAGATGTTGGCGCCCGGGGCGATGCCGATACCGCCGACCTGTGCTGCCAGCGCGTCGGAGATGTAATCGCCGTTGAGGTTGGTGGTACAGATCACGTCGTATTCTGCCGGGCGCAGCAGGATCTGCTGCAGGAAGGCGTCGGCGATCGAGTCCTTGATGATGATGCCCTGGGGCAGCTTGAGCCATGGCCCACCGTCGAGCTCGACGCCACCGAATTCGCTCTTGGCCAGGTCGTACGCCCAGTCACGGAACGAGCCTTCGGTGAACTTCATGATGTTGCCCTTGTGCACGATGGTCACCGACCTGCGGTTGTTGGCGATCGCGTACTTGATGGCGGCACGTACCAGCCGCTCGGTGCCTTCCCGGGAAATCGGCTTGATGCCGATACCCGAGGTCTCCGGGAAACGGATTTTCGTGACGCCCATTTCTTCCTGCAGAAACTTGATCACTTTCTTGGCGCTGTCGGAGCCGGACAAGAATTCGACACCGGCGTAGATGTCCTCGGTGTTTTCGCGGAAGATCACCATCTCGGTCTTCGTCGGATCCTTGAGCGGCGAGGGAACGCCACGGAAGTAGTGGATCGGGCGAACGCACTGGTACAGATCGAGTTCCTGGCGCAGGGCAACGTTCAGCGAGCGGATGCCGCCGCCGACCGGGGTGGTCATCGGGCCCTTGATCGAAACCGAGTATTCCTTGAGTGCGTCGAGCGTCTCTGCCGACAACCAGACGTCAGAACCGTACATCTGGGTCGACTTCTCGCCGGCGTAGACTTCCATCCAGGCGATCTTCTTCTTGCCGCCGTAGGCCTTGGCAACGGCCGCATCGACGACCTTGATCATCACTGGCGTAATGTCGATACCAATCCCGTCACCTTCAATGAACGGGATGATGGGATTATCCGGGATAGCTTGCCCCGGAATGATTTTCTGGCCGCCTTGTGGGACTTTGATCAGACTTGCGCTCATGCCAACTCCATAATGTGTGGTGTGGTTGCATCCGGCTCGGTCCTCTTGCATCGGTGCTCTTTCGTGCCAAGCAGGGCGAGGAAGCCGCAGATCGGACGATGCTGCGTACGTGGGCACTGAGGATCTGTCGTGAGCAGATTCTCCTGCGGTACCGCTCGCGATTATGGCGGAAAAACGACTGATTTGCCAGCCTATTGTGGCTTGGGACGTCGTTTTGACGGTATCGTGTTCCGTCGCCTGCGTCGCGGGCGGCGCTTGATGCGAGGCAACACCCCCCGATGCTACAATCAATTCACGTCTGACCATCCGACCACGCCCCATGGATATCTCCACCGTTGAAAATGTGCTCGCCCAGCGTATCGCCGAGGCGATGATCGATGGTTTCGACCGCCACTATTGGCTGATCCGCCGCTACGGTCGGGAAGCGAAGGCGCTGTTTGAAGGCGCCGACTGGAAGGGCGTGCATGTCGCCGTGCGCGAGCGCATCCGTTCCTACGACGACCGGGTGGTCGAGACCGCCGAGTTGCTGTCTACCGATTTCGGTGCTGCGTCGATCGACGATGCGACCTGGCAGCAGGTCAAGCTGCTGTACATCGGGCATCTGATCAACCACAAGCAGCCCGAGCTCGCCGAGACCTTCTTCAACTCGGTGTGCTCGAAGATCCTGCACCGGACCTATTTCAACAACGACTACATCTTCGCTCGGCCGGCGGTGTCCACCGAGTATATCCAGGCCTTCCCGCCGACTTACCGGAGCTACTATCCGGTGCAGCACGGCCTGCGCGCCACGATCAAACAGGTCATCCGGGACTTCGGCTGGCAGCGCCCGTTCGAGGATCTCGACCGGGATGTGGACTTCGTCATGCGCACCGCCGAGAAGCGCCTGGGCGAGTGGCCTGCGGCGGAGGCCAACGCGCAGATCAGGGTTCTCCACTCGGCGTTCTACCGCAACAAGGGGGCCTACATCTTTGGCAAGGTGATCAACGGCCATCATGAGTTTCCGTTCGCGATTCCGGTGCTGCATTCGCCCGACGGCAAGCTGGTGCTGGACACGGTCCTGCTCGACCGCTGGCTGATCAGCGTCCTGTTCTCCCTGTCGCGCGCCTATTTCATGGTCGATATGGAAGTGCCCTCGGGCTACGTCCATTTCCTGCATGGCATCATGCCGAACAAGCCCCAGTCGGAGCTGTACACCATGCTGGGCCTTGGCAAACAGGGCAAGACACTGTTCTTTCGCGACCTCAAGCAGCACCTTCGTCATTCCGAAGACCAGTTCATCATCGCCCCCGGAATTGCCGGTCTGGTGATGCTGGTGTTCACGCTGCCGTCCTATCCCTACGTTTTCAAGATGATCAAGGACGTCTTCGGCGCTTCCAAAGAAATGGACCACGACACGGTCAAACGGAAGTACCTGCTGGTCAAGCAGGTGGACCGGGTCGGCCGGATGGCAGACACCCTCGAGTTTTCGCACGTGGCGCTACCGAAGAAGCGTTTTTCTGCCGAACTGCTCGAGGCGCTGCGCAGTCTGGCGCCGTCGCTGATCGAAGACGACGGCGACGATCTGGTGATCAAGCACGTCTATATCGAGCGTCGCCTGACGCCGCTGAACATCTATCTCGACACGGCGGCGCCGGAGCAGATCGACCACGCCGTGCACGAGTACGGCAGCGCCATCCGCGAACTGGCCTGCGCCAACATCTTCCCCGGCGACATGCTGTGGAAAAACTTCGGCGTCACCCGCTACAACCGTGTCGTGTTCTATGACTACGACGAAATCGAATACATGACCGATACCAAGTTCCGGGTCATTCCGGAAGCTCCGTACCCGGAGATGGAGATGTCGAGCGAGCCCTGGTACTCGGTCGGCCGGCACGATGTCTTCCCGGAGGAATTCGCCAGTTTTCTGCTTGGCTCACCGAAGGTGCGCTCGGCTTTCCTCAAGTATCACCGCGACCTGCTCAACGTCCAGTTCTGGCAGACGGCACAGGAGAAAATCCGCGCCGGTCATGTCGAGGATTTCTTCCCCTATCCCGAAGAATTGCGTTTCTGCAAGACGTTCGCTGCCACTTGAGCGCCTGGCGGCTTCCCGGGTGCGGGTGAACGGGGAAGCTGGCGCTATGCGCCCAGCCAGTCTTTCGCCCAGGCCAGGCCGCTGTCCGTATCCGGCAGCAAGGGCCGGTACTCGCAGCCGATCCAGCCGGCATAGCCCAGCCGCTCCAGCAGCGCGAGCAGGAAGGGGTAGTTGATTTCACCACTGCCCGGCTCGTGCCGCCCCGGGTTATCGGCCAGCTGAAAATGCGCGATGCGGCCGATGTTGGCCGTGATCGTCCGCGCCAGATCGCCTTCCATGACCTGCGCGTGGTAGATGTCGTACTGCAGCCAGAGGTTCGCTTCCGCCAGGTCGGCGATCAGGGCGATCGCTTTCGCCGGTGTATCCAGCCAGAAGCCGGGGATGTCGACCCGACTGTTGATCGGCTCGACCAGCAGGCGGATGCCGTACGTTGCCAAGCGCCTGGCAGCATGGCGCAGGTTGGCCTCGAAGGTCGCCTGGATCGCCTTCTGCGGAACCCCGTCAGGCGGTACACCAGCCAGGCAGTTGAGTTGCGCGCAGCCGAGCTGGCGCGCGTAATCGATCGCCAGCTCGACGCTCTGGCGGAACTCGATCTCGCGTCCCGGCAGGCAGGCGATGCCGCGTTCGCCACCCTCCCAGTCGCCGGCCGGCAGGTTATGCAGCACCTGCAGCAGCTGGTGTTCGCGCAGCAGCCGAGCCAACTCCGCGGGGTCGTAATCGTACGGCGACATGTACTCGACGCCGCGAAAACCGGCGCGCGCGGCGCGCGCGAAACGCTCCACAAACGGGGCGTCGGTGAACAGGAAACTGAGGTTGGCGCTCAGCTTGAGCGATCGGGCGGTCACGAATTCTCCTTCGGCTATAATCGGCCTTATTTTGATCAGGAAAGCCAGCATGGGCAATCGTCTCTCGAAAATCGTCACCCGTACCGGCGATGCCGGCACCACCGGCCTTGGCGACGGCACACGAGTGGCCAAGGACAGCCTGCGCATCGAGACGATGGGGCAGGTGGACGAGCTCAATTCGGTGATCGGCCTGTTGCTGACCGAAGAGATGCCGGACGATATCCGGCAGGCACTGACCGGCATTCAGCACGATCTCTTCGATCTCGGCGGCGAACTGTGCATTCCGGGAATGGACGTGATCAACGCAGTCCAGATTACCCGGCTCGAAGCTCTGGTCGAGCAGTTCAATGACGATCTCTCGCCGCTCAAGGATTTCATTCTGCCGGGTGGCAGCCGCGCCGCTGCGTTCGCGCATCTGGCGCGTACCGTCTGCCGCCGTGCCGAGCGCCAAATCGTGCATCTGGCGGCCACCGAGAAGGTTTCCGAGTTTGCGCGCAAGTATCTCAACCGACTCTCGGACCTGATGTTCGTGCTCGGTCGTGTGCTGAACAAGGCCGCGGGTTGCGGCGACGTGCTGTGGCAGCAAGGCAAGAATCGCGGCGGCGACTGAACGCGGGGAATCACTTTCTTTGACGGGAGTTCGCTATGGCGATCGGCATTACGGTCATTACTACTGCCAACTGTGTGCGGCGCTTCTTGCAGACCGACGAGGCGGCTATCGAGCAGACCATCGCGGGCCTCAAGCGCAGCAGCCAGATGTTCACCGGCAAGCCGCTGATTGTCGGCTCGGCGGCGCAGACCGAGGTCTTCGCGCGGGCGTCGATCGCCTGCGTTGAGTTCGAAGCGGCCAGAGATCTCAGCGCCTACGTGGCGAGTCCGCTCAATCTGGAACTATCGGAGCTGACACCCGAGCAGCTCGCCCAACCTGTTGCTGGCGAGGTCGAAGGGGAGCACTTTCGCGTCCGGATCGATTTTTGCTTTGCCGGTGGACACGTCCTGCATACCCTGGCCGAAGGCATTCGCCAGCCAGCACTCGCCGAGCGCCTGATGAATCTGACCAGCTTCCTCGAACGCCCGGTGATGAACTACCGATCGGCCCAAGGGGGCGTCGGCTTGATGAATCCGGCGGCCATTACGCGTTTCGTGATTACCCCGGGCGCCACCGACCTGCCGCGCGACGCCTGGTTGGCTGAAGTGGCGTAGGACTGAGTGACGGGTGGGGCAGTGGACCTGTACCGGGGAGGCGCGAGAGGCTTCTTGGGACCACCCACGGCGAGGTGCTTGGTGGGGCGGGTGTTGGGATGTTAGGGCTGATCTCGTACCGCGTTCTTAGGACTGACCCCGTTCCGCGTTCAAGCGAGATGTCAATTCAGTGCCGAAGTGCCAATACCAAGTTCTGGTTATCTCTTGCGATCGCGATCTTCATGGTAGGTTGCGGCGAAAGCGTGCAATCTCCACCGACCGTGCAGGAAGCAGCGAAGTCATCACCAGAGCAGGAGCTTTCCGCACTGACCAAGAGGGCGGAGGCCGGGGATATGGATGCACAAAACAAGCTTGCCGTGATGTACGCCAAAGGTGAAGGTGTCTCAAAGGACGCAGTTAGGGCCGTTGAGTGGTTTCGGAAAGCAGCAGCGCAGGGCGATGTGAAGGCGCAGTTCAATCTTGGCTGGGCGTACGCCAAAGGTGAAGGTGTCTCAAAGGACGCAGTCAAGGCCGTCGAGTGGTTTCAGAAAGCAGCAGCACAGGGCTTGGCTTGGGCGCAGAACGATCTTGCCGTGATGTACGCCAAAGGTGAAGGTGTCTCAAAGGACGCAGTTAGGGCCGTTGAGTGGTTTCGGAAAGCAGCAGCGCAGGGCGATGTGAAGGCGCAGTTCAATCTTGGCTGGGCGTACGCCAAAGGTGAAGGTGTCTCAAAGGACGCAGTCGAGGCCGTTGAGTGGTTTCGGAAAGCAGCAGCGTGGGGCGATGAGAAAGCGCAGTTCAATCTTGGCTGGGCGTACGCCAAAGGTGAGGGTGTCCCAGAGAACTCAGTCAAGGCCGTTGAGTGGTTTCAGAAAGCAGCAGCGCAGGGCCATTCTGAGGCGCAGGTAATTCTTGGCGTGGCGTACGCCGCAGGTGAAGGTGTCTCAACAGATTTCGTTCTAGCGTATGCATGGGAAAATATTGCAGCCGCCTCTGGTCACGGCAGAGCAGTGAAGATTCGAGGCGGTTTAGAAAGCAAGCTATCCTCAGCCGACAAAGCCGAAGGCCAACGCCTCTCATCCAACTGGAAAAAGGGGCAGATTCTTGCCCGCGAAGGACAGCGATCCGGTGCCGCTTCTGTGCCATCAGAAAGCACCGACGCACTAAGCAAGAAAGCAACCGGCACTCTTTTCGTAGTGAGCAAATCTGGTGACGCCGTTACCAACGAACACGTATCGGGTAATTGCACAGAGCTTCGTATCCAAGGCCGTGAAGGACTTGCAAAACTCGTCACCGATGACAAGGTCAATGACCTCGCTCTGGTGCGGATTCAAGGGGTAGTAACAGACACTGCCACGTTGAGTGCGGAACCCGGCAAGCTTAGGCAAGGGGAAGAGATTGTCGCCTTTGGCTTCCCCCTCAACGCACTTCTTTCATCCGGCGGCAACCTTACGCCGGGTGTGGTCAGCGCTTTGACCGGGCTTGGCAATAACACCAACCAGATTCAGATTACCGCGCCAATACAACCGGGTTCGAGCGGTAGTCCCGTTCTCAACAAAAAGGGGGAAGTCGTCGGTGTTGTTTCGATGAAACTCGACGATGCAAAGATGGCAAAGGCTACGGGCCAGATCGGGCAAAACGTCAATTTTGCAGTTAGCGGGCAAACGCTGAAAACTTTCCTCGATACACACAAGGTCAGTTACACCAATGGCAGCGGATTCTTCTCGATGGAGAAAAGCACAGCCGATCTTGCGGAGGAGGCGCGAAGATGGACGCTGGTAGTGGAATGCTGGCGATAGCCATGGCCAGCCCACTTTGACAACTTACCTCTGCTCATGCCGAGACGCTGACCGCCCGTGTGGTCGGCGTAGCGCGCGGCGACACGGTCACCGTTCTTGATGGCGGCCGCCAACAGCACAAGATTCGCCTCACCGCACAGACGGGGTCACGTTTAGCATTACAACAATTACAGTCAGCGTTTCTCGGTAAGCGTTCTACCGTCCCGCCTTGCTGACGGAGGTGGCCAAGCGTGAGCATAGTGTCCACGATACTTCTTGGTGGACACATGAACAGACGGGGTCACGTCTAACATTGCAACACTTGCAAGCAGCGTTTCTCGGCGGCCATTACGCGTTTCGTGACTATGCCGGGCGCCACCGACCTCCCGCGTGAACTGGCGTAGGACGGCGTGAAGGGCTGCGCGGTGTGTCAGGGCGGCTGGAGAGGTATCCTCCCGCCCGTGACGGCGTGGTGGGAGCGAGACTGTTGGGATGCTGCTCGCCGCCGCTGATCGAGAGCCTAGGCTCTGATGGTACTCGGGTATCCGCCGGTGCTCGGTCGCCAGCGCTGGTTTCGATACGTTCGCTGAGCGTCGTTTGCTGCATTGCAGCAAATCAGATAGAATCGCCACCCCCGCAAGGACTCTGCACGACGACACTTGAGATTGTGCCTGGCTTTTGCGCGTGCAAGCCACGTCCTCGCCGCGCGTCAGCGCTACTTTCCCGTCGGTCGCGCCTGGCTTCATGCTCCGTTCGCTGCGTCTGCCGACCCCGCACTGCCGGGTTTTGCCCGCGCTTGCGCTGTTCGGGGAGAGCGGCTCGCCTTCGCGCTGCCCGCCAACTGCCGACGCCATCACTGGCGCCGACAAGAAGAAAAAGGAACCTAGTGAAATCCTTACGCCAGGACTGGCTTGCCAATGTCCGCAACGATCTGCTGGCTGGCCTGGTGGTCGCGCTGGCACTGATCCCCGAAGCGATTGCCTTTTCGATCATCGCCGGGGTAGACCCCCGGGTCGGGCTGTACGCCTCGTTCTGTATCGCCACGGTGATGGCCTTTGCCGGCGGTCGTCCAGGGATGATTTCCGCCGCCACCGGCGCCATGGCGCTGCTGATGGTGACGCTGGTCAAGGAGCACGGCCTGCAATACCTGCTCGCCGCCACGATCCTCACCGGCGTGCTGCAGATCGTCGCCGGCTGGCTCAAGCTCGGCGGGCTGATGCGTTTTGTTTCGCGCTCGGTGATCACCGGTTTTGTCAACGCGCTGGCGATCCTGATCTTCATGGCGCAAGTACCGGAACTGGTCGGTGTCAGCTGGGTGGTGTACGCGATGGTGGCGGGCGGTCTGGCGATCATCTACCTCTTTCCGTACATCAGCAAAGCAGTCCCGTCACCGCTGGTGGCGATCGTCGTGCTGACGGCGCTGGCGCTGGGCTTGGGCCTGGATATCCGCACCGTCGGCGACATGGGGCAGTTGCCCGACAGCCTGCCGCTATTCCTGCTGCCAGAGGTGCCGCTCGATCTCGAAACCTTGCGGATCATTTTCCCGGTGTCGGCGACCCTGGCGGTGGTCGGTCTGCTCGAGTCGATGATGACCGCGTCGATCGTCGACGAACTCACCGACTCGCCGAGCGACAAGAACCGCGAATGCGTGGGGCAGGGTCTGGCCAATATCTGCTGCGGCTTCCTCGGCGGCATGGCCGGCTGCGCGATGATTGGCCAATCGGTGATCAACGTGAAATCCGGTGGACGCGGCCGGCTTTCTACCCTCGCGGCTGGCGTGTTCCTGCTGCTGATGGTGGTCTTCGTCGGTGACTGGGTGGCACGCATTCCCATGGCCGCCCTGGTGGCGGTCATGATCATGGTCTCGATCGGCACCTTCAACTGGGCGTCGGTGCGCGACCTGCGCGAGCATCCGAAGAGTTCCAGCGTGGTCATGCTGGCGACGGTGGTGGTGGTGGTCGCCACGCATGACCTGGCCAAGGGCGTGCTGGTCGGCGTGCTGCTGTCCGGCTTCTTTTTCGCCCACAAGGTCGGCAGGATTCTGCACATCGGCTCGATGTCCGAGGACGAAGGACGCGTGCGCACCTACCAGGTGACCGGGCAGGTGTTCTTTGCGTCGGCCGAGCGCTTTGTCAACGCCTTCGACTTCAGGGAAGTGATCGAGAAAGTTCGCATCGACGTCAGCCGGGCCCACTTCTGGGACATCACCGCGGTCAGCGCCCTCGACAAGGTGGTCGTCAAATTCCGCCGCGAAGCGACCGAAGTCGAAGTGATTGGCCTCAACGAAGCCAGCGGCACGATGGTCGACCGTTTCGCGGTGCATGACAAACCGGATGCCGTCGAACAGCTGATGGGTCACTGAGAGGAGAGCGGGAATGAACAGCAGCACGCATAAGCGAGTGATGGCCTGCGTCGATCGATCGCACTTTTCAGAGCACGTGGCCGACTACGCCGCCTGGGCGGCGCGCCGGATCGGTGCGCCGCTGGAGTTCCTGCACGTCATCGATCACCACCCGGAGATCGGCTCGGGCGAAGACCACAGTGGCGCGATCGGCGTCGATGCGCAGGAGAAACTGCTCAGCCAGCTTTCCAGCGAGGATGAAAGGCGTACCAAGGCCGCTCGCGAGCAAGGCCGCATCTTCCTCAATCGCCTGCGCGAGCGCGCCATCGCTGCCGGCACCAACGCCGTCGACGTCCGCCAGCGCCACGGCGAGTTGGCCGAAACGCTGGCCGAACAGGAAGGCGGTGTCGGCCTGATCGTTCTCGGTCGCCGTGGCGAAACCGCCGAGAACAGCCGACGCGACATCGGCCGCAACGTCGAAACCGTCGTCCGTGCGCTGCACAAGCCGATCCTCACCGTCACCGACGACTTCAGGGAGCCGCAGCGCGTGATGATCGCGTTTGACGGCGGCATCGTCACCCGGCGCGGCGTCGAGATGGTTGCCGCCAGCCCGCTGTTCCGCGGCCTGCCGGTGCACCTGCTGATGTCCGGCAAGGAAAGCCAGGAGGCCTGCAGGCAACTGGCATGGGCTACCGCCACCCTGGCCGCGGCGGGCTTTGTCGCGCCGGCCTCGCTGATCCCCGGCGACGCGGAAAGCGTCATCGCCAGGACGGTTCGTGAGCAGTCGATCGATCTGTTGATCATGGGCGCGTATTCGCATTCACCGCTGCGTAGCCTGTTCTTCGGCAGCAAGACCACGGATCTGCTACGTTCGGCGACCATTCCGACCCTGTTGCTGCGCTGACCCCCCCGGGAGCGCGCGGCGAAATCGCACCGGCACATTTCCGGAAGCGTGAGCCGCAGCCGGTAGGGTCCGCCTTGCGCAAAAAAATATCGCGCGGCGGGAGCGGAATGAGGTGTGTAGCCTTCAGGCTTGCCCCTTGGTGATCCCGTCCGTGTGACTGCGTTCGTGTGCTTGTGCCGAGTGCCGGCAGGCCGGCGGCACTAATCGATTAGAATCAAGCTGACCGCTCAAGCCCATCGACACCGCGCTACGTCACACTTCATTCCCGGCCACGGCATCATCACTGGCGAAGGCCCGTGCGCCATGCTGCCGGCCAAATTGGCTCGGCAGTCGTCGACGACAACAGGATCCTCACGATGCACCAGAAGATTTCACTGATCGTGCAACCCGGTGACAGCTTCTTCCCGATGGTTCGGGCGATTGACCATGCCGATCACACGATCAACCTGACCGTCTTCCGCATGGACGATCCAATCATTCAGCGCGCGCTGATCGAGGCCCGCCAGCGGGATGTTCGCATTCGCGTGCTGATCTCCAGCAGCGCCCGTGGCTGGCGAGAGCAGAACCACAAGCTGCACAAGGAAGCCACCGAGGCGGGGATCGCGACCAGAGAACCCGCTGGCGACAGCAAGCGGGCGCGTTACCACTACAAGATGATGACGGTGGACGACAAGCAGGCCTTCGTCTTCACCTTCAACCCGACACGCGAAAACCTGCACTACGCGCGCGACTTTGGCATCGAGGTCTTCAGCCCGGCCATCGCCGGCGAGATCAACCGTCTGTTCGACGCTGACTGGCACGACCGGCCTTTCGCCGCCGACCAGGAGTCGCCCTTGTTGGTCAGTCCATTCAACAGCCGGCAGAAGATCACCGACCTGCTCGCAGGGGCGACGAGTTCGATTCAGATCGCCGACGCCAAGCTGCAGGATCCGGCCATTGTCGCCCTGCTGGTGAAGAAGGCGCGCAGCGGCATTGCGGTTCGCGTCCTCGGCGACGAACGGCACAGCAGCACGTTGCCGGCAGAGATCGCCTTCCGGGCCGTGGCACGCTACCGGTTGCACGCCAAGTGCACCATCATCGACGGCGTCAGGGCCGTCATCGGCAGCATGAACCTGCGCACGGTGAGCCTTGATCGCCGCCGCGAATTGTCGATCACGGTTGACGATGTCGATGTCCTGCAGCGCCTGAGCGCGGTCTTCGAAAGCGACTGGGAACGCCGGGCAGCGCCCCGCTCCGACAACGTCACAACGCAGGTATTGCGGGCGTTTCCGCCAGCGAGCGCGGCGTCTGCCGAATCGCCTGCGCCTGGCTTCGTCTTGATCTCGCGCAGTAATACGCTGCTGCGCCACGTCATCAACGAAGGGATGACGACCATTGGACGGGCGGAGGAGAATGATGTGGTGATCAGAAACCCCTTGGTCAGCCGATCTCACGCCCGCCTGGAGCTTGATGCGGGCATCTGCACCCTGACCGACCTCGATAGCGGCAACGGCACCCTGGTCAACGGTGAGCGGATCACGGGTGAGAAGTGGCTTCGTCCCGGCGATATCCTCAGGTTTGCGGAAAGCGAAGAATTTCGCCTGCTCGAAGTCTAGCTGCGGCGGCAAGCTCGGCGGCTTGCGCAAGAGAGGACCGGGTCACGTTCTACCATTCCCACATTGCCACTATCTGCTGCCGCGCGGAGTGCAGAGGCTTGCTCGGCCGATGGAACACTTCCCGGGCGGTGATCAGGTGCCATCCCTGGCGCTTCGGTAGTACACTCCGCACCTCGACACGCCAACACGCCAGATGCGGTTCCTGCGCTCTTGTCTTCGGCCCCGCCTGGCGCGGCACGGAACAGGCGCCAGTACCGCCCAGAAAGTCTGCTGCGCTGCCGGCGGCTGGTGCAACCCGGACAAGCGTCCTTACCGCCCGCGCGCTTCTTGCCGGGGCTGCCTGCTGGAGAAATCAGCGTCATGAGCTACACCGCAGAATCGATCGCCGTCCTCAAGGGGCTGGAGCCTGTGCGCCACCGTCCCGGGATGTATACGCGTACCGATTGTCCTTTGCACATCATTCAGGAGGCGATCGACAACGCCGCCGATGAAGCGCTCGGTGGCTTCTGCAAGCGCATCGCGGTGACGCTGCACAATGATCATTCGGTCAGTGTCCAGGACGATGGGCGAGGTATCCCGGTGGAGATCCACCCGCTCGAACAGGTGCCGACCGTCGAGGTGGTGTTCACGCGCCTGCACGCCGGCGGCAAGTTCAGCAAGGATGACCTTGACTCGGCCTATCGCTTCTCGGGTGGCCTGCACGGCGTCGGCGTTTCGGTGACCAATGCGTTGTCGACCCGGCTGGAGGTCGAGGTGGTCCGCGACGGTGCGCGGCACCGCATGGCTTTCGCCAGCGGGGCGGTGCTTGAACCGCTCCAGCGGGTCGGTGATGCGCCGAAGAAGGCCAGTGGTACCTTGCTGCGCGCCTGGCCCGACCCGGTCTTCTTCGATTCGCCGCTGATCCCCTTGCCACAGCTCGAGCGCCTGCTGCGCAGCAAGGCCTTGCTGCTGCCCGGTCTGCAGGTCTCGCTGAGCGTCGAGGGCGGCGCGACCACCGAATGGTGCTTCGCCAGCGGCATGTTGCAGTACCTGAGCGAGCAGATCGATGGCGAGCCGGTGGCGCCGGTGTTCAGCAGCGAAAAATACGCCAGCAAGGGCGACGAGAATTTTCCGCCCGGTTCGGGCGCTGCCTGGGCCATCTGCTGGACGGCCGACGGCGGACTGGCGCGCGAATCCTACGTCAACCTGATTCCGACGACGGCTGGTGGTACGCACGAGGCTGGCCTGCGCCAGGCGGCGCTCGATGCGGTCAAGAGCTTTGCCGATCACCACGCGCTGCTGCCGAAGGGGGTGAAACTGGCGGCCGAGGACGTCTTCTCGCGCGCCAGCTTCGTCCTGGCCGTGCGCATGCTCGATCCCTCGTTTCAGGGGCAGACGAAGGAGCGCCTCAATTCGCGTGACGCCGTGGCGTTGGTCGCGCGCATGCTGCGCGACCCCCTGGATCTGTGGCTCAACGAACATCCGGACGCGGCCAAGAAGATTACCGACCTGGCCATTCGGGCAGCGCAGGCGCGCACCCGTGCCGGTCAGAAAGTCGAGAAACGCAAGCAGTCCGGGGTGGCGATCCTGCCGGGCAAGCTGTCCGACTGCCAGAGCGAGGACACCCGCCGCAACGAGATCTTCCTCGTTGAGGGCGATTCCGCCGGTGGCTCGGCGAAATCGGGGCGCGACAAGGAACTGCAGGCGATCCTGCCGTTGCGCGGCAAGGTGCTGAATACCTGGGAGGTCGAGCCCGGCAGTCTGTTCGCCAACCGCGAGGTGCACGATATTGCCGTCGCCCTGGGCATCGATCCTCACCCCGCCAATGCACCCGATGCGGTACTGGCCAATCTGCGCTATGGCAAGGTGGTGATCATGACCGACGCCGATGTCGACGGATCGCACATCCGCGTGCTGTTGTGCACGCTGTTCTACCGCCATTTCCCCAGGCTGATCGCGAGCGGCCACCTCTACTTCGCCCAGCCGCCGCTGTATCGTCTCGATGTCCCGGGGCAGGGCAAGAATCGTCCCCCGCGCAAGCTTTACGCGCTCGATGGCGCCGAACGCGATGCGGCGATTGATCGTCTGCAACTCGAAGGCGTCAAGCCGGAAGCCATCGCCATCTCGCGTTTCAAGGGCCTCGGTGAAATGAATTCAGAGCAACTCTGGGAGACGACGATGTCGCCCGATACCCGTCGCCTGATGCGCATTCGCATGCCGGCTGTCGACGAGGCGAAACCGGTGATGCAGATGTTGATGGGCAAGAGTGAGTCCGCCGGTCGGCGGGCGTGGATGGAAAACAACGGCGCTCTGATCGGTGCGGAAATTTGAGGGTGAGCTGATAGTGAGCAAGGATTCGACGCCAGACCTGTTTGCCGATCTGCCGCTGGACAACGGGCCGCCAGCGCTGCCGCCGGGCGCCTCGCCAGCGCTGGCCGAAGACGACGACGATAGCATCCTGCTGCACGACTCGGCGGCGCGCGACTACCTCGAATACGCCATCGCCGTGGTCAAGGGTCGCGCGCTACCCGATGTCAAGGACGGACTGAAACCCGTTCAGCGCCGGGTGCTGTTCGCCATGCGCGAGCTCGGCTTGTCGGCTACCGCCAAGCCGGTCAAGTCGGCGCGTGTCGTCGGTGACGTCATCGGCAAATACCATCCGCACGGCGACACCTCGGCCTACGACGCCATGGTGCGGGTCGCGCAGCCGTTCATGCTGCGCTATCCGCTGGTCGACGGGCAGGGCAATTTTGGTTCGCGCGATGGCGACAACGCTGCGGCGATGCGTTACACCGAAGCGCGTTTGACGGCGATCGCCGAACTGCTGCTCGGCGAACTGGGCGAAGGCACGGTCGACTTCCTGCCAAACTACGACGGTTCCTTCGACGAGCCGGCTTTCCTGCCGGCGCGCCTGCCTTTTGCGCTGCTCAACGGGGCCTCGGGAATCGCCGTCGGGATGGCCACCGAGATG
The DNA here is from genome assembly GCF_032229525.1 of Accumulibacter sp. Classification (GTDB taxonomy): domain Bacteria; phylum Pseudomonadota; class Gammaproteobacteria; order Burkholderiales; family Rhodocyclaceae; genus Accumulibacter. The sequence continues at coordinate 35,789 of NZ_JAVTWB010000148.1, read as the reverse complement.
CCCGCGCACAACCTGCACGAAGTCGCTGCGGCGGCGATCCACAAGATCGAGCATCCCGAAGCCGGCCTCGACGAGCTCATGGCACACATTCCGGGGCCCGACTATCCGGGTGGCGGGCAGATCATTTCCTCGCCCGGCGATATCGCCGCAGCCTACCGCAGCGGCCGCGGCAGCCTGCGCGTGCGTGCGCGCTACGAGTTCGAGGAAATGGCGCGCGGTGCCTGGCAGCTGGTGTTCACCGAGTTGCCGCCCGGCGTTTCCTCGGCGCGGGTGCTTTCCGAGATTGGCGCGCTGCTCAACCCGCAGCCGAGACCGGGCAAGAAGGCGATCGAACAGTCGGCGGCGCAATTGAAAGCGTTGATGGCCTCGCAGCTGGATCGGGCGCGCGACGAGTCGGGCAAGGACGACGACGTTCGTCTGGTTTTCGAGCCGGGCAGCTCGCGCATCGACCGCGAAGAATTCGTTGCTCTCCTGCTGGCGCACACCAGCCTCGAAACGTCGGCGCCGATCAATCTGGTGGCGGTGGGCATCGATGGCCGGCCGTGCCAGAAGTCCTTGGTCGACCTGGTCGGCGAGTGGTGCACCTTCCGCATGCGCACGGTACACCGTCGCACCGGCTTCCGCCTGCAGAAAGCCGACGACCGCATCCATATCCTGGAAGGCCGGCACATCGTCTTCCTCAACATCGACGAAGTGATCCGTATCATCCGCCACTCCGACGATCCGAAAGCAGCGCTGATCGCCCGCTTCGCATTGTCCGATCGTCAGGTCGAGGACATTCTCGAAATCCGCCTGCGCCAGTTGGCGCGACTCGAGGGCATCCGCATCGAGCAGGAGCTGGAAAAGCTGCGCGGCGAACGTGAGGGCTTGCTCAAGCTGCTCGGCAGCGATGCGCTCATGCGCCGGCAGGTGATCCGGGAGATCAGGGCCGACGCCGCGAAACACGGCGACGCACGCCGGACGATCATCGAGACCGCAGTGACCGCGTCACGCGCCGAGGCTGCTGCCGTCGCCGACGAAGCGGTGACGGTGATCATCTCCGAGAAGGGCTGGGCTCGCGTTCGGCAGGGGCATGGCCTGGACCTTTCGGGAGTCGTTTTCAAGGAAGGCGACCGTGCCGGTTCGGCGCAGGAATGTCGTTCGGTCGACTCGCTGGTGATCGTTTCGACCGAGGGGCGGGCGTTCACCGTGGCCATTGCCAGCCTGCCGGATGGCCGCGGCATGGGTGCGCCGCTGTCGTCGTTCGTCGACCTCGGCGGGGGCAAGATCGCGCACGTGCTTACCGGTCGGCCCGAGGACGAACTGCTGGTTGCCAAGACCTCCGGCTATGGCTTCATCTGCACCTTCGGCGACCTGCTCTCGCGCCAGAAGGCCGGCAAGGCGTTTCTCAGCGTGGAAACGGGCGCGACCATCCTGCCGCTGCTGAGGCTGGCCGGTCAGGATCATCTGGCCGCCTTGTCGGAAGATGGCCGGCTGCTCATTTTTCCGCTCGAACAGATGAAGCGTCTCACCAGCGGCAAAGGCGTCCAGATCATCGGCCTGCGCGACGGGGAATCGCTGCGCGCCATCCTTGCGGCGCAGGGTGGGCGGGTGACGATCAAGGGCACGGTGCGCAGCCGGACCAAGACACTGGCTTCCGAGGACCGCCATCTCGGCCTGCGTGCGCGCCGCGGTTCACCGGTGGGACAAATCAGCAACGTGACGCTGGCAGCATATCCGGAGTGACCGTGGTGAACCGGGTGCATAGGTTGGCCGGGCGACTATCGCGCGCGGCCGCAGTTTGCCGACAAGGAGAGAGATCGATGAGCGACAGGAGATGGAGATTCCACAGGGTGGCCGCGTGCAGCGCGCTGGTCTTCTGGAGCACGCTGGCACTGGCCGAGCAGGTCGGTTGCGTGACCACCGAGTGGAAGATGATCGGCGCCAATCACAAGATCTGTGTCGAAAGCTTTGCCGACCGGCAGGTGCCCGGGGTGACCTGTCACGTCAGCCAGGCCAAGACCGGCGGCGTCAGCGGCAGTTTCGGCCTGGCGCAGGATCCGTCGCAATTCTCGCTGGCCTGCCGGCAGACCGGCCCGATCACGTTGCCGGCCAAGCTGCCGAAAGAGGCGGTGGTGTTCGCCGAAGATACCTCGATCCTGTTCAAGGAGACCCGCGTCATCAGGATGTGGGACGCGGCCAACAACACCCTGGTCTATCTGGCGATCAGTCGCAAGCTGATCGATGGTGCCCCGGCGAACAGTATTTCCACCGTTCCGGTCATGCCCTGGGGCGGGCGCTGACGGTGAGCAGAGTGACAACGAGCGGTGACCTGCGGTGGCGGTGAGCGGGGCAGAGCAGGTGGCGCGCGACGTCAGCGGTCTCGGTCAGGTGTTTACGCCGCCGGCGATCGTCGACGTGATGCTGGCGCTGGTTCGCCATCGCGGCCGGGTGCTCGAGCCTGCCTGCGGCGACGGGGCTTTCCTGCAGCATTTTCCGTTTGCCGTCGGCATCGAGATCGATCCTCGCCATGCCCCGCCCGGGGCGCGGGTGATGGACTTTTTCGAACTGCCTGAGGGCGAGTCATTCGCGACGATCATCGGCAATCCACCGTACGTGCGCTATCAGGATATCTCGGCCGGGACGCGTGCGCACACCCGGCGCAGTGTTCTCGACGGGCGCGCCAACCTCTACCTGTTTTTCATCGAGAAGTGCCTGCGACACCTGGCGCCGGGCGGTGAGCTGGTGTTCATCACGCCGCGCGATTTCCTCAAGGCGACTTCGGCCGTGCCGCTCAACCGCTTGCTGCATGCGGCCGGCACGATTACCGACTTCGTCGATCTCGGTGACTCACGATTGTTCGCCGGAGCGACGCCAAACTGCGCCATCTGGCGTTTTGAACGCGACAATATGTCCCGCACCACGCGTTATGCAGCGCAGGGCGTTGCCGACGGGCTGGCCGGACTCTCCCGGCTGGTGTGGGAGCAGCGCCACTTCGTCGAGCGCGCCGGGCACCTGTTGTTCACCCGCGGTGACTACGGCCTGCACCTGACCGACATCGCTTTCGTCAAGGTGGGGGCGGTCTCCGGTGCCGACGAGTTGTACGCCAGCGACTACTATGGCAATCGCAGCTTCGTCTGTTCGGCGACGGTGGCTAGCGGCGAAACCCGGCGCATGCTCTGGTGCGAGCCGGGCAAGCCGCCGCCGGCAGCGCTGCAAGCGCACAAGGAACGCCTGATCGCACGACGGATACGAGCATTCGACGAGTCCAACTGGTGGCACTGGGGGCGCGGCTACCATCAGTCGGTGCAGCCGCGGGTGTACGTGAACAACAAGACCCGTCGCCCCCGGCCATTCTTCGTCCACCCCTGCCGGAACTATGATGGGGCGGTGCTGGCAATCTTCCCGCGCGATCCGGCGGTCGATGTGCAGGATCTGGCCGTCGCGTTGAATGGCGTTGACTGGGCCGACCTCGGCTTCGTCTGCGATGGTCGTTTCCTGTTTACCCAACGTAGTCTCGAGCAGACGCCGCTGCCCGAGTCGTTCCGTGTTTTCCTGCCCGGTCGCGGTGTAAGATCGCAGGGCGAATCGGAGAGTCCAGCGCCGTCGCTGCTGGTTTCGCCGCAGAAAATCCCCCGGCGCAGCCGGCTGAAAACGGGGAGGAGATAAGCCCATGGTTCCACACCTGACAACTGCCCTCAAGGGCCCCCTGCTTGAGCTCGAAAGCCGTTTCCTCGACGCTTTGCCGGAGATCGAACGCTGGCTGCGCGGGCAGTGGCAAGAGCATACGCCGCCCTTTTACGGCTCGGTCGATCTGCGCAATGCCGGCTTCAAGCTGGCTCCGGTGGACATGAACCTATTCCCGGGCGGCTTCAACAATCTCGACGCCACCTTCCTGCCGCTATGCGTACAGGCGGCGATGACGGCAATCGACAAGATTTGCCCCGACGCCCGCAAGCTGCTGCTGATTCCCGAGAATCACACGCGTAACCTGTTCTATCTACAGAATGTCGCCCAGTTGGCGGCGATCCTGCGTCTGACCGGCCTCGAGGTGCGCCTCGGCTCGCTGCTGCCGGAAATCGACAAGCCGACCCGGGTTGAGTTGCCGGATGGGGCGTCGCTGCTCCTCGAGCCCCTGGTTCGCAGTCAATACCGCCTCGGCCTGGACGGCTTCGATCCCTGTGCGATCCTGCTTAACAACGATCTTTCTAGTGGCATTCCAGTCATCCTGCAGAATCTCAACGAACAGTTCGTCTTGCCACCCCTGCACGCGGGTTGGGCGGTGCGCCGCAAATCCAACCACTTTGCCGCCTATGATCAGGTGGCGGGGGATTTTGCCAGGCTGGTCGGCATCGACCCGTGGCGGATCAATCCTTACTTCTCGGTATGCGAGGCGGTCAATTTCCATGAGCGGCAGGGCGAGGAGTGCCTGGCAGCAAACGTTGATGCGGTGCTCGGCCTGATCCGCGAGAAGTACCAGGAGTACGACATCGACGAGACTCCGTACGTGGTTGTCAAGGCGGACGCAGGCACCTATGGCATGGGGGTGATGACGGTCAAGGATGCTTCGCAGGTGGTTGCGCTCAATCGCAAGCAGCGCAACAAGATGTCGGTGATCAAGGAAGGGATGGCCGTTTCGCAGGTGATCATCCAGGAAGGGGTGCACACCTACGAGCAGGTAGGCAGCGGTGCGCTGGCCGCGGTCGCCGAACCGGTGGTATACATGATCGACCGCTTCGTCGTCGGGGGGTTCTATCGCGTGCATGGCGGGCGCGGCCGCGACGAAAACCTCAACGCACCGGGCATGCATTTCGAGCCGCTGGCCTTCGAGACCAGCTGTTCGCTGCCCGATCAGTGCCAGAATCCGGATGCCCCGCCGAACCGCTTCTATGCCTACGGTGTGGTCGCCCGCCTGGCGCAACTGGCGGCTTCTCTGGAACTTGAACGCACGGCACCCATGGAGGAGCAATTATCATGCGCTTAGCATTCATTGTGGACCCCTTGCCGGCGCTCAAGGCCTACAAGGACACCAGCATTGCGATGATGCGGGCCGCGCAGGCTGCCGGTCATGCGGTGTGGGTAGTGCAGCAGCGGGCGATTCACTGGTCGGCGCTGCACGGGGTGTGCGCCGAAGCGGTGCATGTGGAAATGCTGGCGGATGATGGCGAGTGGTTCGTCGAGGTCGACCGCCATGTGGTGGCGCTGCGCGATTTCGGTGCCGTTCTGATGCGCAAGGATCCGCCGTTTGACGCCGAATACGTGACCACCACCTGGTTGCTCGAGCGCGCCGAAGCGGAGGGCGCGCGCGTCTTCAATCGGCCGCGGGCGCTGCGGGACCATTCCGAGAAATTCGCCGTTGTGGAGTTCGGCCAGTTCGCGGTGCCGGCCGTGGTGGCACGCGACCCGGCGCTGATTCACGCCTTTGTCGACCTCGAGCGCGACACCATCCTCAAGCCGCTCGACGGCATGGGTGGTAGCGAGATATTCCGGGTTCGCCACGATGATCCGAACCGCAATGTGATCGTCGAAACGCTGACTCATGATGGCGCGCGCACGATCATGGCGCAGCGCTATATTCCCGAGATCAGCGAGGGCGACAAGCGGATCCTGATTGTTGGCGGCGAGGTCGTTCCCTACTGTCTGGCGCGCATTCCCAAACCCGGCGAGACACGCGGCAACCTGGCCGTTGGCGGCAAGGGCGTGGCGCGTGAACTGACCGCCCGTGACCGCGAAATCGCCACCACGCTGGCGCCGGTGCTGGCTGCGCGTGGTCTGTTACTGGTTGGCCTCGACGTGATTGGCGACTGGCTGACCGAGATCAACGTGACCAGTCCGACCTGTATGGTCGAAATCGCCGAACAGACCGGCTTCGATGCCGCCGAGTTGTTCGTTGCCGCGCTGGAACGTGCGTGCGTGGCCGCTACCTAGCGCTTTTCTTCGTCCTGCTGTTGTCCCTCGCGGCCTGCAGCAGGGCACCGCTTCATCATCAGGAAGCTTTCGTCTTCGGCACTCGTGTCGAGGTGTTGATTGCCGGGAAATCCGAAGCCGAGGCACGTCCGGCGGCGGCCGCCGTGCTGCGCGAGTTCGACCGCCTGCATCGCAGCTATCACGCCTGGAAGCCTTCCGAGCTGAGCCGCTTGAATGACGCCATCGCGGCCGGCAGGCGGCAGCAGGTGACGCCGGAAATGGCGGCCCTGATCGTCGAGGCGCAGCGTCTTTCTCTGGCCGGCGAGGGGCTTTTCGACCCGGGAATCGGCCGCCTGATCAGTCTCTGGGGTTTCCAGTCGGACGACTTGCCGACGACGCTGCCCGCTGCCAGCGCTGTCGCCGCCTGGCAAGCGGCCCGGGCAGGAGTCGCCGACCTGCGCCTCGATGACACTGATGTCAGCAGCCGTCGGCGTCAAGTGGCGCTTGATTTCGGCGGCTACCTCAAGGGTGTCGCGCTCGATCGCGCAGCGAGCATCCTCAAGGCGCAGGGGGTGCACAACGCGTTGATCAACATCGGTGGCAATGTCCTGGCGCTCGGCACAAAGAACGGCCAACGCTGGCGCGTTGGTATCCAGCATCCGCGCCGGCCCGGGCCGCTGGCGACAGTCGAACTCGACGACGGTGAGGCGATTGGTACCTCGGGGGACTATCAGCGCTATTTCGAGGTCGACGGCAAGCGCTACTGTCATCTGCTCGACCCGCGCAGCGGTCAGCCGGTGATGCACACGCAGGCGGTGACCGTGCTGGTGACTGCGCGCATGGCGGCTGGCACGCTTTCCGATGTCGCTTCCAAACCGCTGTTCATCGCCGGCACCGACTGGCCGCGCCTGGCGCGTCAGTTGCAGGTCGAGCACGTCCTGAGGGTCGATGCGGAAGGCCGCTGGCAGGTCAGTCGTGCCATGCAGGATCGGCTCAAGTACGTCGGCGACCGGCCAGCTGCGCTCGAGATTATTCCGTGAGTCGCTTGTCGATGCTGCCGAGCGGCGCGGAATCGCTTAGAATGGCGGCCTGTTTTGATCGGTGGGCGCAATGATCGGCATTCTTCTGATAACGCACGGTTGCTTCGGCGAAAGCCTGATCCAGAACGTCTGTCATGTGCTCAACAAGCGCCCGCCGTTGCTGGGCCAAATCGGCGTCTCCTGGCAGGATGACCCGCTCGATATCCTGCCGCTGGCGCGCCAGCGCTTGCAGGAAGTCGACGGTGGAGACGGGGTGTTGCTGCTGACCGACATCTTCGGGGCGACACCGGCCAACCTTTCGCTCAAACTGCTCGAACCTGGTCGCGTCGAAGGCGTCTCGGGGCTCAGTCTACCGATGCTGCTGCGCGCTCTGACCTATCGCGAGAGAGGAATGGAGACGATGCTGCAGAAAGCGGTCAGCGGCGCCCACGATGGAGTCATGAAGCTGCCGACACCCTAGTAGTCTTATGAGAATCGGAGTCCCGGATGGTGCGCGCTGAAGCTGCAATTCTCAACAAGCTGGGTCTTCACGCCCGGGCGTCGGCAAAGCTGACGCAGGTGGCCAGCAGTTTCGCCAGCGATGTCTGGATGGAAAAGGGCGGACGCCGCATCAACGCCAAGAGCATCATGGGGGTAATGATGCTTGCTGCCGGCAAGGGCTCAACGGTGATCGTCGAGACCACGGGTGACGACGAGCAGGCTGCCAGCGAGGCGATCCTGGCACTGGTCGCCGACAGGTTCGGCGAAGCGGAGTGAGTTCAAAATGAGTTTTACCCTACATGGTCTGGCGGTTTCGGGCGGAATCGCGATCGGTCAGGCGCATCTGATGTCGCACGCGACGCTTGAGGTGTCGCACCTGGTCATTTCCCCGCGCCTGGTCGAAAAGGAGATCGCTCGTTTTGACGAGGCGATGATCCGGGTGCGTGAGGAGTTTGCCAACCTGCAGCAGCGCATGAAGCACGCACCGGGCGAGTTCGGCGCCTTCATCGACCTGCATACGATGATTCTTGCCGATCCCGAGTTGGCCGAGACGCCCAAGCAGCTGATCCGCGAGCGTCGCTGCAACGCCGAATGGGCGTTGGTTCAGCAGATGGAAGTTCTGGTCGGGCAGTTCGAAAGCTTCGAGGATCAGTACCTGCGCGAGCGCAGCTACGACGTGCGCCAGGTCGTCGAGCGGGTGATCAAGGAACTCGTCGGCCAACCGGGCCGGCTGGCGCTCAGGACAGGCAAGGGTGTCAAGGAAGAGGACCTGATTGTCGTCGCCCACGATCTCTCGCCGGCCGACGTCATTGCCTACAAGGAGCACCACTTCGCGGCCTTCGTCACCGATGTCGGCGGCTCGACCTCGCACACCGCGATTCTTGCACGTAGCCTGCGCATCCCGGCAGTGCTGGGCTTGCACAATGCCCGGCAACTGATCCGGGACAAGGAAGTCCTGATCGTCGACGGTACGCGTGGCGTGCTGATCGTCAACCCCGACGCGCGCGTACTCGAGGAGTACCGGCTCAGAAAAAGCCAGATCGAACTCGAACGCTCGAAGCTTCGGCGTCTCAAGACCGCGAAATCGTCAACACTCGACGGTGTCGATATCGCCCTGCATGCCAACATCGAGCTCCCCGGCGACGTGGCCAATGCCCTCGATGGGGGCGCCGAAGGCATTGGCCTGTTTCGTACCGAGTTCCTGTTTCTCGATCGCGGCGATATGCCGACCGAGGACGAACAGTTCGAGGCTTACCGAACGGTGGTCAAGGGGATGGGCGGGCGACCGGTCACCATCCGCACTTTCGACCTCGGCTACGATAAGGACCTGCATCCCGAGAAAGTCGTCGGTGATCGCCTGCAAAGCAATCCGGCGCTCGGGCTGCGCGCCATTCGCCTGTCTCTGGCCGAATCGAAGATGTTCCAGATTCAGTTGCGCGCCATCCTGCGCGCGTCCAAGCACGGCAAGATCAAACTGCTGATTCCGATGCTCTCGCAGGCGCACGAGATCGACCAGACGCTGGCGGCGATCGAGCGGGCGAAGTCGAGCCTGCGCGGCGAGAATTGTCCCTTCGATGAAGCGATCGAAGTCGGCGCGATGATCGAGATTCCGGCCGCGGCACTGGCCGTCGGGCTGTTTTTGCGCCGCCTGCATTTCCTGTCGATCGGCACCAACGATCTGATCCAGTACACGCTGGCGATCGACCGCAGCGACGAACAGGTTGCTCACCTCTATGACCCCCTGCATCCGGCCGTCTTGATGCTGCTGGCGCACACCCTCGCCAGTGCCGAAAAGGTCCATATCCCGGTTTCGATCTGTGGCGAACTGGCCGGCGATCCCTTGCTGACGCGCCTGCTTCTGGGAATGGGGCTGCGCCAGTTCTCGATGCATCCGGCGCAGATCCTGTCGGTTAAGCAACGGATCATGCAGAGCAACTGCTCGGAATTGGCGCCGATGGTTCGCCGTCTGTTGCGCCACGAGGAACCGGCGAAGATTCGCGAGCAACTGGAGAAGCTCAACGCTTGAATTGACTTTTTCTCGGGCTGCGGGTAACTTTCGCGGCCTTGGCGCCGATTTGAACGATCAGCTTGCGGGCGCCCTATAAATACGGCTAAAGCGCGGCAAGCCCGGTCTGCTTTGCCAGCTGACCGGGTTTTTTCTGCCCCTGTTACCGATACGATCGCGATGTCACCAGAGAATTCCGTCGGACTCGTCGCGCCGCAGCGAGTGCACTTCGCCACGCCGCTGACGCTGAAGAGCGGCGCCGAGTTGCCCGGTTTCGAACTGGTTTTCGAAACCTATGGCACGCTCAATGCCGACCACTCCAACGCGGTGCTGGTCTGCCACGCGCTCGCCGGCAGTCACCACGTGGCGGGTCATTACGCCGACGATCCGGACAACCTCGGCTGGTGGGACAACCTGGTCGGCCCCGGCAAGCCGCTAGATACTCGGAAATTCTTCGTTGTCGGGGTCAACAACCTCGGCGGCTGCTATGGATCCACCGGCCCGCTGTCGATCCGGCCGGAGACCGGTAAACGCTATGGTGCGGATTTTCCGCTGGTGACGGTCGAGGACTGGGTCGCGGCGCAGGCCAGACTGGCGGACCACTTGGGCATCGATACCTGGGCGGCAGTCATTGGCGGCAGCCTCGGGGGCATGCAGGCGCTGGCCTGGTCACTGCAGTTTCCGGATCGCATACGCCACGCCATGGTCATTGCCTCGGCCCCCAAGCTATCGGCACAGAACATCGCCTTCAACGAGGTGGCGCGACAGGCAATCATCTCCGATCCCGACTTCCATGGTGGCTACTACGCCGAACACGGGGTGTTGCCGACACGTGGCTTGCGGCTGGCGCGAATGGTTGGCCATATCACCTACCTGTCGGACAGCCAGATGGCCGAGAAATTTGGTCGGCAACTGCGCCACGGTGAGCACAAGTTCAGCTACGACGTCGACTTCGAGATCGAGTCTTATCTACGCTACCAGGGCAACAAGTTTGCCGGGTTTTTCGACGCCAATACCTACCTGATGATGACCAAGGCGCTCGATTACTTCGATCCCGCTTATGCTTACGCCGGCCATCTGCCCAGCGCGCTGGCTCGGGCCAAAGCAAGGTTCTTCGTCGCCAGTTTTTCGACCGACTGGCGTTTTGCGCCGGCGCGTTCACGGGAAATCGTCTTTGCGCTGCTGCACAACCGCCTGCGCGTGGTGTACGCGGAGATCGACAGCGATGCCGGCCATGACTCCTTCCTGCTCGACGACCAGCACTACCATGCCCTGCTGCGCGTCTACCTGGGGAACATCGCCGTATGACCGAGTACGAAAGGAGAGCCAAGGCCGAGCAGCGAGAGCGCTTCGATTTTGCGGTGATCGCCAACTGGCTGTCGCCAGGCGAGCGCGTGCTCGACCTGGGTTGCGGTGATGGCAGGCTGCTGCGCTACCTCAACGAAACACGCGACGTGACCGGCTACGGGGTCGAAATAGACCAGGAAAGCGTTCTCGGGTGCATACGCAATGGCGTCGATGTGATCCAGATGAACATCGAGAGCGGGCTGCAGGGCTTCGAAGACAGCTCATTCGATCACGCGATCATCTCGCAGGCCCTGCAGACCATGCATACGACGGAGCGCATTCTTACCGAGATGCTGCGCGTCGCCTCCGAAGCGGTGGTCAGTTTCCCCAACTTTGCCTATCGCACCAACCGGGCAGCGATCGCCGCCGGGCACATGCCGGTTTCGGAGGATTTGCCCTACGACTGGTTCGATACCCCCAACGTGCGCTTCTTCACCATCGTTGATTTCGAAGATCTCTGTGGCCGGCTGGGCATCGAGATTCGCGAGCGTCTGGCCTTCGACGAGTCTGGCCAGGCGGTTTCCGACGACCCCAACCTCAATGGCAGTCTGGCCTTCTATCGGCTCGGACGGAAATCTTGACGCCTGACTGGTTGCGCCTGCTGCTGACGCGGCGGATGCTGATCTGTGTGTTCACCGGTTTCAGTTCCGGCCTGCCGCTCTACCTCCTGTTGAACCTGTTGCCGGCCTGGCTGCGCAGCGACGGCGTCGACCTCAAGATCATCGGCTTCTTCGCCCTGATCCAGTTCCCCTACACCTGGAAATTTCTCTGGGCGCCGCTGCTCGATCGCTATCGCCTGCCGCTCGGTCGCCGGCGCGGCTGGATGCTGCTGTCGCAGATCGGTTTGTTGTTGTCGATCGGCCTGCTCGGCGGCTTCTCGCCGTCGACCAATCTGACGCCAGTGATCTGGCTATCGGTGGCTCTCGCTTTCCTGTCCGCCACCCAGGACGTGGCACTCGACGCCTTTCGCCGGGAGATTCTTCGTGACGACGAACTCGGACTCGGCAACTCGGTACATGTGAACGCTTACCGGATCGCCGGGCTGGTGCCGGGCTCGCTATCCTTGATCCTTGCCGACCTGATTCCCTGGGCGCAGGTGTTCTGGATTACCGCCGCCTTCATGGTGCCCGGGATGCTGATGGTGCTGCTGGTCGCCGAGCCGACCGCGCTGGGCGCGCCGAAGACCTTGCGAGAAGCGGTTGTCGAGCCCTTTCACGAGTTCATTGGTCGCAAGGGCTGGCAAGGCGCCGCGCTGGTACTGGGTTTCATTTTCCTTTACAAGCTTGGCGACTCGCTGGCCACCAGTTTGTCGACGCCCTTCTATCTTGATCTCGGTTACAGCATGACCGACATCGGCGTGATAGCCAAACATGCCGGACTGTGGCCGGCGGTATTCGGGGGCCTGCTCGGCGGGCTGTGGATGGTGCGCCTGGGGATAAATCGTGCGCTGTGGCTGTTCGGTCTGGTGCAGATGGCGACCATCCTCGGTTTTGCCTGGCTGGCATGGCGTGGGGTGCGGCCGGCGATCGACAGCATGGACCAAGTGGCACTGGCCAGCGTGATTGCTGCGGAGTATCTGGGCGTCGGACTCGGCACTGCTGCCTTCATCGCCTTCATCGCCCGCGCCACCAACCCGGCCTTCACGGCGACCCAGTTCGCCCTGTTCACCAGTCTTGCGGCGGTACCCCGGACCTTCATCAATGCCACGGCCGGTGCGCTGGTCGAGTCTCTGGGATGGGTCAATTTTTTCTTTCTGTGCTTCGTGCTCGCTGCGCCTGGCATGCTGCTGTTGTTCAGGGTCGCCCCATGGAACGAGACGCCGGCGTTGCCGAAACGCTGATCGCTGCTGCGCGGCAGTTGTCGACCCGACTGGCGACACTGAGTTTCGCGCCGCCGGTGACGCACATCTACGACCCGCTGACTTACGCCTGGGCCGCGCACGAGCTGTATTTGCGTCGCTATGCGGCCGGCCGTCGGCGGGTGGTCTTTCTCGGCATGAATCCCGGGCCATTCGGGATGGTGCAGTGTGGCGTGCCTTTCGGCGAGGTGGCGGCGGTCCGCGACTGGCTGGGGATCGCGGCCGAAGTACGGAAACCGGCGCTGGAAAATCCCTGGCGGCCGATCGAAGGTTTTGCCTGTACCCGTTCGGAAGTCAGTGGGCGGCGGCTGTGGGGATTGTTCCGCGAGCGCTTCGCTACGGCCGACCGCTTCTTTGCTGAACACTTCGTGGCCAACTACTGCCCGCTGGCCTTCTTCGAGCGTGGCCGCAATCTGACGCCGGACAAGCTGCCGGCAGCCGAGGCGGCAGCGCTGCAGGCGGCGTGCGACACCCATCTGAAGAGTCTGGTTCTGGCGCTGCAGCCGGAATGGCTGATTGGCGTGGGTGCTTTCGCCGAAGCGCGGGCGAGCCAGGCGCTGGCCGGTACGGGTGTCAGAATCGGGCGTGTACTGCATCCCAGTCCGGCCAGTCCGGCGGCCAATCGGGGTTGGGCAGAAGCGGCGACCGGGCAGCTTTGTGCGCTCGGGGTCTGGGACTGAGCCTGGTGTCAGTGGTTACCGGCGGGGCGTGACCAGGCCGAGATCGGAGAACTGGCTGTGCAGCATCCTCCAGGTGCGCCAGACAAAGAACCCGCGTTTGCTCCATCGCCAGACTCGGCTCGGCTGCACCACGATCAGCAGCGCAACGCCGACGGCGACCGCCTCCGGGTGTTCCCTGACAAAAGCGGTACCGCTGCGCACGGCGGTGAGCGCGCGATCCGCAGTCTGCAAGGCGTTTCCGACGGGCTGGAGTTCCTGGCCGAGCCGTTGGCGCTGGCTGCTGATGCGTTCGATCAGTCGACCACGTTCGACGGCCAGGTCAATCAGTTCTTGATTCATCGCGGGCAGCGCGCTTCAGTTGACGGACATCCTCGGCAAGTTCGGCAAGGCTGGCCGCGAATACTCGGTCGGGTCGCTGCATGGCCCTTTTCAGGGCGGCATAAGCGAGACCGCTGCAGGCAATGAAGGCCGCTGCGGCAGCGGCCAGGACGATCACCCGGCTCTCCCAGAAGGTGACGACCAGCAAGCCGATCAACAGGATGGTGCCGAC
>NZ_JAVTWB010000148.1:3327-21843 GCF_032229525.1 Accumulibacter sp. | reverse complement strand
CCCGGCTCTCCCAGAAGGTGACGACCAGCAAGCCGATCAACAGGATGGTGCCGACCGCCAGGCAGAACGCCACCGTCTGTGACAAGAGCAGGAGGCGGATCGCCCGCAGCTTCTCCTCCTTGAGTTCGTTGCCGAGGAGTTCAAGCCGCGTTCGTCCCGTGCTCAGCAGCGTGGCGGCACTATTCCTGGCGCCGACCAACAGGCCGCTACTGCTGCTTCCTGTGCTGGCGGGAGTTTCGCTCATGAAGCAGGCGATGCCTAGCGGCGGCTGATGATTGCACCGAGCAGCAGACCGACAAAGGCGGCAACGCCGACCGCACGCCACGGATTTTCGTGGACAAAATCATCGGTCGCGCGTGCTGCAGCTTTGGTCCTGTCGACCACGGCGACTTCCGCATCAGCCAGGCGGAGCTTGGCGTCGCGCAGCCGCTCGCCGATGCGCTCCCGCAGGTCGCCCATCTTTTCGCCGGCAACGCCAGCGGTGGCGCGGAGGATTTCCTCAGCGTCCGAAACCACGACTTTCATGTCGGAGACGAGTCTCTGCTTGCTGGAGGTGGATAGTTCGTTATCAACTTGGGGCATGATGAACCTCGTAGTGGAGAGTGGTGAAAGGGGGAGGGAAGAGGGCTTGTGCGATATCGGATGAGCGTGCATTGACACATCCAGATTATAGAACTTGCGGGCGGAGAGCAATGCGAACTCGCAAGAGTTCACGGCCTTGTCCTGGCCGATGAGGGGTTGGCAACGGCGCGGATCAAGAGCACGCATGGGTCGATCCGCTCAGGCGTACGGCAGGTCGAATTCGTAGTCGATGGTCAGTGGGGCATGATCGCTGAAACGCTGCTCCTTGAAGACCGCAGCGCTTCTGGCTTGTTTGGCGATGCCGGGCGTTGCCAGTTGGTAGTCGAGCCGCCAGCCGACGTTCTTTGCCCACGCCTGGCCGCGATTTGACCACCAGGTGTAGGCCTGTTCACCGCTGGTCGGATACAACTGGCGGTAAACGTCGTGCCAGCCGGCTTCATCGAGCAGGCGGCTGAGCCAGGCACGTTCTTCAGGCAGAAAGCCAGAGTTTTTGCGGTTGCTCCGCCAGTTCTTGAGGTCGATTTCCTGATGCGCGATGTTCCAGTCGCCACAGACGACAACCTCTCGCTGGCTCGAGGCGAGTTCACGTAGGTGCGGGTAGATGAAGGCCATGAAGCGAAACTTTGCTTGCTGCCGCTGCTCCGAGCTGGAGCCCGAAGGCTGGTAGAGCGAAATCACCGTCAGCTTGCCGAAGTCAGCGCGCAGGTAGCGTCCTTCGAGGTCAAATTCGGCGCTGCCCAGAGAATCGATCACCCGGTCGGGTTGCCGCCGGCACCATACGCCAACGCCGCTGTAACCTTTTTTTGCGGCGCAATGGTAGTAGGCATGGAAGCCATCTGGTGCTTCCATCTCATCGCTGAGGTCAGCTGACTGGGCTTTCAGTTCCTGCACGCAGATGATGTCAGCGTTCTGGGCGACGATCCAGGAGAGCAGGCCTTTGCGCCAGGCTGAGCGAATGCCGTTGAGATTGAGGGTAATGATGCGTAACATGCGGGTAGCGGGCGGGGGCGGGTTAGAAACCAGAAAAAAATGGGCTTATGGACTTTCGTCAGGAATTCATCGAGTTTGCTGTCAGGCAAGACGTTCTGCGCTTTGGCGAGTTTCAGACCAAGGCCGGGCGGCTGTCGCCCTATTTCTTCGACGCTGGCCTGTTCAACGATGGCGCGGCGCTAGGTCGCCTGGCCGAATTCTACGCCAAGGCCATTACCACCAGTGGTCTCGCGTTCGACAGTTTGTTTGGCCCTGCCTACAAGGGGATTCCGCTGGTCGCCGTGATCGCTGTTGCGCTGGCGCGGGCGGGACGCAATTTGCCCTTCTCGTTCAATCGCAAGGAGACCAAGGATCACGGCGAAGGCGGTAGCGTTGTCGGGGCCTCTTTGGCCGGTCGCGTGCTGATCGTTGACGACGTGATTTCGGCCGGGACGTCGGTTCGGGAGTCGGTCGAACTGATTCGTGCCGCCGGTGCGACGCCGTGCGGGGTGATCGTTGCGCTCGATCGGATGGAGCGTGGCGGAGGGGATTTGTCTGCCGTGCAGGAGGTCGAACAGGACTACGGGATGCCCGTGATCGCCGTCGCCAGCCTCGACGATCTGCTGGCTTTTCTCCGTCATCGGTCCGATTTCAGCCAGAAAGAAGCGGCCGTTGCGCGTTATCGTGAGGAATACGGTGTTGCGAGCGGCCGTTAAGCTTGGCTTGCTGCTGGCGCTGGCTGGCGTCGGGTCGAGCCACGCGGCGGCGCGCATCTTTTGTTGTAATGACGAGTCCGGCAGGCAGGTGTGTGGCGACACCTTGCCGGCGGCCTGCTACGGGCGCGCTTACCGCGAACTGGGTGATTCCGGCCGGACGGCGAACGTGGTCGCGGCGCCGCTGACACGGGAGCAACGTGCTGCGCGAGCGGTCGAAGAAAAACAGCGCCAGGAGCGCGAGCGCTTACTCAACGAGCAGAACCGCAAGGATCAGGCCCTGCTCAATACCTATGCCAGTTTGAAGGACATCGAAGTTCTGCGCAGCCGCGCCGAGAGCGAGCTTGCGGCGTCGATCACGGCGGCCGAGGAACGGATCGCCGAAATACGTAAACATCGCCAGAAGTTCGAGACCGAGGCGGAGTTTTACAAGAATCGCTCTTTGCCGGTAGGGGTCGCCAAAGGCTTGCGGGATGCGGATTTCGAGATCAGTGCGCTGGAGTCGGTGATCGAGTCCAAGAAGAAGGACCGGGAAGTGACTCGAGCCAAGTACGATGAGGATCAGCGACGTTTCATCGAAATCTCGAAACGCCCTCCCGTACGGCACTGAGACACTTGGCGCTGGGGCGCCGCTGGCGACGTAGCCAGCGCTACCTCGCTGGTACGCTAGGTCAGCCGAGTTTCCTGCGCAGTAGTTCGTTGACTTGCTGCGGGTTGGCCTGGCCCCGCGTCGCTTTCATGGCCTGCCCAACCAGCGCGTTGAAGGCCTTTTCCTTGCCGGCTCTGAACTCGGCGACCATCGTGGCGTTGGCGGCGAGCAGTTCGTCGATCAGAGTCTCCAGGGCGCCGCTGTCGGTAATCTGCTGCAGGCCCTGCCTGGCAATGATCTCGTCGGCGGAATTGCCGTCGCGGTTCCAGAGTGCGTCGAACACCTTCCTGGCGATGTTGGTCGAGATCGTGCCGTCGGCAATGCGAGCAACCAGGCCGCCGAGCTGCTCCGCCGAGACCGGAGCCTGATCGAGCTCCTGGTCTTCCTTGTTGAGACGGGCGGCCAGGTCGCCAATTACCCAGTTGGCACAGGCCTTGGTGCTTGAGCGACCGGCGCTGGCAACGGCTTCTTCATAGTAGTTCGCAAGATCGAGCGAAGTCGTCAGGATCTTCGCGTCGTAGCTCGACAGTCCGTATTCAGCAACCAGGCGGTCGCGTCTGGCTGCCGGCAGTTCGGGCATCTTCGCAGCGATCTCGGCAATCCACTGGCGATCGATGAGCAGCGGCAAAAGGTCAGGGTCCGGGAAATATCGGTAGTCGTGAGCGTCTTCCTTCGAGCGCATGGCGCGTGTTTCGCCAGCTGCCGGATCGAACAGCACGGTCGCCTGTTCGATGGTGCCACCCTCTTCGAGGGTGGCGATCTGCCATTGCACTTCGTAGTCGATCGCCTGCTGCATGAAACGGAAAGAGTTCAGGTTCTTGATTTCGCGCCGAGTCCCGAGTGCCGTTTGGCCGACGGGGCGCACGGAGACGTTGGCGTCACAGCGGAAGGAGCCTTCCTGCATGTTGCCGTCGCAAATCCCGATCCAGCGCACCAGCGCATGCAAGGCCTTGGCATAGGCGACGGCTTCGGCAGCAGAGCGCATGTCAGGTTCGGTGACGATCTCCAGCAGCGGTGTCCCGGCGCGATTGAGATCGATTCCCGAGCGGCCGTGGAAATGTGGCCCCAGGCACTCGTGCAGGGATTTTCCAGCGTCTTCCTCGAGGTGGGCGCGGGTCAGGTGCACCTCTTTCTCGGTCTCGCCAAGCTGAATCGCAAGCTTGCCGCCAAGCACCACCGGCAACTCGTACTGGCTGATCTGATAACCCTTCGGGAGGTCCGGGTAGAAGTAGTTCTTGCGGGCGAAAACCGATCGTGGCGCGATCTCGGCGCTGACCGCGAGGCCGAACCTGATCGCGCATTCCACGGCGCCCTTGTTGAGCACCGGCAAGACCCCGGGCAGGGCGATATCGACAGCGTTCGCCTGGACATTGGGCGCGGCGCCGAAGGCCGTTGAGCTGCCCGAGAATATCTTTGCGTTGGTCGACAGCTGCGCGTGTGTCTCGATGCCGATGACGACTTCCCATGCTTTTATCACTGCTTGCTCACTCTTCAAGAACGCCGACCGACGGCAACATGTCGTCGGGCGACAGGGCCCGCGTATGGCCCGGGGCGATCAGTCAAATCCGTCTGGCCGCTGCAGGTGCCAGGCGCTTGCCTGCTGATAGCGGTGGGCGATGTTGAGCAGCCTGGTTTCCGTAAAATAGTCGCCGATCAGTTGCAGGCCGGCCGGCAGGCCACCGGAGAATCCGCAAGGAATCGAAATTCCCGGCAGGCCCGCCAGGTTGACAGCGATGGTGTAGATATCCGACAGATACATCTGTACCGGATCGGCTGCTTTTTCGCCGAGTTTGAAGGCTGTGCTCGGACTGGTGGGCCCCATGATCACGTCGCATTGCCGGAATGCTTCGGCGAAGTCGTTGGCGATCAGGCGGCGAATACGTTGTGCTTGCAGGTAGTAAGCATCGTAGTAGCCGTGCGACAGAACATAAGTGCCGATCAGGATGCGACGCTTGACCTCGGCGCCGAAGCCTTCGGCGCGGCTCTTGCTGTACATGTCGTTGAGATCCTGGTACTGCGACGCGCGATGGCCGTAGCGCACCCCGTCAAAGCGTGCCAGATTCGAGCTGGCTTCGGCCGGTGCGATCACGTAGTAGGCGGCCACCGAGAGCTTCATGCTGGGTAGGCTTATGGCGACCGTTTCGGCGCCGAGCTTGCGGTATTCCGCGATTGCCGCTTCGACCAGCGCCATCACTTCCGGACTGCAGCCTTCACCAAAAAACTCTGCCGGCAGGCCGATCTTCAATCCGCTCAGCGGCTTGTCACCGCTGGTGGTGGCAAGCTCGCGGCAATAATCCTCGGCCGGGCGGTTGAGGCTGGTCGAATCGCGTTCGTCGAAACCGGCCATGGCGTTGAGCAGTAGCGCGCAGTCTGCCGCCGAGCGGGCCAGCGGGCCGGCCTGGTCCAGTGATGAGGCGAAAGCGATCATGCCGTAGCGCGAGACGACGCCATAGGTCGGTTTCATTCCTGTCAGGTTGCATAATGCCGCCGGCTGCCGGATCGAGCCGCCGGTGTCGGTGCCGGTGGCTGCCGGTGCCAGGCGCGCGGCGACGGCGGCAGCCGAGCCGCCGGACGACCCGCCTGGAACGCAGCCGGCACGCCAGGGGTTGTTCACCGGTCCGTAGAAAGACGTTTCGTTCGACGAACCCATCGCGAATTCGTCCATGTTGGTCTTGCCGAGGACCACCGCGCCAGCCGCCTCGAAGCCAGCAATCACCGCTGCATCATAGGGGCTGACGAAATTGCTCAGCATTTTCGACCCGCAGGTGGTGCGCCAGCCCTTGGCGCAGAAGATGTCCTTGTGAGCGATCGGGATGCCTGTCAACGGGCCGCCTTTGCCGCTCGCCAGGCGCGCGTCGGCGGCGCGTGCCTGGGCCAGGCTGCGCGCTTCGTCGATGGTGATGTAGGCGTTGAGTCGCGGATTGTGACGCGCAATGCGTTCGAGGTGGAGTTGCGTCAGTTCGACACTCGAAATCTCTCTCGTTGCCAGGGCGCGTCCGAGATCGTGGAGGCTGTGTTCGATCATTCGATGACCTTCGGCACCAGGTAAAGACCGGCCTCGGTTTCCGGGGCGATGGCCTGGAAGGCTGCCCGCTGATCGATCTGGTGGGGCTCGGTAACACGGTCGTCACGCAGGCGCTGTGCGACATCCTGAGCGTGCGCCATGGGCTCGACGCCTGCTGTATCAACCGCCTGCATTTCTTCGATCAGGGCAAAGATATCGTTCAACTGGTCGAGCGTGCTGTGCGCCTCGATGTCGTTGATTTCAATCCGGGCCAGATGGGCGACGCGGCGAACCTGTTCTATGGTGAGCGACATGGCTTGGGAAATCACTAAGGTGTTAAACGAGAAAGCCATATAAGGTATCATAAAAGTTTTTCCCACCGCTGCCCTCTCAGGGCCAACACGGATTTCGCAAGCATGTTCAGTTTTCTGCGCAGTTATTTCTCGAACGATCTCGCGATCGACCTAGGCACGGCCAACACGCTGATCTATGTGCGCTCGAAGGGAATCGTTCTCGACGAGCCATCGGTGGTCGCTATCCGCACCGAAGGCGGG
The DNA here is from genome assembly GCF_032229525.1 of Accumulibacter sp. Taxonomy (GTDB): domain Bacteria; phylum Pseudomonadota; class Gammaproteobacteria; order Burkholderiales; family Rhodocyclaceae; genus Accumulibacter. The sequence continues at coordinate 15,372 of NZ_JAVTWB010000148.1, read as the reverse complement.
CCGAGTTCCAAGAAAACCATACAGGCCGTTGGCAAGGCAGCCAAGGAGATGCTTGGCAAGGCGCCAGGGGCGATTACCGTGATTCGGCCGATGAAAGACGGCGTCATTGCCGACTTCACCGTGACCGAGCAGATGCTCAAGCAGTTCATCAAGAAAGTGCACGATTCGAGACTGCTCTCGCCATCGCCGCGGATCATCATCTGCGTTCCATCGGGTTCGACGCAGGTTGAACGCCGTGCCATTCGCGAGTCGGCGATCGGGGCCGGTGCAAGTCAGGTCTTTCTCATCGAGGAGCCGATGGCGGCAGCCATCGGCGCCGGGCTGCCGGTGTCCGAGCCTACCGGGTCGATGGTCGTCGACATCGGTGGCGGGACCACCGAGGTCGGTGTCATTTCGCTCGGTGGCATGGTTTATGCCGGTTCCGTGCGCGTCGGCGGTGACAAGCTCGACGAGGCGATCATGAACTACATCAGCCGCAACTACGGCATGCTGATCGGTGAGAATACCGCTGAAAACATCAAGAAACAGATTGGTTCCGCTTTTCCTGGCGCCGAGGTGCGCGAAATGGAGGTCTCCGGGATCAACAAGGCCGAAGGCATTCCGCGCAAATTCACCATCTCGTCCAACGAGATCCTCGAGGCGCTTACCGAGCCGCTGAACAGCGTCGTTTCGGCGGTCAAGTCGGCGCTCGAGAAGACCCCTCCGGAACTCGGCGCAGACATCGCCGACAAGGGTATGGTGCTCACCGGCGGTGGTGCCTTGCTGCGCGATCTCGATCGCCTGCTGATGGAGGAGACCGGTTTGCCGGTGATCGTCGCCGAAGAGCCGCTCACCTGCGTTGCCCGTGGCTGCGGGATGGCGCTCGAGAAGATGGATAATCTCGGCAGCATTTTCGCTTCCGATTGAGGCGCAGCGGCCTGAGCGCCGTGCCTTGCCAGTTTCGATGACCGAGTGATGGACCAGCCGCCACCATTTTTCAAGCGCGGGCCGGCGCCCGTGGCGCTGCTGTCGTTTTACCTGGCGCTGTCGCTTGCCCTGCTGATTGTCGATGCCCGCTTTCAGGCGCTGGAGGTTCTGCGTCAAGGGTTGGCGATGTTCACCCACCCGGTGCAACGTCTGGCGCATTTTCCGGCACAGTTCCTGGACAACGCTGGCGGTTACTTCGCGACCGTTGCCCGTTTGCAGGATGAGAACGCGCGACTGCAGCGAGCTCGCCTAGAGAACGTGGCAACGCTTCTGCGCAGCCGGCACGTCGAGGCGGAGAACGCGCATCTGCGAAAATTGCTTGGTGTCAAGGAGCGGCAGCAGGTCAGCGGTCAGGTCGCACAGATTCTCTATTCGGCCCGCGATCCGTACGCTCGGCGGGTCGTCATCGACAAGGGCCAGCAGGACAAGGTCATCGCCGGGCAGCCGGTCATCGATGATGCAGGGATTGTCGGTCAGGTGACCAGGGTGTTCCCGTTTCTGGCGGAGGTGACGTTGATTACCGACAAGGAACAGGCGGTTCCCGTACAGGTTGTGCGCACCGGTCTGCGCTCGGTGGTTTTCGGCCTCGGCAACGGGCAGCTCGAGCTGCGTTTCCTGCCCACCAACGCCGACGTCCAGAATGGCGATCTGCTGGTGACCTCGGGGCTGGACGGCATCTTTCCACCGGGTTTCCCGGTGGCCAAGGTAGTGCACATCGAAAGCGATACGGCCTACTCGTTTGCCCGGATCTTCTGCATCCCTCTGGCTGGCGTCGAGCACTTCAGCGAAGTCATGGTGCTTGACCCGCGCCCGGTGGTGGCCTTGCCGGAGGAACTGGCGAACGAGGTGGCTGGTAGCCGCGCGAAGGCTGCCGCCAACTCGGGACAGACCAAGAAGAAGCGCCCGAAAAAGGACTAGGCAGATGCAGACCAGCTACTCGTCATCGCGCATTCTATTGTCGGTTCGGCCGTGGTTCATCGGCGTAAGCCTGTTCGGCGCGCTGTCACTGAATTTCCTGCCGACCGCCGCCTGGCCCGGCGTGCCCGATTGGCTGGCTCTGGTGATTGTTTTCTGGAGCATTCGAGAACCGCGCCTGGTCGGCATGGGGTTGGCCTTTCTCTTCGGTTTGGCGATGGACGTCGCCGACGGGAGCCTGCTGGGACAGCACGCGCTCGCCTATGTGTTGGTGGCCTACGGCGCATCGTCGCTGTCACGACGAATTCTGTGGTTTCCGCTCGGTCAGCAGGCTTTGCAGGTCTTTCCGCTGTTGCTGCTGGTGCAATTGGTACAGCTCGGGGTTTGGGTCATTTCCGGTGCCGAGCTTCCCGGGATGACGTTTTTCCTGGGGCCGTTCATCGCCGCTCTGCTGTGGCCGCTGCTGACTTTCGTCCTGCTGCTGCCGCAGCACCAACCCGTCGACCATGATGCCAATCGGCCGCTCTGAGATCGAGGGCAATACGGCTGCGGGCTGCTTTCGCTGTGCTTCCCGATATCGGGATCGCAGGTCACGCGTTGTCCGCTGTAGCTGAGAGGTCCTTGCCTTGCTCGCTCGTCAGTCGTCGTTGAACGCCGCGGATAGCGAGCTTGCTCGCTTCCACTTCCGTGTCGTTCTGGCCGGTGTCGCGGTAGTGGCGGCCGTGGCTCTGTTGGCTTCCCGATTTTTCTACCTGCAGGTCGTTCAGCACGACTACTACACCACGCGCGCTGAAGACAACCGTATCTCCGTCGTGCCCATCGTTCCCAATCGAGGCGTGATCGTCGATCGCAACGGTGTCGTCCTGGCGCGCAATTACTCGGCTTTTACCCTGGAGATCACGCCATCGAAGGTGGATGACCTCGACGCGACGATCGACGGCCTCGGCAAGCTGATCGAAGTCCTGCCCAAGGACCGCAGGCGCTTCGGCAAGCTGCTGGAGGAGAGCAAGCTCTATGAGAGTCTGCCGATTCGCACGCGCCTGACCGAGGAGGAAGTCGCCAGGTTCGCCGCCAATCGCTACCTTTTTCCGGGTGTCGAGGTCAAGGCACGCTTGTTCCGTCAGTATCCAATGGGGCCGATCGCGTCGCACGCCATCGGCTACATCAACCGGATCAACAAGCGCGACCTGGAGATGATCGAGGAGAGCGAGCAGGCGGCCAACTACAAAGGCACTGACCACATCGGCAAGACCGGGATCGAGCAGCACTACGAGTTCCAGTTGCACGGCGAGACCGGTTACGAGCAAGTCGAGATCGATGCGGGTGGCCGGGCCATTCGCAGTCTGGCGCGCACCGCTCCCGTCCAGGGCAGCCGCCTGGTCCTGACGCTTGACGTCAAGCTGCAGGAGATGGCCGAGAAGGCCTTCGGCGATCGCCGTGGCGCTCTGGTGGCGATCGAACCTTCGACCGGCGGGATCCTGGCGCTGGTGTCCAACCCGACTTTCGACCCCAACCTGTTCGTCGACGGCATCCGGACTGATGACTGGGATCTGCTCAACAAGTCCCCCGACCGGCCGATGCTCAACCGGGCGCTCAACGGAACCTACCCACCAGGGTCGACATTCAAGCCGTTCATGGCCCTGGCGGCGCTCGAAACGGGCAAGCGAACACCTGGTCAGACCATCTCGGATCCCGGCTTCTTCAATTTTGGCGGTCATCAATTTCGCGATGACAAGAAAGGCGGGCACGGCACGGTGGACATGTACAAGTCGATCGTTCAATCGTGCGACACTTACTACTACATGCTGGCCAACGACATGGGCATCGACGCCATCGCTCGTTTCATGGGTCAGCTGGGGCTGGGCCAGCGGACCGGGGTGGACATCGACGGTGAGTCGGAAGGCGTATTGCCGTCACCGGAGTGGAAGAAACGTCGCTTCAGGCGGCCTGAGCAGCAAAAGTGGTTCGCCGGCGAAACGGTCTCGATCGGTATCGGGCAGGGTTACAATTCGTACACGCCGATCCAGCTGGCCTTGGCGACCGCCACCGTTGCCAATAACGGCGTCATGTTTCGTCCGCACCTGGTGAAATACATTACCGACAGCCGGACCGGCGAAAAGACGATGGTTGAGCCCGAACCTCTGCGCCGGCTGCCATGGAAACCACAGCATGTCGAGACCATCAAGAACGCGATGATTGGTGTCAATACCCAGGGCACCGGTGCCCGTGCTTTCGCCGGGGCTGGCTATACGTCTGGAGGCAAGACCGGTACAGCCCAGGTTTTCAGCCTGAAAGGCGGGGACTACAAGTCGTCCAGACTGAAGGAGACATTGCGCGATCACGCGCTGTTTATCGCCTTTGCACCGGCTGACGAGCCGAAGATCGCCTTGGCAGTGATCGTCGAGAACGGCGGTTTTGGCGCCCAGTCAGCGGCGCCGATCGCGCGCATGGTGCTGGATTATTATCTCCTGGGCAAACTCCCCAAGGGGGCCGCCCAGGAGGACGATGTCGAGGATGACTAGCTGATGTTCCAGCAGTTTCTGTCCCGCGTCTGGCGGGCTCTGGTCGCGCACCTGGACGTGCCGCTGCTGCTGATCACCGCTGCGCTGATGGTCGTCGGGCTGGTGACCGTCTACAGCGCGACCTACGACGCCAACAATCGCATGCTTGCGCAGGTGCTGAACATGGCGATCGGGCTCTGCGCGATGTGGGCGGTCGCGCAGTTGCCGCCGCAGAAACTGATGCGTTTCGGCGTTCCGCTCTACGCCGTCGGCCTTATCCTCCTGGTTCTGGTCTATTTCTTCGGGATCAAGGTCAACGGCGCCAGGCGTTGGTTGTCGCTCGGCTTCACCCGGATCCAGCCGGCCGAAATACTCAAGATCGCCGTGCCGCTGATGCTGGCGTGGTACTTTCACCGGCACGAGGCGCTGCTCAAGTTCCGCCATTATGCGATCGCCAGCCTGCTGCTGCTGGTGCCTTTTGCGCTGATCGCCAAGCAACCTGACCTGGGAACGGCGATTCTGGTCGGCGCCGCCGGCTTTTACGTCATTTTCTTCGCCGGCGTGTCATGGTGGCTGATCGGCGGCCTGGTGGCCGTCGCGGCCGGCGCCGCGCCCTTCGTGTGGACCATGTTGCATGACTATCAGCGGAAACGGATCCTGACCTTGATCGACCCCGCCACGGATCCGCTGGGGGCGGGCTATCACATCATCCAGTCGACTATCGCCATCGGCTCGGGCGGCAATTTTGGCAAGGGCTGGCTGGCCGGTACGCAGACCCATCTGGAGTTCATTCCCGAGCGCCACACCGACTTCATCCTCGCCGTCTTTTCAGAGGAGCGCGGCTTGCTGGGCAACGGCATTCTGCTGCTGCTCTACCTGTTGCTGATCGGCCGCGGGCTGATGATCGCCGCCAATGCTTCGACGCTTTTCGCACGGGTGATGGCCGGCTCGGTGACACTGAGCCTGTTTACCTATGTCTTTGTCAACATGGGTATGGTCAGCGGCATCCTGCCGGTGGTTGGCGTCCCGCTGCCGTTCATGAGCTACGGGGGAACCGCGCTGGTGACGCTGTCGGTCGGTGTGGGTATTCTGATGAGCATCCACACGCACAGAATGCTGGTCAGGACATGAAGCCCGGCGCTACGCCGCTGGTCGATTGGCTGCACTGCCGAGCTGCGCTGTGCTTGCTGGCGCTGCCTGTGCTGCTCACCGCCTGCGGCGGTCAGCCGCCGCGTTCGGTCGATGAGGCGGGGCGGTCTGCGGAGCAGGCGAGGTCATCTGGCAAGGCGGCGCGCAAGTCAGGTGTGCTGCAGAAGCGGGGTGGCGGCTACTACAAGGACGATGGCCCCGGCGACGATATTCCCGACAATCTCGACGAGATTCCCGAGCCCCAGCCACAAATCGAGCCCTTGCATCGCTTTGCCAACCGGCCTTATGTCGTTCTCGGGAAGGCCTACGAACCTAATACCAGTCTCGTACCCTATCAACAGCGCGGCGTCGCCAGCTGGTACGGAAAGAAGTTCCATGGGCAGAGGACGTCGATCGGCGAACCCTACGACATGTTCTCGATGACCGCCGCCCATCCGACGCTGGCCATCCCCTCGTATGTCCGGGTGACCAACGTCGGCAACGGAAAATCGGTGATCGTACGGGTCATCGATCGCGGCCCTTTCCACGCGGACCGGATCATCGATCTGTCGTACGTCGCCGCTTATCGTCTGGGGTACGTGGACAACGGCAGCACACTGGTTCAGGTCGACGCAATCTTGCCGGCGGAGGCGACGACCTTGACTTACGCTCAGGTGGTGCCCCCGCCCCGTGCGCCAAAGGCGACGCTGGCCGGTCAGCCAGACGAGATCGAATTGCTGGCGGTCAGCCTGGGCCAGGACACGGCATCGCTGCCCTCAGCGCTGGTGGAGCGCGCGCCGCCCGTCTCGTCAGCCCCGACCTTGGCGTTGTCGCCGGCGACTTCGCGCGGCGTTTTCCTGCAACTGGGGGCTTTCGCCAGCGCCGAAAACGCCGAGAGTCTGCGCACGCATCTGATGCACGAACTGGACTGGCTCAACGATAGCATCCAGATCAATGCTGGTAGTGGCATGCACCGCGTTCACATGGGCCCCTATCGCAGCCGTGCCGACGCCGAACGGGTCGCCGAGAGGATCCGGCTGGCCCTGGGGTACAAGCCGACCTTCGTTACGCGCTGATCAGGGAGCGGGGAAGTCCACCACCCGCGGGCGGAAAAACCCCTGGACGATCTTCTCGCCGCGTGCGAGTTGTACCTCATAGCCGACGATCTCGACAGGAATGGCCTTGCCGTCCTGACTGACTACCGTGCTGCGCAGCGTTTCTGTGCCGTCCGGCCTGGCCAGTTCGAGAAGCCGGTCAATATCCAGGCCGTCGTCTGGTGAGTGAAGCTCGTTTTGCAGCACGCCGAGAAGCTGATGCCGCTGTCGCCCGAACAGCTTCTCGGCCTGTGGGTTGGCGTCGAGAATGTGCCCGGTGCTGGCGTCGGAAATCAGAATGGCGTCGCGTGCACCAGCGAACAATGCCCGTTGCAGGCAGTTTGCATCATGTAACTCATCTTCGATCAGCAGCAGTTGGTGTTGCACGATCGCCAGGCTGACCAGACTGGCGATCGAATGCGCGAACAGGCGCTGCATCGCAGTCCAGGCGGCGTGCGGTCCGACGCGCTCGATACAGAGGACCCCCTGTAACTCCCCTTTGAGATGAATGGGTGAGTTGATGACGGCACTGATGCCGTTCATCAGCAGATAGTCCTCGGTGAACGCCTGTGTCGTCGGATGCTTCATCGCATCGTCAGCGACGATCGGCTCGCCTCGCTCGAGGGCCTGGAAGTATTGCGGGTAGCGTGCCGCATCCAGCGTGACCCCGCTGCTGTGTCGGTCGCGGGAAAGTTCGTAGAGGTCGATGCACTCGAGACTCGCGCGCTGGGCAATCAAGCCCCACAGGCTGACCCGCTCGATGTTGAGCGCGCGCCCGGTCGCTGCGGTGAGGTGGCGCAAGGACTCGTCCAGGCTGTTGCTGGAGAAGCCGTTTCTTGACAGTCGCGCAAATGCGCTTTGCAGGTCAAGAGAGCTCGCGAGAGGTTTGAGTGGCGGTAACATGGGGGTCGGGCGAAAGCCACTTTAAGGTGGCTCCTCATGCCAGGAAACAGCCGTCATCGTACGTGCCGGTCCGCCGGTCGGCGTGTGTGGTAAATCACGGAGCGACGGAATTCCGCGCGTCGCCTGGTCACAAAACGCCTACAGGTGGCGTCGTGCAGGCTTGCTATAATCCGCCTTTTGCCAAGAACCCAGCCATGCTCAAGCTTCGATCGCTGTTCTTCCTCCTGCTTTCTTTTCCCATCCTGGTGCTCGCGCAGCAGCTACCCACGCCGCCGTCGCTGGCGGCCAAGTCGTGGCTGTTGATCGAGATGTCGTCCGGGCAGGAACTGGCCGCGCAGGCTCCCGACGAGCGCCTTGAACCGGCGTCGCTGACCAAGCTGATGACCGCCTATTTGAGTTTTGCGGCGCTCAAGCAGGGCACGATCAAGCTCGACCAGTCCGTACTGATCTCCCGCAAGGCCTGGAAAACAGGCGGTTCGCGGATGTTCATCCAGGTTGGCACCGAGGTCAAGGTCGATGACCTGCTCAAGGGCATGATCGTACAGTCGGGTAACGATGCCTGCGTCGCGCTATCCGAAGCGATTGCCGGTGACGAGGAAAACTTCGCTCAGATGATGAATCGCGAGGCGCAGCGACTCGGCATGAAGGGTTCGCATTTCCGTAACTCCAACGGCCTGCCAGACCCCGAGCACTACACCACGGCGCGCGATCTGGCCATCCTGGCCGGGGCGCTGATTCGCGATTTTCCGGAGGAGTACGCCAAGTACTACTCAATGAAGGAGTTTCGCTACAACAATATCACCCAGCCGAATCGTAACCGACTGCTGTGGATAGACCCGACCGTGGACGGCCTGAAGACGGGGTACACCGAGGCGGCAGGCTATTGCCTGGTGTCGTCGGCCAAACGCGGTCCGCGGCGCTTGTTGTCAGTGGTGCTTGGTGCCGCATCTTCCAACGCGCGCGTCCAGGAATCGCTCAAGCTGCTCAATTATGGCTTTCAGTTCTACGATGGCGTGCAGCTGTATGCGAAGAACGATCCGGTCTCCAGCCTGAAGGTCTGGAAAGGCAAGGAAGCCACGGTCAAGATTGGTTTTTCGGAGGATCTGGTGATCGTCGTGCCCAAGGGCTTCGGGCCGAAGATCAAGACCGAACTCATTTCGCAGCAGCCGCTGATGGCGCCCGTGGCGCTGGGGCAGACACTGGCAACCCTGAAAGTCAGCCTCGACGGCAAGCACTACGGCGACTACCCGGTACTGGCGCTCGAAGCGGTGCCGACAGCAGGAATCGTTGGCCGAATGATAGATACCGTACGAATGTGGTTCCAGTAGACGAAGCGGCTGCGTCGCCGCTGCGCACAGCCTCCTGGCCAGGCACCGATGTCTGAAGAGCGAGAAAGCCTGTTCGAATTCCCTTGTCCATTCCCCCTCAAGATCATGGGGCTGGCCAATGACTCACTGGCGCAGGAGGTGCTCGATATGGTGCTGCGGCACGCCCCGGATTTTGACGGGGGAACGATGGAAATGCGCGCCTCGACTGCTGGCAAGTACGTCAGCCTGACGTGCACCATCAACGCCACCAGCAAGGTGCAGCTCGATACGCTGTATCGGGAACTGAGCAGCCATCCGCTGGTCAAGATCGTGCTATGAATTGCGAACAGCGAGGCCTCGCGGCGCGCGCGCGCGAAGGCGTCGGTGGCGAGCATCTGCCGTCGTCGGGGTCAACCCTGTTGCCGCCACTGGTCCGCCATCTCGGGCGCACCGACTATCGCTACACCTGGCGGGAAATGATCGACTTCACCGCCGCACGCGGCGGTGAAACACGCGATGAACTGTGGTGCTGCGAGCATTCGCCGGTGCTCACGCTGGGTCAGGCCGGCAAGCCGGAGCACCTCTTGGTCGACCTCGGCATTCCCCTCGTAAAGAGCGATCGGGGCGGTCAGATCACCTACCACGGCCCCGGCCAGGTGGTGATTTATCTGCTGCTGGATCTGAGCCGGCGGCGGTTGAAAATCCGTGAACTGGTATCGGCAATCGAGCAGGCGGTGATCGACCTGCTGGCCCGGTACGGCGTATGCGCCGAACGGCATGGGGGTGCGCCCGGTGTCTACGTCGGCTCGGCCAAGGTCGCGGCCCTTGGCCTACGTGTACGCAAGGGCTGCAGCTACCACGGCGTCAGCCTGAACGTCGATATGGATTTGTCGCCTTTTGCGGCGATCAATCCGTGCGGCTACCCCGGCCTGCCGGTTACCCAGACCAGCGATCTCGGCATTGCGCTGAGCCCCGCGGAAATGGCGATCGCGCTGGCAGGACAGCTCGCAGCTCAACTGGAGCACATGCAATGAGCACTCAGAATGAAGATCGTGGCACAAGCAAGCCGAGCGCCAGGGTCGCCGGCGTCAAGGAACGCGGCGAACTGAAGACGGCGCGCATTCCGATCAAGATCATCCCGCAGGCACCACAACGCAAGCCGGACTGGATTCGCGTCAAGGCCGGCAACGCAGGCGGTCGTTTTGGCGAAATCAAGAAGATGCTGCGCGAGCAGGAGCTGCACACGGTCTGTGAAGAAGCCGCCTGCCCCAATATTGGTGAGTGTTTCGGTCGCGGCACCGCCACCTTCATGATCCTCGGTGACATCTGCACACGCCGCTGCCCTTTCTGCGACGTCGGCCATGGCAAGCCCCTGCCGCCTGATGTCAACGAACCCGCCAAGCTCGCCGACAGCGTCGCCAGGCTCAAGCTGCGCTACGTGGTGATCACCAGCGTCGATCGCGATGACCTGCGTGATGGCGGTGCCCAGCACTTCGTCGACGTGATCAGCGCGGTACGCCGCAGTTCGCCCGGTACGACCATCGAGACACTGGTTCCCGATTTTCGCGGGCGCATGGAAATCGCCCTCGAGGTGCTCGGCAAGGCCCTGCCCGACGTGCTCAACCACAACATGGAAACCGTGCCGCGACTCTATCGTCAGGCACGTCCGGGAGCCGATTACGCGCATTCGCTGGCTTTCATGAAGGGCTTCAAGGCGCGCTATCCGCAGGTTCCGACCAAATCGGGACTGATGGTCGGCCTCGGCGAAACCGACGACGAACTTCTCGAAGTCCTGCGCGATCTGCGCGCCAACGGCGTCGAGATGCTGACCATCGGCCAGTACCTCGCACCATCCGGCCACCACCTGCCGGTCGCTCGCTACGTTCATCCGGACGTCTTCAAGATGTACGAGGAGCGAGCCCTGGCGATGGGGTTTAGCGGCGCCGCTTGCGGGCCGATGGTGCGCTCGAGCTACTGGGCGGAGGTGCAGGCCGAAAGCGCTGGCGTCGCCTGAGCGCGGCTACGGCTTCCGCGCCGACGCGCTATCAACCCGGGTTGAAGACGGTCAGCGGTAGCGGATGAAGCGCGCAGGATAGTGTGCCGTCGCCCAGGCCATGAACAGGTATTTGGCCGTTTTGCCGAGCGCCACGGCAACCAGGATTCCCAGTGACGAGACGTTGGCCAGAGCGCAGAAGAGCAGGGCTGGCGTCTGCGGCATCGGTGATCCGGCAATGATCAGGATGGCCAGGAGGCCCCAGCTTTGCAGCCACTCACTGGCCAACTGCCAGACTTCCATCGCCTGCAGTTCCGGGTAGCGCGCGAGGACCAGGTCCCCGCCCAGGTACTGAAAGATCTCGACCAGGGCTGCGGCGCCGAAGCCGCTGGCCACCCCACAGAGCAGGCCAAGGGTTCGCCAGCGCCGGGGGGCCAGCAAGACGGCCGGAATCAGCACGGCAACGAAGGGGAAACTGAAAGTGATGGTGGTGACAAAGGCGATCGCCGCCACTACCAACGAATAGTGGCGATGGGCGACGCTGCGCATCAGCAGTTGTCGTAGCCAATCCGGAACGGGGTGGGTTTTCATTGTCGCGGCCATGTTGGGCAGTACGCCTGCTACTTGCCGAGTCGGTGGCTGGGAGCGCTGCTCGGGCAGGAGGATCGCCGGACGGCTTGTGCATGCGTCCGCGGGCAGGCTATCCTTCGACGCTCGTATCGCTGATGGTTGCCAAATCCTGCCGAGGACATCCTTGCCATGCGCCGTACCGTACAAATAGTCGCCATTGTAAGCGCTCTAAAGGTCAGCGCGCGCACCTTGGCGCTCGACGCCCGCGTCGTGCTCGCCGAGCGGCGCGCGCGCGCCGCTCGTAAAGACCACGCCAGCATGGGCTGGCAGCGTTTTCAGACAGTTGTTGGCGCCGTTGGCAAGTAAGCGCAGGCGCTGCTGCCGGTCGCCAAGGCGGTTCTGCGGCGGGCGCTTTCCCGGTAAGGCAGGCGTTCACGCATCAATTCGCGCGAGCCGGTCGGCAACCGTTACACGGCGACCCGTGTCTCGAGCCCGATATCTGGCGCCTATGGTCGCCCTCGGGAGTGGGCCGCCGTGAGGGGTATTGTCGCGCTGCTGGCGTCGCTCATCTCCGGACTCGCGCTGGGCGAACCGGCCTCGCTCATTCAAAGGGCGGGTGAGTGGCCGGAAACGCCGTCAATCATTTCCGGCCGAGCGAGTTTTTACGG
>NZ_JAVTWB010000148.1:0-3227 GCF_032229525.1 Accumulibacter sp. | reverse complement strand
GATGTGGAGATCGTTCGGCTACCCAAGCCGCTGATCGGTCACGAGCGCGCTTGCACGCTGGCCTTTTTGCCACCGGCGCGCCTGCCTGCCGCCGAGGGGCTACCTTCGGCTAATGTCGACGACAGACAGTCGGCCGACAACCTTGCCGGCGGTGCCGGTGTCAGGTAGTTGCGGGGCCGATCGACGGTCGGCGAGTGCTGGCGTCCGACACGCACCGTTTGACGTCGAGCAGAGTGGAGGAAATGATGGACGATACGTGGATAGGTGATGAAGCCCGCAAGGGCAAGAAATCGGTCGCCCTATCGGGCGTGGTGGCCGGGGATACGGCGATTTGTTCCGTCGGACGTGCGGGCAACGATCTGCACTACCGCGGCTACGATGTCATTGCCCTGGCCGAGCACGCGACTTTCGAGGAAGTGGCCTACCTGTTGCTCTACGGGCGTTTGCCCAGCCTGACGCAACTGAACCAGTACCGGAAAAAGCTCAAGACGCTGCGCGGCTTGCCGGTGAGGCTCAGGCCGGTGTTGGAGAACCTGCCGGCATCTGCGCACCCGACGGATGTGCTGCGCAGCGGTTGCTCGGCTCTCGGGACCATCTTGCCGGAGGCGCAGGACCATAACCCCGGCGCCGCGCGCGAAATCGCCGATCGGCTGATCGCCAGCTTCGGGTCGATGCTGCTTTACTGGTATCACTGGTCGCATAATGGCCGGCGCATCGAGACCGAGACCGACGACCAGTCCATCGCCGCACACTTTCTCCACCTCTTGTGCGGCAAGGAGCCCTCGGCGCTGCATGCCGCCAGCCTGGATAAGTCGCTGGTGCTGTACGCCGAGCATGAGTTCAATGCCTCGACGTTTACGGCGCGCACCATCACCGGCACCGGTGCCGATCTCTATGCGGCGGTCAGCGGCGCCATCGGGGCATTGAGTGGCCCGCGGCACGGTGGCGCCAACGAGGCCGCCTTCGAAATCCAGAGCCGCTACAACGACCCGCAGCATGCCGAGCAGGACATCTGCCGCCGCTTGGCCAACCGCGAGATCATCATCGGTTTTGGCCACCCGATATATACCATCGCCGACCCGCGCCACAAGGTGATCCGTGCGGTGGCTGAGCAATTGTGCATGGACGGCGACAACCGGGCACTTTTCGACATCGCCAGCCGCATCGAGCAAGTGATGTGGGATCAAAAAAACATGTTTCCCAACGTCGATTGGTTCTCGGCTGTTGTCTATCACATGCTCGCCGTACCCACACCGATGTTCACGCCGCTGTTCGTGATCGCCCGTACCAGCGGCTGGGCGGCACACGTTATCGAGCAACGCATTGACGGCAAGCTGATTCGCCCCTCGGCTAATTACATCGGCCCGGAGACGCAGGAGTTCCTTCCACTGGCTGCGAGAAGCTAGCGGCTTGCCGGTCGTCGTTGCCGCCGCGAGAAGGCCCGCCGGCAGTCGCTTCGTCCCCGCCGCCGCGGCAGCTGGTCAGCACACCAGGAAACGCAAGATGTCATCACGAATTCCCGCCAATCGCCCAGAGCCTGACCAGGTGCTGGTCGATATCGCCGATTACGTCCTGGACTTCAAGGTCGAGTCCGGTGCTGCCTACAACACCGCGCGATATTGTCTGATCGACGCCCTCGGCTGCGCGATGGAAGCGCTTGCCTATCCGGCATGCACCAGATTGCTCGGGCCGCTCGTCCCCGGGACGGTGGTCCCGCACGGCGCCAGGGTGCCGGGGACGAGCTTTCAGCTCGACCCGGTACAGGCGGCGTTCAACATTGGCACCCTGGTTCGCTGGCTCGATTTCAACGACACCTGGCTGGCCGCCGAGTGGGGTCATCCCTCCGATAATCTCGGCGGCATTCTGGCCACCGCCGACTGGCTGTCGCGGACGCGTATGGCCAGTGGCCAAGCGCCGCTGCAGATGCGTCAGGTGCTGGAGGCGATGATCAAGGCCTACGAGATTCAGGGTGTGCTGGCGCTGGAGAACAGTTTCAATCGCGTCGGGCTGGACCACGTCGTGCTGGTCAAGGTGGCGTCTGCGGCGGTATGTACCTGGCTGATGGGTGGTGGACGGCAGCAGATCATCAACGCCGTTTCGCAGGCATTTGTGGACGGTCAGCCGTTGCGCACTTATCGCCACGCGCCGAACACCGGCTCTCGCAAGTCCTGGGCGGCGGGCGATGCGACCGCTCGCGGCGTTCTGCTGGCCTTGTTTTCAATGAAAGGCGAGATGGGCTATCCGTCGGCGCTGACGGCCAGGACCTGGGGCTTCTACGACGCGTTGTTCAAGGGGCAGGCATTCCGCGTGTCACGGCCCTATGGCAGCTACGTGATCGAGAACATCCTGTTCAAGATCAGCTACCCGGCCGAGTTTCACGCCCAGACTGCAGTCGAGTGTGCGGTCGAGCTTCATCCGCAGGTGCTGGAGCGGCTCGACAGCATCGAGAAGGTGGTCATTCGCAGCCACGAATCAGCCCTGCGCATCATCGACAAAGCGGGGCCCCTGCACAATCCGGCCGACCGTGACCATTGCCTGCAGTACATGGTCGCCTTCGCCCTCATCGAGGGCCAGCTGACGGCCGAAGCCTACGAGGACGAGGCCGCGGCAGACGCACGCATCGACGCGCTGCGGGCGAAGATCGAGGTCATCGAAGAGCCCGCTTTCTCGAAGGACTATCTGGATCCGGCAAAACGTTCCATCGCCAATGCCTTGCAGGTCTTCTTCTCCGACGGCAATTGTACGACGGAACTGGTCGCCGAATACCCGCTCGGCCATCGCCGCCGCCGCGCGGAAGGGATTCCGGTGCTGCTCGAGAAGTTCAGGAGACACCTGGCGCGCAGGTTTTCGCCTGAACAGCAGGCGCTCATCATCGAGTCGTCGCTTGACGTGCGGGGCTTGGGCGCGCTGGCGGTGAACGCTTACCTGGATCAATATCTACCCTGATCCTTTTGCCCATGCCGGGACCGCTGTGTTCCGGGAAGACTGACCGCGAAGCCGGCAGAAAGTCCTGGCGCCGCGTACCGGGAGGAAACGAAATGAGAGGGAACTTTGGCGCCGTCGCACTGATCCTGGTGGGTGCCCTGGCTCTGGCCATCAACCTGGAGGTGATCGAAGTGGACATTGCCCGGCTACTGCGGATCTGGTGGCCAGCTCTGTTGATCGTGCTGGGGGTCGGAGCGTTTCTTGCCCCGGGGACCGATGAAGGGCGGAAGAAACCGGATTAG
>NZ_JAVTWB010000147.1:0-8166 GCF_032229525.1 Accumulibacter sp. | reverse complement strand
CCGCCAACCGCACCGCGAAACAAAAAACCGGCCCAAGGCCGGTTCTTCATTCACGCCAACTTCTTGATTCTATTGGTCGGGGCGCCGGGATTCGAACTCGGGACCCCTTGCACCCCATGCAAGTGCGCTACCAGGCTGCGCCACGCCCCGACAACCTGCGAATTATACTCGAAATCCCCCTCGGCGCTCAAATCCGCAGCAATTCTGCGATGCTCAACAACTCAGCACGCATCGCTTCACCGCTCACGCCAGCGGACTTGTCAGCGGCGGTCGGCTCGGCATCGCCGAGACGATTGCGGGCGCCACTGATCGTGAAACCCTGGCTGTAAAGAAGCTCCCGGATGCGGCGAACGAGCAGGACTTCGTGATGCTGGTAGTAACGACGGTTACCTCGCCGCTTGACCGGCCTGAGCTGCGTAAATTCCTGTTCCCAATAACGCAGGACGTGCGGTTTGACGCCGCACAGCTCGCTTACCTCGCCGATCGTGAAGTAACGCTTGGCCGGAATGGCTGGCAATGGCTCATTGCCGTTGTCTCTAGGACTGGCTTCCGTCATAAGCGTGCTCCACCTCGGCCTTCAGTTTCTGGCTGGCATGAAAAGTGACGACTCGCCGCGCCGTGATCGGAATTTCTTCCCCTGTTTTGGGATTTCGGCCCGGACGCTGCGGCTTGTCGCGCAGCTGGAAATTACCGAACCCCGAGAGCTTCACCCCATCACCACGCTCCAGCGCATCCCGGATCTCCTCGAAGAAAGCCTCGACCATATCCTTTGCTTCACGCTTGTTGAGGCCAACCTTCTCGAACAGCAAATCCGCGAGTTCTGCTTTGGTAAGCGTCATTCCTCCCCCTTCTCAGACGCGACGCTGCGCTGCGAATGCTTTTTGCAGATAAGCCACCAACTGCTGCATGGCCGCGTCGACTTCGACTTCCTGCAATGTTTTTTGAGTATCTTGCATCACTATACGGAAGGCAAGGCTTTTCTTGCCAGCCTCCACCCCGCGCCCGACATAGACGTCGAAGAGACTGATATCACGCACGATTGCCGGGCGATTGGCGGCCAAGCCATCGACCAGTTGCTTCAATTCCAGTGCATTATCGACCACCATCGCCATATCCCGAATGACTGGCGGCTGGCGGGACACCTCTGCATATTGCGGAAGCGTAGCCATGACGATCACATCGAGATCGAGTTCAAAGAGTACCGGCGCCAATGGCAGTTCGTACTTTTGCTGCCACTGCGGGTGCAGCTCGCCGACAAAGCCGATAGGCTTGCCATCGAGCGACACGGATGCGCTGCGGCCAGGATGCAAGGCCGGATGTACTGCTTTCTCAAAGCTCGCCACGCGCGGAGCGAGGAGAAGTTCGAGATCGGCCTTGACGTCGAAAAAATCGACATTACGCGCCGGGCAACCCCACTGTTCGGGTAGCGCGGGACCGTAAGCCAGCGCCGTGACTCGCCACGGCTGACGAAATCCGGCTACCGGCCCGCCTTGCGCGTCGCGGAAGAAACAGCGCCCGGTCTCGAACAAGCGCATTCGACTCTGCCGCCGCTTGAGGTTGGTCGCCACGTTGGCGATCAGCCCGCCGATCAATGTCGAACGCATGACGCTCAACTGGCTGGCAATCGGGTTGGCGAGCCGAATCAGCTGGCCGTTGTCGGCGAAATCCCTTTCCCAGCCTTCTTCGACAAAAGCGAAATTGACCACTTCCTGGTAGCCACTGTCGGCCAGGATCTGTCGCACCCGCGCCAGGGGCCGCGCGCGCTCGGTCTGTGGCAGCATCGACATCAAGGCCTGTGGCGCCACCGACGGAATGTTCTCGTAACCATGCAGCCGTGCAATCTCTTCGATCAGGTCTTCCTCGATCTCGAGGTCGAAACGGTAGCTCGGCGGAATGACTATGAAGTCGTCCCCATCCCTGGTGAATGGCAGGTCGAGACGCGCAAACAGTTCGCCGATGCGCTCGTCAGAGAACGCCACGCCCAGCACCTTGGCCACTCGGGCCGGTCGCAGGCGAACCTCTTTGCGCTCGGGCAACTTCGCCAGGCCTTCGCTGACCGGCCCGGCCTGACCACCGCACACCTCGAGGACCAGGCCCGTTGCCCGCTCCAGCGCGCGTCGCGTACCGCCGAAATCGACGCCGCGCTCGAAGCGATGCGAGGCGTCGGAAACGAAGCTGTAGCGGCGGGCACGACCAGCGATCGCTGTCGGGGCAAAGAAGGCGGACTCGAGAAATACCTCGGTGCTGGCCAGCGTGACACCACTTTCCTCGCCGCCCATGATGCCACCCATCGCCACCGGGCGACGCTCATCGGCAATCAGCAACACGTCATCCTGCAAGTCCAGCGTCTGCTCGTTGAGCAGCTTGATCTTTTCGCCGGCACGCGCCATGCGAACATGGATCGCGCCTTCCAGGCGCGTATTGTCAAAAACATGCAGGGGCTGCCCGAGTTCGAGCATCACATAGTTGGTGATATCGACCAGCGCCGAAATCGGACGGATGCCGCTGCGCTCGAGGCGACGGCTCATCCACAGAGGTGTCGCCGCATTGGCGTCGACCCCGGCAATCACCCGACCGCAATAGCGTGGGCAAGCCTCAGGGGCATCAAGGACGACTGCGCGCGTGGTCGGGATGGTCACCTCGACTTCCGCAACCTCCGTAAAACGGGTCGGCGTACCGGTCAGCGCGGCGACCTCGCGTGCAACACCTTCAAGCGACAGGCAATCTGCCCGGTTTGGCGTCAGCTTGAGCGTCAACAGGCGATCGTCGAGATCGAGATGGCGACGGATATCCTCGCCGATCGGCGCAGCGGAGTTCAGCAGCAGCAGACCCGCCGCCTCTTCGGCAATACCCAACTCCTTGGCCGAGCACAGCATGCCGGACGACTCTACCCCGCGCACCTTGGCGACCTTGATCCGGAAGCCTCCCGGCAGTTCGGCGCCGGGCAGTGCGCAAGGCACCTTGATACCGGCGGCCGCATTCGGCGCCCCGCAAACGATCTGCAACACCTCACCGCAACCGACATCGACCCGGCAGACGTTGAGCCGGTCGGCATCCGGATGCTTGCCGACCTCGAGCACCTGCCCCACCACCACCCTGTCGAAAGCCGGCGCGACGGTCTCTTCCTCTTCGACTTCGAGACCAGCCATGGTCAACAGGTGCGTGAATTCGTCACCCGAGCAAGCGGGGTCAACAAAGCTGCGTAGCCAGGATTCAGAGAATTTCATGAACGATGAATATCAGGAAGAGTGGTGAGCACGCCAGCGGTCAAACAAACTGCCGCAGGAAGCGCAAATCGCCGTCGTAGAACAGGCGCAGGTCATTGACGCCATAGCGCAGCATCGTCAGCCGGTCAGGGCCCATGCCAAAGGCAAAGCCGAGGTACTTCTCCGGGTCGATTCCCACGTGGCGCAAGACGTTGGGATGAACCATGCCGCAACCGGCGATTTCCAGCCAGCGGCCCTTCAGCGCGCCGCTCATGAAGGCCATGTCGATCTCGGCCGACGGTTCGGTGAACGGGAAGAAGGACGGGCGGAAACGCACCTGCAGGTCATCGCTTTCGAAGAAGCGGCGCAGGAAATCGCCCACCACCCCCTTCAAGTCGGCAAAACTGACGTTCTCACCCACCCATAAACCTTCCACCTGATGAAACATCGGCGAATGCGTGGCATCGGAATCGACGCGATAGACGCGCCCCGGGGCGATCACGCGGATCTCCGGCATGGCTTCCGCGCCGGCATGTCTGGCGACGTGCGCCTGCATGTAGCGAACCTGGATCGGGCTGGTATGCGTGCGCAACAGCACGTTTTCGGCCACTGCGCCGGACTCGTCCTGCAGATAGAAAGTATCGTGCATCGAACGCGCGGGGTGATCCGCCGGCGTATTGAGCGCCGTGAAATTCTGGAAGTCGGCCTCGATCTCGGGGCCGTCGGCGACGTCGAAACCGATTGAGCGGAACAGCGCTTCAATGCGCTCCAGCGTTCGGGTGACCGGATGCAGGCCGCCGCGCGACTGGCCACGTCCCGGCAGCGTCACATCCAACGCCTCCTCGGCGAGCCTGGCGTCAAGCGTCAGCCGGCGAATCGCCTCGCGACGGGCATTGAGTGCCGTTTCGACGGCGTCCTTGGCGCGATTGATCGCCGCCCCAACAGCCTTGCGTTCGTCGGCTGGCAGCTTGCCGAGGCCCTTGAGCAACTCGGTGATCTGGCCGCTTTTCCCGAGATAGCCGCCCTTGATCTGCTCCAGGGCGTCAGGATCGTCGGTCGCTGCAAACGCGAGCGACGCAGCTTGGACTATTTGATCGAAGTTATGCATGGTTCACCGAAAAAAAGGAGGCTGACGCCTCCTTTCTTGACGCGCGTCGAGTTCAGGCGCCGAGTTGAGCCTTGGCCTGCACGGCCAGAGCCGCGAAAGCCGGCTTGTCGAAAACAGCCAGATCAGCCAACACCTTGCGATCCACTTCGATCTGCGCCTTCTTGAGGCCATTCATGAAGGTGCTGTATTTCATCCCCAGTTCCCTGGCCGCCGCATTGATGCGGGCAATCCACAGGCTGCGGAACTGACGCTTGCGCTGACGGCGATCGCGGTAGGCATATTGACCGGCCTTCATCACCGCCTGCTTGGCAACGCGATAGACGTTCTTGCGACGGCCGCGGTAACCCTTGGCGAGGGCTAAGATTTTCTTGTGGCGAGCGTGCGCCGTTACACCACGTTTGACTCTGGGCATCTCTTATCTCCTCAAGCGTAAGGCAGCATGGAACGAACCATGGCCTTGTCAGCAGCATGCACCTCGGTCGTCCCGCGCAACTGGCGTTTGGTCTTGGTGTCTTTCTTGGTGAGAATGTGCCGCTTGTACGCAAATGAGCGCTTGATACGGCCGCTGGCACTGACCGTGAAGCGCTTCTTCGCTCCGCTCTTGGTCTTCATTTTGGGCATTTTATGCTCCATTTTATAAACATGTTGCCAGGTGTCTCCCGACGGGAGCTCTTCGAACCCGACACCACTTGTTATTGCTGCAACGACTTGAATCCGCTTTCGGCTGCCAGCCTACAACGGCTTCTTCTTGCTCGGCGTCAGCACCATGATCATCTGACGACCTTCCATTTTGGGCATCTGCTCAACCAGCGCGACTTCCTGCAGATCCGCCCTGATGCGCTCGATCTGGCGCATGCCGATATCCTGATGCGCCATCTCCCGGCCACGGAATCGCAAGGTGACCTTGACCTTGTCGTCCTCTTCGAGGAAGCGCGTCATGTTGCGCAGTTTGATTTGGTAGTCATTCTCGTCGGTGCCCGGACGAAGCTTGACTTCCTTCACCTGTACCTGCTTCTGCTTCTGCCGCTGCTCGTGCTGGCGTTTCTGTTCCTGATACTTGAACTTGCCAAAATCGACGATCCGGCAAACAGGAGGCCGTGCCATCGGAGCAATCTCCACCAGGTCCAGCCCTGCCTCCTCGGCCAGCGACAATGCCTCTCTGGCACTCATCACTCCCAATGCCTCGCCGTCCTCGCCTACGAGACGGACTTCTGGTGCATTGATCTCTTCGTTAACGCGTTGCGCCTTTTGCAGTGCGATGGGTCCACTCCTTGTTCCGACAAAAGTTAAGCCGTACCACTTCGCGCGGCAACTTCATCAAGAAGTCGCCCGGTCAGAGCCTCGATCGACATTTGTCCGAGATCTTGACCACCGCGTGTGCGCACGGCCACCAGGTTCGCTGCCACCTCCTTGTCGCCAACGACGATCTGGTATGGCAGCTTGTTCAAGCTATGTTCTCGTATTTTATAGGTAATTTTTTCGTTGCGCAAATCCGCCTCGACCCGCAGCCCGGCATTACGCAGCGTCGCCGCGACCTGTTCGGCGTAGTCGTTCTGCTTCTCGGAAATATTCAGCACCACCGCCTGCGTCGGCGACAGCCACAAAGGCATCGCGCCGGCATAATTCTCGATCAGAATTCCGATGAAACGCTCCAGCGAACCAAGGATCGCCCGGTGCAACATGACCGGAATATGGCGATCGTTATCCTCGCCGATGTAGTGCGCGTCAAGCCGCTCGGGCAAGGCGAAATCGAGCTGCAGCGTACCGCATTGCCAAACCCGCCCGAGGCAGTCCTTGAGCGAAAATTCGATCTTTGGACCGTAAAAAGCGCCTTCTCCGGGCTGCACATCGTAGTGCAAACCCCGCGCATCCATAGCTTCGGCCAGGGCCACTTCCGCCCGATCCCACTGCTCGTCGGTACCGATGCGTTTTTCCGGACGAGTCGACAGCTTGACGAGGATGTCGTTGAACCCGAAATCGGCATAGACCTTCTCGAGAAGGTCGATGAAGGCCGTCGTCTCGGGCAACACCTGCGCTTCCGTACAGAAAATGTGTGCGTCATCCTGGACGAAGGCGCGCACGCGCATGATCCCGTGCAGCGCGCCCGATGGCTCGTTGCGGTGACACGAGCCGAACTCGGCCAGGCGCAGAGGCAGATCCCGATAGCTGCGCAAGCCCTGATTGAAAATCTGGATGTGGCCCGGGCAGTTCATCGGCTTGACGGCGTAGTCGCGGTTTTCGGACGCCGTCGTAAACATGTGCTCGGCGTAGTTTTCCCAATGGCCGGAGCGCTCCCACAGCGAGCGATCCATGATCGCCGGCGTCTTCACTTCGCGGTAACCGTTGCGGTCGAGCAGGCGTCGCATGTACTGCTCGACTTCCTGCCAGATCGTCCATCCCTTCGGGTGCCAGAAGACCATTCCCGGCGACTCTTCCTGCAGGTGGAAGAGGTCCAGCTGTCGACCGAGCTTGCGATGATCGCGCTTCTCCGCCTCCTCCAGCATGTGCAGGTAGGCTTCCTGATCTTCCTTTTTGGCCCAGGCCGTGCCGTAGATTCGCTGCAACTGTTCATTGCGATGATCGCCGCGCCAGTAGGCGCCGGCCAGCTTCATCAGCTTGAAAACCTTGAGTTTGCCGGTCGACGGGACGTGCGGACCGCGACAGAGATCGACAAAATCGCCTTCGCGGTAGAGCGAGACCTCCTGGTCCTGCGGAATCGCGCCGATCAGCTCTGCCTTGTAGTGCTCGCCGATCGACTTGAAGAAAGTGATCGCCTCGTCACGCTGCCAGACCTCCCGCTGCACCGGAATATCGCGCTTGGCAAGTTCACCCATGCGCTTCTCGATGGCCGCCAGATCCTCGTTGGTGAACGGGCGCTGGTAGGCGAAATCGTAATAGAAGCCGTTTTCGATCACCGGCCCGATTGTCACCTGCGCTGCCGGAAACAGCTCCTTGACCGCGTAGGCCATCAGGTGCGCGGTCGAGTGCCGGATCACCTCCAGACCCTCCGGATCCCTGTCGGTGACAATGCCGAGCTGCACGTCGGCCGCGATCGAGAAGGAGGTGTCGACCAGCCGACCATCGACCTTGCCCGCCAGGGCCGCGCGCGCCAAGCCGGCGCCGATGCTCTGAGCGACCTCGGCAACCGTCACGGGCTGTGCGAACTCCCTTTGCGAACCATCAGGCAGTGTGACAACCGGCATAGTGCAACCCCAGCAAGAAAATGGAAAAGCCAGAGGCCCGCTCTGGCTTGTTGTTGGCCGCCCCCGGCAAGAGCCGTGCCCCTCGAAACCAGCGCTGACCCGAAGCGCAGCGAGCATAGACAGCGGCCAAGCCAGCGCATTCGCGAGGGCCGCATTCTAACACAGCGCCCAACGCCTGCGAAATCCGTCAGCCGCGCCATCACGGGCGGCGGGAGTCCCTGCTGGTGATGCTGCGACGCCTCGGGGCCATTTGAAATGGGCCGCGCAAGGAGTTTTCTGGAGCCTTCTGGCGTGACGCGTGCTGGCCGCGCCATATCATGTCATGCCCCTGTCTTGGGGAGTCAGCCCCGGACGACTCGCGAGGTTCGCCGCTACGCTGACCGACGAAATCCACGAGAAAGAGTCCGACTCCCAGGAGGGCTGGAAAGCGGCGCGTGCGCGTTTCGCCCAGGCGGCGAAGAACGCCGCGAAGACGCTGAAGCACGTCCTCCGACGAAGGGCCTCGAACGGCGTGGGTGAGGTGACGTAGATCAGCGCGATTAGCCGCGCGGCGAGCGGCAATCAGGCGCTACCGCGGGCCGGGCCGCTGCTGATCAGCGTCCGCACCCTCACCGCCTCGCGACATTCGGGTACATGATCGGCCGTTCAA
>NZ_JAVTWB010000146.1:0-8169 GCF_032229525.1 Accumulibacter sp. | reverse complement strand
ACAAGCTATTAGCGGTTAGTTTGTAATTGTATTATTGCAACGTGCTACTAGTAGTGCTTGGGGCGCGATGACGATCTCCCTTTCCGGGTCAGTTTCGAGGCTGTCAACCTCGATTGAAATCTGACCGGTGCTAGGTTTTCAATCCGTGGTGACAGGAAGCCATGCTCTCGCGCAAGTAAAGCTTCTCGGGTGGTTGAGGATTGTGCCGGTCAACGTTGGTTTGCGGGGTCTTTGCCAGACTTTGCCAGGTGGCGCCTGCTCACGACCACGCGCCGAATTTGTGCAGCGAGCGGTTTCAATAATCTACCTGCGGCCTCTTTGAGCAAAAGCGCAAAGCCAATGACGGTCGCCGGGTTGTAGGCCACGATGCCCCAGCGTTCTCGGCGATCGCTCATCCACAGGCGTTTGTACCCGTCTTCGCCGATCAGGAAGTCGACCTCGCGTACCCGATCACGGTCGATGACGTGCTGCATGAGGTGTGCGGTAAGTACCGTTCCCGGTGAGTGCGATGCAAATTCTTCGTGGTACGCCACCTTGTAGATGCTGGCCTTCTTGGCATCGACGAACCACAGTTGCGCCGCGATGGCGCGGCCTTTCAGTCGGGCAATGCCCAGGCGGAGCATGCCCCGGGCGGCAAGCTCACGGATCAGTTCAGGCACGAAATCGGGATGTGGCTCCGGGGTTTTCCAACTCGCCGAATAAATTTCCTCGTAGGCGGCGATGTATTGGTCAATCCTCTCGAGGTTTGTGGCGATCTCGAACGTTCCGCCGGCGGCGGCGAACTTCTTGCATGCTCGCCCGATGTTACTGCGCACACTGCCGCTGCGGCCTTTGAGATAGTCCTGCCAAGTTCCCTCGACCTTGAGATACCAGTTGCCGAAACAGAAGAATTGGAAGGGGATCCAGTTGTTCGCCCGCAGCCCACTTAGAAGCGCTTTGTACGCGGGAGAGTGCGGATTCATGGGCGCAAAACGCATCACGTGGGCGGCTCCGTGGTCGTGCGCTGCTGCGGCGAGCAGTGTCTGCAAGTCCAGCAGGTCGCCGCCTTTACTCAGCAGAGGGACGTAGAGCGACGTGTAGTAGTTGCTCAGCGACTCGATGATCTTGATCGGCCCCTTGGCAGTCAATCGTACGGGTAGGATTACCCGTGGGGATTTCTTTTCAACCGTTGAGTAATACCGGACACCTGCATCGGTAGCGTATACGTGCTTCTCGAGCAGTTCGCACCAAGTGTCGGACGCTTCGAGATGATCTTCGGCCGAGAACGCGCGCAGGTCATAGCCTTCTTCTTTCAAGGTTTCTATTTGCTTGCAGGTCTGGACGCCGCCAGTCAGCGAAGCGCTATCTGGCAGCTGATCGCGGAGGTTGCCAGGATTCCGGCGGAGAGCTCTCAGTGCGGAGAAGGTCGCCGCGATCGCGGGATTCCTGAATAGCTGGATGTTGTGAATGGTGCGGGCGAAGGTGGCCCATTCCTTCTGGTCGCTGGTGGCGTTGGTGTCGAACTCCATCGTCCTCTTTGCCGGAAGGGCGAACTGCTCCTCGATCAAGCGATAGCGCAGCGGGCGGCACGGGGCGAATCGTGCCAGGGATTTGTCGTACGTCGTTTTGAGTATGATGGTGATATGGTTATTGATAAGCACAAGCCGCGACGAGGCCAGATGATCGCCAATGTGAAGCTCGTAGATTGCAGCCTGGCTGGTCGATGCGAAGCGGCGCAGGATGTCGCCATAGAAGGCGCCTTGCTGGTTGTCGCTCGAAATGGCAGCGCCCGCTTTTCCTTTCCAGCCAGCGGTCTCGAGAACGCCAAAGCGCTTTAAACCGGCATTCAGGTCGGGCGCGTTGGCGAGCTTCGAAAGGCGGGTTGGGCCGAACTCGCTTCCCGCTCGACCCAAGTAGCGGCGGATATTTTTTTCGCGATTCCGTGGGCGTTGTTGCCAGTAGTCGCTGAAGTTGGTCCACTGCCGAACCCCGATTGTCCGCGCATGTGGTTGAAAAATCAGAGGCAGCGTCAGGCGAGAAAAGTCTGGGGAATAGCGAGGGTCAATGGCGTGTAATTCGATCGTCCACGCTGGTCTTGGCAGTGCGCACAGCAAGGATTCGAGCAGCCGAACGTCATCAAGCAGAATTGCCGCTATCTGTCTTTGCGGCGGGCTGAACTGAGACCATCGGCCCACTCCAGCCGGGCAAAGGATCAGGGCGCCAGAGATCCCGCCATCGTTTCGGTGGACGCATAGGCGTTCGCTACCGTCGCCGAAATGATCCAGGAGAGCGCCGACAAATCGGCTGTCGGCAAACGGATGGCGGTCGTACAGGCGAGCATTCAGGCGGTCCCAGTCGTCGGTGAAGTCGCTGAATGCGGTTTTGGCGAGGTGGATTTCCCAGGCCATCAGTGAACTCCCTTAATGGCATGGCGCAAGGTCTTGTCGAGGGCGGCGGTCATCCAGTCCATCTGCCCGTTGGTCAGTGCCTGATGGCACGGCAAATGCAGCAGGTGCAGGCGGTAGTCCCGTGCAATGCCGCAACTCGAATCTGCCATTTCGTCCCAGCGCCAGATCGGGACCCCGAGGTGCTTCAGCCAATGAAAGTGCGGGTCGGGACGGTCGATATGCAGCGGGAACATGTACGGCGCGCAGTCTGCCGGCAAGACGGGGAACAACGCCTGGCAGTTCGGGACGCCCGCCGTGGCGCGCACCCAGTGCTGGTAGTTCTCGCGGCGGCGCTGGATGTTTTCGTCGACCGATGAATGGGCAACGACAAACCGCGAGCTGCGCAACGAAGCCTTGGCGACTGCGCCTCCCGCGAAAAGAGAAGAAGGAGCCGAGCGTTCGATAATTTCATCATTGCCAAAGACTGCAGGGTTGGCGCTCATGAGGTCAAGTCGCGAGTCGATCAATGCGATGTCGCCGGCCGCAGGTCGCGTGTCTCGGCTTCTTTCCATAACGTGCTTGATGCCGCGAAACTCTTCGACCAGAGTTGCCGGGCGGGTGTGGGCAGTGTCGAGAAGGTGAGCATCAGAAGCGTAGAGCAATCCGCCGTCGTCGCACGGGAAAAACTTGTACGGGCTGGAAACCACGAAGCGGCCATGGATCCCGCTACCGGCGGCGCCGTAGTTCTCGGTGAACAGGACGTGCGAACAGTCCTCGATCAAGGCGATCTGGCGGTCTTCACACCACTCCCGCAATCGAGAAAAGTCCTGCACTATGCCGAAATAATGCGTCGCCAGGAGCGCCTTGACCGGCTCGCGGATGCGCGAAAGGAGCTCGTCCAGGGCGACTTGGTCGGGAGAAAGATCCGCCTTTAGGGGGTAGAGATGGATTCGTGCACCCAGAGCCAGGGCCGGGTCCAGCATCGTCACGCAATGGTAGGCCGGGGCCAGAAGTACGCCCCGGGGATCGAGCCCGACCAGCTGGTAGGCTTCGCCAAGGGCGTAGCGGCCGCGCGTGAAATGGCGGAAATGCCGTGCTGTCTGGCGGTGTTCGCTTGCCCGGGAGCGCCGTCTCAGGGGCGATGGCAAAACGGGGGCGTTGGGCAGCAGAGATACCCGGGGCTTCGGATAGGCACAAGGGCTGGGGTCAAAGCGAAAGAACTTCAAGGCTGGTCGTTCCGCAAGCAGAATGCGCAGCGCGTGAACCATGGCGTCAGCGATTGACCGCGCAGTGCCGTGTTCATCCCATCACCTCGACACAAGCCGGATGCCCGAGAAAGGCCTGTGGGCTGGCCGTAAAACCGTAAGCGCCGGATTGAAAGATCACCACCAGGTCCCCCGGTTCCGCCCTGGCAAGTTCCATTCGGTCGGCCAGCAGGTCGAGTGGCGTGCACAGCGGGCCGACCACCGATACCGTTTCATGCTCGGTCGGCGCCATTTTGTTGCCGATGGCGACCGGGTAGTTCTTGCGGATCACCTGGCCGAAATTGCCCGACGCCGACAGGTGGTGGTGCAGGCCACCGTCGACGACCAGGAAGGTATGACCGCGCGAGACCTTGCGGTCGACGACGCGGGCGACGTAGATGCCTGCTTCGCCGACCAGATAACGCCCGAGTTCGATCACCAGTTCGGCTTCCGGCAATTCACGCGACGCACGGTCGACAATCGTTGCCAGGTTGGCGCCGATCGGCGCCAGATCGAGGTGCTGTTCGCCCGGGAAGTAGGGGATACCGAAGCCGCCGCCGAGATTGAGGAAGCGGATCGGCGAGGGCGCTGACTGCGCCAGGCGCAAGGCGAGTTCGAAACTTTTGCTCTGCGCCTCGACGATGGCTTCGGGTTTTAGGTTCTGCGAGCCGGCAAAGAGGTGGAAGCCTTCGAAGGCCAGCCCGGAGCGGCCGATCTCGGCCAGCAGTTCGGGGACCTGCTCGGCGTCGACGCCGAACTGCTTGGCGCCACCGCCCATCTTCATGCCCGAACTTTTCAGCTCGAAATCGGGATTCACCCGTACCGCAACGCGCGCCGGGCAAGCGGTCTCGCGGCTGATCGCCGCCAGTTCGGTGATTTCGCGAAACGATTCGATGTTGATCAGGATGCCGGCGGCGACTGCCTGCCGCAGCTCGGCGCGTTGTTTGCCGGGGCCGGCGAAGCTGACCTCGCGCGGATCGGCAGCGGCGTCCAGGGCGACCTTCAGTTCGCCGCCCGAAGCGACGTCGATGCCATCGACCAGCCCGGCCATATGGCAGACCAGCGCCGGCATCGGGTTGGCCTTCATCGCATAGTGCAGCTTCAAGGTGGGCGGCAGCGCTGCCCGCAGTTCGGCCACACGGCGCGTCAGCAACTGACGGTCGTAGGCGTAAAAAGGCGTTTGCCCGACGCGTGCGGCGAGCCGGGAGAGCGGGAGAGCGCCGACCATGAGTTCGCCGTCCGTGACGGGAAACTGGCTCATGGGGGCGTGGCGGGGGGCGCTCCGTTCGGGTTTGTTCACTGGCTGCTTCCTTCGCGGCAAGCGTCGAGGTTCGTCGCGTCTGGTGCGGGCGACTGTCTGGCCAGGAACTCACCAGCCAGCGCCTTGCGGTCGATCTTGCCATTGGGGTTACGCGGCAGGGGGCCCGGTCGCACGGTGACGCCCGCCGGCACCATGTAGGCCGGCATCCGCCGACGGCACTCCGCGAGCAGTTCGGCGGTGTCGAGACTGCCGCCGGAGCCCGGTGTGGCGATCACCTGGATGGCATGACCGAGCGTCGGGTGGTCAACGCCGAAAGCGACGCATTCGCCGACCAGCCGGGTCGCGTAAAGTACTTCCTCGACCTCGGTCGGGCTGACGCGATAACCCGAAGTCTTCATCATCTCGTCCCGGCGACCGATGAAATAGAGGTATCCCTCCTCGTCGATGCGCACCGTGTCGCCGGAAAAGACGGCGATCTCGGGCAGCACCAGCCCGGCATCGCGGCCGGGCGTGTTGGCCGGCAAGGGCTTGTAGCGTTCGGCGGTTTTTTTGTGATCGTTCCAGTAGCCCATGCCGACCAGCGCGCCGCGATGGACCAGTTCGCCGGGTTCGTTGGCAGCGCAGGCCGAGCCGTCCTCGCGCAAGACCAGAATCTCGGCGTTGGGGATGGCCTTGCCGATCGAATCGGGGCGTCGGTCAACCTCGTCGGGTGGCAGGTAGGTGGAGCGGAATGCTTCGGTGAGGCCGTACATCAGATAGGGCTTGCTCGTCGGCAGGCGGGTACGCAAGGCGGTCAGCGTTTCGCGCGGCATGCGGCCACCGGTATTGGCGAAGTAGCGCAGATGTTCGCTGATCGCCGCGGGCCATTCGAGTTCCGAGAGCTGGATATAGAGCGGGGGCACGGCGGTCAAGCCGGTCACTCGTTCCTGTACCAGCGCCTTGAGCACATCGCGCGGCATCAGGTAGTTGAGCAGGACGACGCGCGCGCCGACGTGGAAAGCGGTGGTCAGCTGACTGAAGCCGGCGTCGAAAGACAGCGGCAGGGCGGCCAACAGGGTGTCGTCGGCGGTGTTCTCGAGGTAGCTGGCAACGCTCTTGGCGCCGGCGACCATGTTGCGGTGCGAGAGCACGACGCCTTTCGGCTTGCCGGTACTACCCGAGGTGTAAAGGATAGCCGCCATGTCGGTGTCGATCACCCGGTGGCCGGCCTGCGCCCTGGCCTGCAGCAGGTCGTCCCAGCGCAGGGTGGCCAGTGGACCCTCACGCTTCGGCAGCGGCTCGGCATTGGCCAGGATCACGTGGCGCAGGTCATGGCAGGACGACAGGACCGGTGTCAGCAGGGACAGCCGTTCATTGGAAGTGACCAGTGCCCGCACATTGCAGTCGTGCATGATGTAGGCGACCTGGTCCGCTTTGAGCAACGGGTTGAGCGGCACGAAGACGCAGCCGGCAGCGGTGGCGCCAAAGCTGGCAACGACCGTTTCCAGCCGCTTCTCCAGGTAGATGGCAACCCGCTCGCCGCGCTGCAGGCCGACGCTCACCAGCCCGCTGACGAACGCGGCGATCGATTGCTGCAAGGCGCCGTAGCTTATCGACTGCTTGCCGTAGGTGAGGGCTATGGCATCTGGATTGCGGGTGGCGGCGTGCTTGATCAGCTCGGCGAGCAGGCTTGCGTCGGTCATGTCTCTGGCGCGATGGTGAGGGTTTTGGAGGCACCGATTCTAACGACATGCGGTGTTTTGACTGTGAAATTGTTCCGGCTGGCGTGAAAACTGCCACCATCGGTGCTACCCCGCAGCGCACCGCTCCTCCTGGCCACGCAACCACTGTTCGAGCATCATCAGGATCCACACCATCTCGCCGTAGTAACCGGGGTGTTCAGGGAGGTGTTCGGTGATCAGCTGGTGAATGAAGTCGGGGCGTACGATGCCCCGAGTGGCGAGGCTGTTCAGCGAGTCCTCGGCGAGTTGCTTGAGCGCCGGGTTGCGGTTGGCCCACACGCCGAACGGCAGTCCGAAGCCTTTTTTCGACTTGGTCAGAATCTCGTCGGGCAGGTAACCGCGCAGGGCTTCCTTGAAGAACCAGCGCAGTTTGAAGCGGCGCAGCTTCCAGTTGGCAGGCAGCGCCATCGAGAAATCGGTCAGGCGGTCGCCCAGCAAGGGATAGCCGACCTCGAGCCCGGCCATCTCGGTGGCCCCGCGCACTTTCGGCAGGTCGCTGTCGGCCAGCGTGTAGCGCCAGTCGTAGGCCAGCATGCGGTTGATCAGGCTGGGCGCCCGGCACTCGTTCCAGGTTGCCTGCATGTGTCGCGATGGTTCGCCGAGGTCGATCTGGGCAAGAAAATCGGCGCTGAGCACCTTCGCCGGATCGAGTTGCATGATCAGGTTGAAGCTCTGCAGCCGATCCGGCATCGGTACCCGCGAATGACGGACATAGCCGGTGGCCTGCTTGAGGCCGGGTATGCGTCGCAGGACGCTGTCGTCGCCGCACATCGGCTCGATCAGCTTCCTCAAACCATTCGGTACGGACTGGTAAAACTCGAACAGGCGCTGCATCGCATAACGCGTGTTGCCGCCGAAGAGCTCGTCGCCGCCGTCGCCGGCCAGCATCTTGGTACAGCCGTCGGCATGCGCCATCTTCGCGCAGTAGTAGGCGGGCAGGGCGGAGGAGTTGCCAAAGGGTTGGTCGTGGTGCTGCGCGACTGCCGGGATGCTGGCCAGCAGGTCCGCCGGGGTCACGTAATACTCGTGATGCTCGCAGCCGAAGTGCTTGGCGGCGAGACGGGCGTACGCCATTTCGTCGTAGCCCTCGGCTTCGAAACCGATCGAGTAGGCCGGGGCCGCCTGGCCGGTGACCTGGCCGAGCATGCCGGCGACCGTCGAGCTGTCAGTGCCACCGGAGAGGAAGGCGCCGACACGCGGGTGCCCGGAGACCTCTTCGGCGACGGCATCGCGAATCAGCTGGCGGAAAGTGTCACGGCTCGCCGCGAAAGGCTGCCGGTGGTTTTCGTCGAAGCGTAGCGGCCAGTGCCGGATCGCGCGCGCGCCCTGCCGGTCGACCAGCAGAGCATGGGCGGCCGGCAGCCGGTGCACCCCCTGGAAGATCGTGCGCGGCGCCGGGATCATGTGGAAGTACAGGTAATCGAAGATTGCCTGCGGGTCAAACTCCTTGCTGCCGCCCTGAACACAGTCGGCGCGGTCGGAGAAGGCGAGCGTCCGCTCATCGGCGCGATAGCAGAGGGTGTGCACCGCGAAGCGGTCGACCGCCAGGAAGACGCATTCGCGTCTCGCATCGACGA
>NZ_JAVTWB010000145.1:0-54648 GCF_032229525.1 Accumulibacter sp. | reverse complement strand
TGTTCGGCTACCCCGGCGAAAGCGCCATTGGCCTGCCCGGCAAGGTACTCTACCCGAGCGATGAAGACTATGCTGAAGTCGGACGCCGGGCGTTTCCGCTGCTCTCGCAGGGTCAGCCCTTCCAGCGCGAACTGTTCCTGCGCCGCGCCGATGACAGCACATTCTGGGGCAACCTGATCGGCTACCTGATCGACCCCAAGGATCCTGCGAAGGGAACCATCTGGCTGATCGAGGACCGCAGCGAGTTCAAGCAGGCGGAGCAAGCGCTGCGCGAAAACCTGCAGCAGCTCAAGGAGACCAACCGTCGCCTGGAAGAAGCGCAAGACCAGCTGCTGCAATCGGAAAAGCTCGCTTCGATCGGATTGCTGGCGGCCGGGGTGGCGCACGAAATCAACAATCCGATCGGTTTTGTCAGTTCAAACCTGCGCATGCTGGCTACCTATTCCCACGACTTGCTGCGTCTGGTCGACGCCTATGCGGTGGCCACATCGAGCGCGCAACTGTCTGCCGACGCGGCAGCGGACTTGGCAGCCCTGCGCAGCGCGGTCGACATCGACTATCTGCGCACCGACCTCGATCAGCTGTTGAGCGAATCGGACGATGGGCTGAGGCGGGTTCGCGACATCGTGCAGAATCTGAAAGACTTCTCGCACATCGATACGGGCGAGTGGCAACAGGTCAATCTGAACAACTGCATCAAGAGCACGCTCAATGTCGTCTGGAACGAAATCAAGTACAAGGCGAAAGCGCAACTCGAGCTCGGCGATCTGCCGGATGTGTTGTGCAACGCGCCCCAGGTCAACCAGGTCATCATGAACCTGCTGGTGAACGCGGCACACGCCATCGAGGCGAACGGCATCATCACCATCCGCAGCGGGCACGACGAGAAAGATGCCTGGTTCGAAATCGAAGATAGTGGTTGTGGCATGAGCGAGGCGGTTCAGAAGCGAATCTTCGAGCCGTTCTTCACCACCAAGCCGATCGGTGCGGGGACCGGCCTCGGTCTCTCGGTCTCCTATGGCATTATCGGCAAGCACGGCGGGCGTATCGAGGTATTCAGTACGTCCGGCGTCGGCACGCGCTTCCGGGTCGGGTTGCCCATCAACGGTTCACCGGCACCATCGGATGCACCCGAGTCTGACACTCCGCCTGCCGCGACGCTCGAAGCCTAGGCGGCTCACATCATTGGTCGATCGCTCATCGACTGCGTCGGGATGCCATTGCACTCTTGTGCACGACCGACGGGCACCTCTGACCGGAACTTGATCGCCCAGGGTGCCGGCTGAACCTGGCGAAGCTGACCGTTGCGAGGTCACCTTCGGCGCCCTGAGGCCGATCGGGACAAGCTGCGTGCACCAGGATCAGGTTTTCAGCGGCACTTTCCGGGAAGTCGTGAAATTCACGCGCCAGTCACCCCAAGTGTCGACTTTCTTTACACCGATCCTCAGCAGCGGCTGGTCATGGCGGGGTTTTTCAGGGCGAGTCATAGCTATGTAACTGATATCACGTGCCTGAATACCGCTGTAGAGATTGCAGGCATGATACTTGCGTGGTATTGGTAAAGGCCGTCCCTCTGTTTCCAGACCGACTGCATTTTGCCTTTCTCCTCGATTTCACAAGATGGCCAGCTGAAGCAAGAAGGAAACACCATGAAAAATATCCTCTCCCGTTGTGCCGTTGCTACCGCGATGCTGAGCATGGCGACCTGCGTCGGAGCCACAACCGTCATCGATTACACGGACTTCTCGAGCGTTGCAGGATTGACGCTCAACGGCAATGCGGCGCAGGTTGGCAACGTTCTGCGAGTCACCCCTGCGGTCGGTGGCCAGTCTGGCAGCGCCTTTTCGACGACTGCCGTGTCCTTGGCTGCGAATGCCTCGTTCAGTACCTTCTTTCAGTTCCGTTTCACGCAACCCGCGGGGTCCGACGGCCAGGGCGTCGGTGCGGATGGGTTGGTATTCACCGTCCAGACGGTCGGCAACAACGTCGGCGGCGCCGGCGGCGGCATCGGCTACGCGGGGATCAACAACAGCGTCGGCATCGAGTTCGACACCTGGAACAACGGTAGTGGCGACAACAACAGCAGCAACCATGTCGGCATCGACGTCAATGGCAGCGTGACTTCGCTCGTGCTGGCAGAAGTGAACGAAGCCGACATGAACAATGGTGACGTCTGGAACGCGTGGGTCGACTACAACGGCGGCAGCAACCTGCTTGAAGTGCGTCTGACGCGCTCTGCGGTTCGCCCCGGCGCCGCCATTCTCTCGCTGACACGCAATCTCGCAACTGACCTGGGCACGACCAACGCCTTCGTCGGTTTCACCTCGGGAACCGGCGCTGCGTGGGCCAACCACGACGTGCTGACGTGGACCCTGGCGGATAACTTCGCACCGATCGGCGGGGGGAATGTACCGGAGCCCGCCTCTCTGGCGCTTCTCGGGCTTGGCCTGGCCGGCCTCGGGCTGGGTCGTCGCAAGCAGGCCTGATCCCCGCCGTAGGCACGAAAACCCCGCCTCGGCGGGGTTTTTTGCTTCCAGGGGGGCTGCAACGCGGCCGTGGTGCGACGGCAAATCGACGTGGAGAACCCGAAAAGTGGATGCAGTGGCCGGCTCCTGGTGGCCTTGGCCGCCTCGATGTCGGCGGGGACGGACCGACGGTCCGGTTCCCCCGGGCACAACTGCACAGGAACACGGCTGCGCGCGTTATAGTGGGCGCCGCGCCGCCGGCGGCTGAGCCGCAAGGCGGGTGCGAGCAGACAATTTTCCGCAACTTGGGACGGCATGAACCAGTGATGAACATTGAACACAAACCCTTCCAGGCCCCGCTCCTGCGGCTGGATGCGCACGGAGCAACCACCAGCGGGCGCTTCATTGCCGAGGGGCGGCGGGTGCCCGTCGGCAATTGCTGCCAGTGGTTGCTCAGTGGCTGGGCGATTTTCCACACGGCACCGGCCACCTGGATGGGCATCTCCGCAGCCTTCTTGACGCTGACCCTGGTGGTCAGCTTCATCCCGGTGCTGGCGGTCGCGATCAACCTGGTGATTCCGGTCCTGATCGGCGGCGTCGCCATCGGTTGCCGGGCCATCGAGGACGACGACCGGATTCGCTTCACACACCTCTTTGCCGGCTTTTTTCGGCGCCCGGGTAGTCTGCTGCTGGTCGGAGTGTTTTACCTGCTGGCAGTGCTGGCGCTGGCCATGGTGGCCGGTCTGGTCGCTGCCGTGGGCGGTTCGGGAGATCCTTCGTCGCCGCTGTTGACGGTCGGTTTTGCCACCACCCTCCTGTTGTTCGTGCCCTTGGCCATGGCCTTCTGGCTGGCACCGCCGCTGGTAGTGTTTCACGATTTTTCGGCGTTGCAGGCGATCCAGACCAGTTTCGCCGTCGCTCGACGCAACTTTGTGCCGTTCTTTCTCTACGGCGTTCTGGTCCTGCTGGCCGCGGTGATCGCCAGCCTGCCGCTGCTACTCGGCTGGCTGCTGCTGCTGCCGGTACTTTACGCCTCGCAGTACGCGTTCTACCGCGACGTCTTTTTTGAACACTGACCGCTGCCGCTCAAAGCGCACACCGACACCATGACTGCCTACCCCGGACCTGCCCTGCTAAGCCTTGCCAGCTCCCTGCTGCTCTTTGCGTGTACCGCCTACGTCGGTCGCTGCCGGATCAAGTTCGCCATCAAGGCGCCGGCGATCAGCGGCCACCCACAGTTCGAGATTGCCTACCGGATCCAGATGAACACGCTCGAAAACACCGTCGCTTTCCTGCCGGTGCTGTGGGTGTGCGCACTGACTTTTTCGAGCCTGTGGGCGACCGTGCTCGGTGGCGGGTGGCTGGCGGGGCGGGTCTGGTATGCGCTGGCCTACGCCAGGGATCCGGCGACCCGGGGCGGTGGTTTCGGGCTGTCGATGCTGTGCTTCGGTGCTCTCGGCCTGGCCGGTGCCTGGGGCGTTCTGAGCGGGTTGTTCGGCTGAACGCCCAGGCTCCCCGCGAGCCGCCCGCAGCCGTTGCGGCCAGCGGCATGATCGCGCCGCCGCCCGCCGTGACACCCAAGTTGCGGCCATTGCGCGCCCTGCTGCCCTACGTGGCACCGTACGGCAGGCAGATCGCCCTGGCGTTGCTGCTACTGCTGATTGCCGCCGCCGCCACCCTGGCGTTGCCCTACGCCGTCAAGCTGCTGGTCGACGGTGGCCTCGCGCTGACACCAGGGGCAGACCTCGCGCCGCGGATGGCCGCCATCCGCGAGCACTTTCTGCTGCTGTTCGCGGTGGCGGTGGTGCTCGGTCTGGCCACCGCTGGACGCTTCTACATGGTCAGCTGGATCGGCGAGCGGGTGACCACCGACCTGCGGCAGGCGGTCTACGCGCACGTGCTGCGGCAGAGCCCGCAGTTCTTCGAGACCCTGAAAACCGGCGAGGTACTGTCGCGTCTGACCACCGACACCACGGTCATCCAGAGTGCCGTCGGTTCGAGTGTCAGCATGGGCCTGCGCAGCGCCGTCCTGTTCGTCGGCGGACTGACCATGCTGGTAACGACCACGCCGCGCCTGATGCTCACCGTCGCCGGCATCATCGTCCTCTTCGTCTTGCCGTCGGTGCTGATCGGTCGGCGCGTGCGCAAGCTGTCGCGTGCCAGTCAGGATCGCATTGCCGACACCAGCGGCATTGCCGGCGAGATCCTCAATGCCATTTCGATCGTCCAGAGCTATACCCAGGAGGATGCCGAGGTAGCACGCTTTTCACTCGCCAACGAGAAAGCCTTCGCCGCCTCCGTTCGCCGCACCGGCACACGTTCGGCATTCACCGCGTTTGTCATCGTCGGCGTCTTCGGCTCCTTGCTCTACGGCTTGTACGGCGGCGTGCAGGCGGTTCTGGCTGGTGAAATGAGCGCCGGCCAGTTGAGTCAGACGGTGCTCTACGTGATGGTCGTCGCCACCAGTGTGGCGGTGCTGGCCGAAGTCTGGGGCGATCTGCTGCGAGCTTCCGGGGCCACCGAGCGCTTGATGGAACTGCTCGCTCTGCGTTCGCCGATCGACGAGCCGGCAGCGCCGGTCGCGCTGCCGGCGCCAGCCGGCGGCCTGCGCGTCGCTTTCGAGCAGGTGCGCTTTGTCTATCCCTCGCGACCGGCGCAGCTCGTCCTCCAGGGCCTCGATCTGACCATCGAAGCCGGCCAGACGGTGGCGCTGGTCGGGCCGTCGGGCGCTGGCAAGACCACCGTCTTCCAGTTGTTGCAGCGCTTCTATGACGTCAGCGAAGGCCTTATCCGGATCGACGGGATTGACTTGCGCCGCCCGCGCCTGGCCGACCTGCGCGCACGCATCGCGGTGGTGCCGCAGGAGGCAGTAATTTTCTCGGGGAGCATTGCCGACAACGTTCGCTACGGCCGACCGGGGGCCAGCGATGAGGAAATCAGGGCGGCTGCAGGCGCCGCTTTCGTCGACGAGTTCGTGCAGCGCCTGCCCGAGGGCTACGCCACCTTCGTCGGCGAGCGCGGCGTTCGCCTCTCCGGTGGCCAGCGCCAGCGCATCGCCATCGCCCGCGCCATTCTCAAGAACGCGCCGCTGCTGTTGCTCGACGAAGCGACCAGCAGCCTCGACGCCGAGAGCGAGCGGGTAGTGCAAGCGGCGCTCGAAGCGGCGATGAGCGGGCGAACGACGATCGTCATCGCCCACCGCCTGGCTACCGTGCAACGCGCCGACCGGATCATCGTGCTCGATCACGGGCAACTGATCGACGCCGGCACGCACCTCGAACTGGTCGAGCGTGGTGGCCTCTATGCGCGCCTGGCAGCGCTGCAGTTCGGCCTGTGAGCGGGTCGCTGGCGCAGCTTCCTGCTAGCCACGCTCGACGCTGATCGAGGAAATCAGTTCGCGCTCGTCGAGTTCGCTTTCGATCACCCGCAAGGTTTCGTCGTTGATCACGTTGGCCGCGCACAACTCATGCAGGCACCGCCGTTCGGCGTTGATCGCGGCCAGACGCAGTCGCCTGCGCAGGCCGATATGCGTTGCCCGCAGCGAAGCGTCCCCGGGGTCGCCCTCGTGCAGCTCGAGCTTGCCGCGGTAGCGACTCAGCAACTGCTCGACGAAAGCCAGATCCTCCGGATCGGTAAGCTCGCTGGCGACGTCCGCCATCGCGGCGAGCGCGGCGCGCGCGATCTGGGCGCGCGCCTTGCGTTCCTCGCCGGCGTCGTCCTGGTCGCTGTTGAGGGCCAGCTTGCGGATCAGCCAGGGTAGCGGTACGCCGTTGAAGGCGAGGGTCAGGATGATCGTCGCTGCCGCCAAGAAGACGACCAGGCTGCGCTCGGGAAAAGGTGTTCCGGCGGCGACCACAGTGGGCACCGAGAGGGCCGTCGCCAGGGTGATCGAGCCGCGCACTGCCGCCCAGCTGACCAGCAGCATGCGCTTGGCGTCCGGCCCCGAAGTGCTGCCGGTCCAGCCCCAATGGAGACGAAAGCGCAGGTGCGCGGAGGTCCACACCCAGGCCAGCCGCAGCACCATCAGCAGCGCCCACAGGACGAAGGCATAGAGCGCAAGGTCGAGTGGTGCGAAATCGTCGACGCCGGTCAGCATGCGGCGCAATTGCAGGCCGAGGAGCACGAAAACGGCACCGTTCAGCACGTAGGACAGCATCCGCCAGACCTCGCGGGCGTGCTGGCGCGCATCGGCGGTCAGCCCTTTCACTTCCTGGCCGCTGGCCCACAGCCCGGCCGCCACCACGGCCAGGATTCCCGAGACCTGCAGAGCCTCGGCCGCAAGGTAGGCACCGTAGGGAATCAACACCGTCAGCAGCGTTTGCAGCACCGGGTCGCCAGCGTGCAGGCGAATCAGGCGTTGGCGCAGTTCACGGCCAAACCACTCGACGGCGATGCCGACGATGATGCCACCGCCAGCCAGGTGCACGAAGTTGCCGGCAACCGCCGCTGACGAGAAGAGCCCGGTGGCCGCGGCAGCAACCGCGAGCTTGAAGGCCACCAGTCCCGAAGCGTCGTTGAGCAGACTTTCGGCGTTGACGATGTGCACGATCCGTGCCGGCAAGGGCAGCAATTGGGTGGTGGCCACCGTGGCCACGGCGTCGGTCGGTGAAACGATTGCGCCGAGCGTGAAAGCGACCGCCAGGGGCATCGCCGGGATCAGCCAGTGCATGACATAACCGACGACGACCACGGTCAGAACGACCAGGCCGAGCGCCAGCAGTAGCACCGGCTTGAGCGTGCGCACGAAATCGCGCCGCGGCAAGACCCAGGCGTCGGCAAAGAGAATCGGCGGGATGAACAGCAGCAGGAAGAGTTCCGGATCGATCTCGATGCCGTCGAGTCCGGGCAGGAACGAGGCCACGACGCCAACCACCACCAGCAGGATCGGCAAGGGCAGCGGTGTCCAATGGACGATCGCGCCGCCGACGGCGACCGCGAGGAGTAGCAGCAGGCTGAGTTCGATGAGAGGCATGCGCGATTCTAGCCTACTCGGATGACTTATGGGATGCGCTAGCGGTCGCGGTTTAAGGTCCGTTTCATTTGCGCGCTTAAGGATGCGCGGAGTCGACGCCCTGCGCCCGCGTGGGGCTCAACCGCAAGAGGAGCAGATGACGCAAAACTGGCCCTCTCCGAACAAATCCACCAAGCGATCCCTGACTGACATGGTTCTTACTTCGCAGCTTCTTACTTCGCAGCTTCCTTTGTCCCAGCGCAGGCCGAACAAGACGAGGCTGATCTTCGCGGCGCTGGCGATACTGATCGCGCTGCTGGCCGGGCTGGTTTTTCTGGCGTGGCAGCACTTCTATCCCGTGACGGTCGCCGATGGTTGGTCGTCGCGTGTGTTTCTTGACGAGCTGCCCTACGTCAGCGCGTTGGCGAGAGACAAACACGGCCTGCTGTACGTCACTCAGGAACTGAACAACAAGCACGGCAACGTGTTTACGCTTGACGCCAGCGGCGCCAGGAAGGTGGCCCTGGCCGGTCTTTCCAAGCCCGACGGCCTGGCGTCGTTTGGCGACGGAATGGTCGTCAGCCAGGAGGGCGGCGAGCACCCGCTGCTGTGGATTCATGGCGGCGAGATTGAAGCGCTGTTTGTCGCCAAAAATGCCGAAGGGATCGCTACTGACGGGCGTTTTCTTTACGTTATCGAGGATCGTCCCGGAGACGGGCGGCTGCTTCGTTTTGACCCGTCGACGAAGGTGGTCACCGTCTTGCGCGAGGGCCTGCATGCCGGCGAGGGCGTCGCGGTCTGCCCGGATGGGCAGTTGTACTACGCCGAAAAGGGTCGGGGATGGGTCAAGCGCTGGCGCTCCGAGGGGCGGGACGAAGTGGTTCTCGGCGGTCTCAACGCGCCGGGCTTTCTGATGTGCAACGACGAAGGTCTCTGGGTGACCGAGGATGCCACCCATCGCGCGCGTCTGCTGTTGCTGGACCGCTTCGGATCCCTGCAGGTCATCCTGAAACATCTGCGTTCCGCACAGACCGTGCTGTCTCTCGCTCCCGGGCATTTGCTGATCGCCGAGCAAGGCCGCGGCCGTGTCCTCGAACTCACGCGCTTGCCCACGCGCCCCGAATGAGACGCGTGAACCCGGGACCCTCGTTACCGGTGATCGATCCTCGCGCAGGGCATTGCGCCATCGGGTGAGTTCGGGCTGGCGACAGCCAGTCGCCTCATGCTGGAGCAAGCACGCCGTCCGGCGCGCAATACGAGCTGGCTTTCTCGAACAGCCACTCGCGAAGGGCGACGACGGCAGCCTGCTGCTCGTCGGCTGGACGACAGACGAAGAAATAAGACAGTGGTGACTCGACCGACAAGGCGAACGGCCGTAGCAGACGGCCGCTCGCCAGATCGTCGACGGCCAGCGTGTGCCGTGCCAGGGCAACTCCCTGGCCGGACGCCGTGGCCATCAGCATCAAGCTCGAATCGTCGAAGACGGCCCCGCGCTGTGGTTCCTCGATAGCCACCCCGGCAGCGCTGAACCACGGTTGCCAGAGCTCGTCGTTGGAGCGCAGCAGCGGCAGCCCGAGCAGTTGTTCGGGACTGGCAAGGCGATGGCGGGTGATGAACTCGGGCGAACACACCGGGTAATACCAGTCCTTCATCAACAGCCGGCAGCTCAGCCCGG
Organism: Accumulibacter sp.; assembly: GCF_032229525.1. Classification (GTDB taxonomy): domain Bacteria; phylum Pseudomonadota; class Gammaproteobacteria; order Burkholderiales; family Rhodocyclaceae; genus Accumulibacter. Next base: position 45,557 of record NZ_JAVTWB010000145.1, on the reverse strand, counting down.
GGGAGTGCCCGTGCCCGAAGCGAACGGTGGTCGAGACATCGCGCTGCTTCCCGGCGACCACCATCTCGTCGCAGGCGCGGGAAGAATGGTGGTCGAATGCTGGCCTTTGGCGGTAGCAGGCGCCGATCTACCCGCTAGAATTCGCCTGGCGCCGCCGCTGGCACGTGTCGGCAGCAAGTGGCGCCTGCCGGCACTCGCGCTGCGGCGCGCCGCGTTGGCCTGGACCTGAAAGCCGCGGCCCGGCACCTCAAATCACCGCAAACCTTCGACGATCGGAGCACAACAAGATGGACGCAAACAGCAGTCAGCACTACCAGCTTCTCGGGCTTTACGACTCACCCTTCGTGCGGCGGGTGGCGGTGACCATGAATCTCTACGAAATCCCGTTCGAGCACGTCTCGCTGTCGGTGTTCCGGCAGATGGACGCCATGCGCCCGCTCAATCCGCTGTTCAAGGTGCCGATGCTGACGCTGCCCGGTGGCGAGAAGCTCTACGAGAGTGCGTATGTGCTCGACTACCTCGATGAACTCGCTGCCGAGCGCGGTCTTTCGCCGCTGATTCCGCGCTCCGGTCCGCAGCGGCGGCAGGTGCAGCAACTGATGGCCCTGGCCATCGTCGCCACCGAGAAATCGGTGGCCATGGAATACGAGCGCAAGCGTCCCGCCGAGCTGCAATGGCCCGACTGGAGCAGCCGCTTGCGTGGCCAGATGCGGCAGGCCTTTGCCATGCTCGAAGAACGCATGGCCGGCGTCTCGGGAACGGGCGGCTTCCTGCACGGCGGTCGCTTGACGCAGGCTGACGTTACGACGGTAGCCGGTATCGGCTTCGTGCGCACCATCCAGCCGGATGAGTGGCCAAGGGGCCAATATCCGGCGCTCGAAGCGCTGGCGGCGAGGCTCGAAGCGAGCGCAGCGTTCACGGCGGTGCCGCTGGACCAGTGACGGTAGGGCGCGAGGCTTGCCGAGCTCACTGCGTCATCAGGGCGCCGAGGCGGCGAACCGCGTCCTCGATCTCGGGCGTGTGCGGGTTGCCGCAGTTGAGCCGCAGGCAGTTGCGATACATGCCGCTGGCCGAGAAGAGCTCACCCGGCACATACGCGACACCGGCGGCGATCGCCCGGTCGTATAGCGCGGTGGTATCGACGTCGTCCGGCAGTTCGAGCCACAGGACGAAGCCGCCCTGTGGCTGAGTGATCCGTGTTGCGGGCGGGAAGTGCCGGGCGACCGCGGCCCGCATGGCGTCGACCTGGCGTTCATAGATCCGCCGCAGGCCGCGCATGTGGCGGTCGTAGGACCCCGATTCGAGGTACTCCGCCAGGACGTGCTGGGTGATCGGATTGGTGCCGCCGCTGCTGACCGTCTTGTGCAGGGCGACTTGCCGCCGGTAGCGGCCGGCGGCGACGAAGCCGATGCGCAGGGCTGGCGACAGGCACTTGGAAAAGGATGAGCAGAGCATGACGTTGCCCGTCCTGTCGAAAGCCTTGATCGGTCTCGGTGGCGTGTTGCCGAAGTAGAGGTCGCCGTAGATGTCGTCCTCGATCACCGCCACGCCGCGCTCGGCCGCCAGATTGGCGAGTCGGCGCTTGTGCTCGTCGGGCATGATGCTGCCCAGCGGGTTGCTGGCGTTGGGCACCAGCAGGCAGGCCGCGACCTGGCCCGTCCGCGTGGCCAGGTCGAAGGCCTCGATGGAGATGCCGGTGCACGGATCGGTCGGGATTTCCAGCGCTTTCAGGCCCAGCGTCTCGAGTAGCTGAAGCATCAGGTAGTAGGCCGGCGATTCGACGGCCACCGTGTCGCCGGGGCTGGTCACCGCGCGCAGGCACAGGCCGAGGGCCTCGGTGCAGGAGTTGGTGATGATGAACTCGTTCGCGGCCAGCGGCCCGGCCCAGCCGAGGGAGCGCAGGAGCAGCTGATGGACCAGCGCCGGTTCGTCCATGTTGATGTGGCTGCCGCCTTCGAGCAGCCGGGGATGGCGTCGCACGACGCCACCGTAAAGCCGCTGCAGGGCGGCCAGTGGCAGCAGGGTGGACGAGGGCAGGGCGGCGCCCAGCGGCGCCACGCCGGGCTTGATACCGGTCTGCAGGACGCGCATCAGGCGTTGGCTGACATCCACCGGCACCGCTTCGTCGGGGGTCGAGCGAACGCTGGGTTGCGCCCGAGGCGCTGGTGCATGGCGAACGAAATAGCCGGATTGCGGGCGTGCCTCGACCAGCCCCTGGTCTTCGAGCTGGTGCAGCGCCTGCAGGACGGTCGAAACCGAAAGCCGCCGCTCGCGCGAAAGCCGCCGCACCGACGGTAGCCGTTCGCCCGGTCGCAGATTGCCGGCGGCGATGATGCTGCCGAGATCCTCCGCCAGCCGTTCGTAACGCAAGAGTTCGTTTTCCATTTTCTCCACCAATACAGTTGCCGCTGGTCGTGACAGGTACAGTTGTTGCCGTTACAAATTGTGCTGGTCACAATTCTGTCCAGGTGTGACTGTATCATCAGCGGCGGACGTTCTACACTGTTCTACGTCAACACCCGCAACAGGAGATACCGCCATGGACTTCGATTTGTACAACAGCGAACTATGTCTTGCCCATAACGCACCGATCCGGCTGGCGTCTGCCAGCGGTGTGCGCATCATCTGCACCGCGGGTCGGGTCTGGCTGACGGTCGAAGGCGAAGCCGGCGATTTCCTTCTGGCAGCCGGCGATAGTCATCTCGTTCGCGGTCACGGTCTGGCCTTGCTGGAAGCCATCGGCAGCGGCCGGGTCAGGTTCGAGAAGGCCCCCGACCCCTGGCGCAAGCTGGTCCTTGCTCCCTTGCAAAGGCTCTGGCAGGCAGGGCGCGAGCTGCCGCTGCTCGATCGACACCCGGCACGCTCGCTGCCTGTGGGTCCGCGCCACGCTGGCGCGTAGTCCCGTGCTCGGCAGCTTGCCAGCGGCCGGTTAGCCGCCGATTGCGACCCCTTCTTCGTGACTGACAGCGTCGTGAAGGCAGCAAAGAATGGAACAACGGCCGATCTGCGTTCATAATTCTCGATTGTTCACGACCATAACGGTGGGCGGCGATGGGCGAGGAAGAGCCGGGGACCCTTCTCGAAAGGGTGGCGCAGGCACTGCGCGGGCATGGACTGATGGTCAGCGTGCAGGGCGAACCCGAAGGCACCGCCCGGCGCCGGCCCGCCGCACACTTGCGCCTGAGCAAGGATGGCCACCAGCTTGACTATTCCGCAGCGCTCCAGCGCTGGCTGGCGCCGAGCTCTCTCGGGGCCGTGCTGACGCAGTTGCGGCACTCGGTGGACCTTGGCGAACCGCCGCCGTTGCTGGTCACCGACTACGTGAGCACGTCGCTGGCGGATCAACTGCGAGAACAGCAACAACAATTCGCCGATACCGCTGGCAACGCCTATCTCGAGGCCGGCGGCTTCTTCGTCTTCGTCAGCGGGCGCAAGCTGCATGCGAAGCAGCGTGCGCTACGGGCGAGCAGTGGCTTCAGCGCAACCCGGCTCAAGGTCCTCTTCGCGCTGATCTGCGATCCTGACCTGGCCGCGGCGCCTTACCGAGCGATCGCGGCGGCGGCGGGGATCGCCCTCGGTGCCATGCCGGCGGTGATCGCCGATCTGCAGCAGCACGGTGCCTTGATCGTCAGCGAGCAACGGCGGCGTCTGAACAGCAGCAAACGGCTGCTCGACGAGTGGGCCCAGGCTTATGCTCTTGGTCTGCGCGGGAAGACGCTGGCCGGTCGCTATCTGACGCCGCAGTTCGATGCTTGGCGCCAGTGGCAGCTCAACCCGGCGCACACCCGCTGGGGTGGTGAGGCGGCAGCCACCCTGCTGGTTGGCGAGCATTCTCCACACGAACTGACGCCGGGCGTGCTGACCCTCTACGGTGATAAATTGCCCGCGCGGCTGATTGACCAGCAGCAACTCGAGGCGGCAACCCCGGCCGCCTACGAGCATCTGGTCGAACTGCGCAAACCTTTCTGGGGCCAGTCCCTGGACGCCGATGAGCCTGCCGCAACGGTGCCGCCGGCGCTGATCTACGCCGACCTGCTCGCCGCCGGTAGTGCGCACTGCCTCGAAATGGCAGAGCTGATCTATAACGCTCACCTGGTCGCCCGCTTTCCGCCTGGCGCAGCCCTGGCGGCAAGCACGGATTGGTGCCTGTAGACGGGTTTTCGCGTTGCCCGGAGTTGGCGGGGCGGTGCCCCTGGCGCCTGGCTTTGGGCGATCCCCTCCGCGCCTCCCAGGCACTTGCGGGAGCTGTGCGCCAAAGCGCTTGACAGTCCTCTCCCGCGTCGAGTAAAAGATGCCGATGCTTCAGGTGTCCCGAGGGTGTTCGCTCGCGGGACGAAATGGGAAGCCGGTGCATCAGGCCTTGTTCCACAGGTCGTGACTATCCCGGCGCTGCCCCCGCAACGGTAAACGAGAGCAAGGATCTGCAACACGCCACTGTGCAATCGCATGGGAAGGCGCAGGTCCAGGGATTGCCCCGCTCGTGAGCCCGGAGACCTGCCTGACGCATACAGATCGGCATCGCGGAGGGCGATGTCTCGGTAAACTGGCTTTCGGCCGCTTTCCCGGTGCCTCCTCCTCCTCGTGTCGTTTTTAGTTCGGCTTGCGCGCGGGTGTGCGCAGAGGAGAACAAGGTGCGTGCACTATCCCTACCGGCGCAGGCCGGCGCGCGGCTCGCCCGCTCGTCCTGCCCTTATGCCCTGACGCCGTGCGACGCCGGGCATAGCCCGCGCGGCCCGGCGCGTGATCCCGGCAACTCTCCCTCCAGCGCTGCCGGCGCTTACCCCGCCATCGGCAGTGACGCGATCGATCGGGGGCGGGCGTGAGCGCCGGCGATCGCGAGCAAGGCCATCGCACCCGCATGCAGCGCAAGAAAGCGGTCGTCGATGCGGCCATTGCTCGTGCCGATCGGGACAAAGGCCTGTTGCTGGTCCTTACCGGCAACGGCAAGGGCAAGTCGAGCTCGGCTTTTGGCATGCTCGCCCGCGCCCTCGGTCACGGCCTGCGGGTGGGTGTCGCGCAGTTCATCAAGGGGCGCTCGGATACCGGGGAAGAAGCCTTCTTCCGTGCTCAGCCAAACGTCGTCTGGCACGTGCTGGGCGAAGGTTTTACCTGGGAAACGCAAAACCTCGAGCGCGATCGGGAAACGGCCCGGCGTGCCTGGGCCGTCGCGCGCGAAATGCTCAGCGACCCGTCGCTGGGGTTGATCGTGCTTGACGAGCTAACCTACGCATTCAAGAACGGCTGGTTGGACCTGCCAATCGTACTTGCCGATCTCGCCGCTCGCCCGGCGATGCAGCACGTGGTGATCACCGGCCGCGGCGCGCCCGAAGCGCTCTGTGAAGCGGCCGATACGGTCAGCGAGCTGCGCGACGTCAAGCACGCCTTTCGCGCCGGCATCCGCGCGCAAAAGGGGGTCGATCTGTGAGCGCCGCGGTGAGCACGGTGCGCGCCTGTTCGGCACTGTTCATTGCTGCACCCGCCTCCGGCCAGGGCAAGACGACGGTCACCGCGGCGCTCGCCGCCCGTCATCGCGGGCTGGGGCGCAAGGTGCGCATCTTCAAGACCGGCCCCGATTTCCTCGACCCAATGATCCTCGAGCGCGCGTCAGGCGCGCCGGTCTATCAGCTCGACCTGTGGATGGGCGGTGAGGATCACTGCCGTGAACTTCTCTATGAGGCGGCCGCCGAAGCCGACCTGATCCTGGTCGAAGGGGTCATGGGGTTGTTCGACGGCGACCGTTCGAGCGCCGATCTGGCCGCGCTGTTCGGCATTCCGGTGCTGGCGGTGATCGACGGCAGTGCCATGGCCCAGACCTTTGGTGCGCTGGCCCATGGTCTGGCCAGCTACCGGCCGGGCTTGCCCTTTGCCGGTGTCTTCGCCAACCGGGTCGCTGGCGAACGCCATTACGAGATGCTCGCCGAGAGCCTGCCGACGGGGCTGCTTTCCTTCGGTTGGTTGCCGCGCGACGCCGACATCGCCCTGCCGGAGCGCCATCTCGGCCTGGTGCAGGCGGCCGAAGTGGCCGATCTGGACGCCCGCATCGCCCGCGCCGCCGCCGCGCTCACGGGGTTTCAGGAAGCCTTGCCAGCGCCGGTGCCTTTCACCGCGCCAGCGGCGCAGCCGGCCGACGCGCCGCCAGCGCTGCTCGGCGTGCGCATCGCCGTGGCGCGCGATGGCGCCTTCGCCTTTCTCTACCGGGCCAATCTGGACCTGCTGCGCGCCTTGGGCGCCGAGCTGACGTTCTTCTCGCCCTTGCGTGATCCTGCGCTGCCCGAGGCCGATGCGCTCTACCTGCCCGGCGGCTATCCCGAACTTCACCTCGCGGCGCTGGCCGCCAATGCGCCCCTGCGCGCCGCCATCCGCGCCCACCATGCCGCCGGCAAGCCCCTTGTTGGCGAGTGCGGTGGCATGCTCTATCTACTCGAATCGCTTGCCGATACTGAGGGTAATGTCGCCGAGATGGTCGGCCTGCTGCCCGGGCAGGCGACGATGCTCGGCCGGCTCGCCAACCTCGGCCTGCACCGCGTCGTGCTGCCCGAGGGCGAGTTGCGCGGGCATACCTTTCACTATTCCCGGATGGAAACGCCGCTGTTGCCGACTACTACCAGCGAAGGCGCGCGTCCGGGGCGGCGCGGCGAGGCCGTCTATCGCGTCGGGCGTCTGCACGCCTCGTACCTGCATCTCTATTTTCCGTCCAATCCGGAGGCGGTGGCACGTCTGTTTGCGCCAGCACCTTCTTCATTTTCCAGCTGAAAGAAAGGAAATCACCATGCATATTGAACCCGGAATCATCGCCCCAGCCAAAGTCGCGCTGGCCAACGTCGTCGCCGCCGGCGTCGTCGCCTACTACGCCAGGGATCTGCTCAAACGACCCGCGGACATCGTCCGGACAGGGCTCGCGGCATTGTTCTTCTCACTGTTCATGCAGAGCTTGCACGTCAATGTGGGTCCCTCGGAATTGCACTTCGTCGGCGCCATGGCCATCTACCTGACACTCGGTTTTCTGCCGACGCTACTTGGCTTTGCCGCCGGGCTGTTGCTCCAGGGCCTGCTCTTCGAACCCGTGGATCTGCCGCAGCTGGCGGTCAACTCGCTGTCGCTGATCGTGCCCCTGATCGCCGTCCACTACAGCGTTGGTCGCCAGCTGCGTGCGGCCATGGCCGGCCGCGTCGTCAGCTGGGGGTCGATCGTCAAGCTTGATGCCATGTACTACTCCGGCGTCACCGCGATGGTCGGTTTCTGGCTGCTCGCCGCCGAGGTGGCGACGCCGCTGGCCGCCTGGGCGTCGTTTGCCAGCTCCTACCTGCTGATCGTCATCTGCGAGCCCTTGTTTACGCTGGCTGTCGTTCGCCTTCTCAAGCGCCACGAGAATAAGCGCCTGATCGCCGCCTGCTTCAACATCCAGTCGCTCAAGCTGGCGAACTGAAGATGGGCAAGGTGTGGTTCGTTGGCGCGGGTCCGGGCGACCCCGATCTGATCACGGTCAAGGGCCGCGATCTGATCGCCCGCGCCGGGGCGATTCTTTTCGCCGGGTCGCTGGTCTCGGAGGCCGCCATGCGCTGGGCGCCGGCGGGCTGTGCGATCGCCGATTCCAAGGACATGGCGCTGGCGGAAATCACCACCTGGCTGATCGAGCAGGCGCAGACCAAAGCCATCGTCATTCGTCTGCAGACCGGTGACCCGGCACTGTACGGTGCGCTGATCGAGGTGACGCAGCCGCTTGATGCCGCTGGTATCGAGGTCGGCGTGGTGCCGGGCGTCTCGTCGGCGATGGCCGCGGCGGCCGCCGCCGTCGAGACGCTGACCTTGCCCGAGGTCACCCAGACGGTGATCCTGACCCGCGTTGCCGGCCGCACGCCGATGCCGGAAGGCGAATCGCTGCAGGAACTGGCGCAGCACCACTGCACGCTGTGTGTGTTTCTCTCGATCACCCTGCTGCAGCAGGTGGTCGAGGACTTGCGCGCGGCCGGCTGGCGCGACGACGCCGCGATCCTGGTGGTCCACAAGGCGAGCTGGCCGGGTGAGGAAAAGATCATCCGCGGGACGCTCGCCGACATCCGCGACAAGTGTCGCGCGGAAAAGATTGCCAGCCAGGCGATGATCATCGCCAGTCCGGCGCTCGGCGCACGGCACTGGCCACAACTGAAGAAATCGAAACTCTACGACGCAACTTTCACGCACCGCTTTCGCCGGGCATCGGAGTAAAACGAGATGGATAGTTCGACCACATTGCTGCTTGCCGCGCACGGCTCCCGCCACCCCGAGGGCAACGACGAGATCCGCCGCTTCGCTGTCGAGTGGCGGCAGCGTCATCCCGCCTGGCGGATCGAGGTGTGCTTCATCGAGCACGCTGACGTGCTGCTCGCCGAGGGTCTGCAGCGGGCGGCAAGGGGTGCCCGCCGGGTGCTGGTCATTCCCTTGATCCTCAACGCCGCCGGCCACGTCAAGATGGAGTTGCCAGCGGCCATGGACGCCGCTCGTACCGCTCATCCGGAGGTCAGTTTTCACTGCGCCCGTCATCTCGGCATGGGGCGCGAGGTGTTTGCCGTGCTGCAGGGTCAGCTCGCGCAATTGATGAAATCGCTGGCCATGCCGGACCCGCAAACCACCGGGGTGATCCTGCTTGGCCGCGGTTCCTCCGATGCCGGTGCCAACGGCGAACTGGCCAAGCTGACGCGCTGGCTGTTCGAGGCCCACGAGCACGAACTGGTCGAACTGGCGTTTACCGGCGTCACCTGGCCACGCCTGGAAACCGTCGTTCAGCGGCAGGTACGGCTGGGCATGACGCAGCTCTGCATCGTGCCGGTCTATCTGTTCAACGGCGTCCTGATCCAGCGCATCAAGGCGCAGGTCGAACGGCTGCAGAAGCAGTACCCACAGATCGCTTTTGCGGCCGGCAGCTACTTCGGTTTCGATCAGGGCATCTTCGACCTGCTCGATGCGCGCGTCGCCGGCCGCGACCTGCCCAGCGGGGCACTGCTTGAATGCGATGGCTGCAAGTATCGCCAGGCAGCCGAGGCCGAGCACCTGCACGACCACAGCCATACCGTCACGATCGCTAGCGTTCACGCCCATGCGCATGACGTCGGCCAGGACGACCATCAGCACGCCCATATCTGAGCCGCCATGACCGCCCACAACGTTACCGAGCAACTGACCGCCAGCGGCCGCGCCATCGAGCACGGTTCTTTCGCCATCATCGACGCCGAAGTCGGGGCGCACGATTACACCGCCGAACAGTGGCCGCTGGTGCGACGGATGATCCACGCCAATGCCGATTTCGAGTTCAATGGCCTGACCGTCTTTCACCCGCAGGCGATAGCCGCTGGTCTCGCCGCGGTGCTCAAGAGCGGCACGCCGATCGTCACCGACGTCGAGATGATCTGTACCGGCTTGTCCAGGCCGCGTCTGCAGCATTTCGCGCTGCACACGCGGCACTACATCTCCGATCCGGACGTCATCGAGCGGGCGCACGCCGAGAATACGACGCGGGCCGTGCAGGCGATGCGCAAGGCACATCGCCAGGGTCAGCTCGACGGCGCCATCGTCGGCATCGGCAATGCGCCGACGGCGCTGATCGAAGTGGTGCGCCTGATTCGTCAGGAGGGTGTCCGTCCGGCACTGGTGATCGGCATGCCGGTTGGTTTTGTCTCGGCAGCCGAGTCGAAGGATCTGTTGATGAGCGTTGGCGACGTCCCCTGGGTGGCCATCCGCGGCCGCAAGGGCGGCTCGACGCTGGTCGTCGCGGCCATTCACGCGCTACTTTCCTTCGCCGAAAACGAACAGCAACGCCTGGCATGAGCGACACCGCTGAAGCGCTTGCGCCGCCCAAGCTGCGCAAGTCGGCGACGCGTCGGCAGCGTGGCAACCGCACCGGTTTCAGCACCGGCGCCTGCTCGGCAGCAGCAGCACGCGCGGCGACGCTCGGCCTGCTGAGCGGGCAGGTGCCCGAGCACGTCCTGTGTCGGCTGGCCAATGGCCAGCAGGTGAGCTTCGCCGTGATCGATGCCAGCGTTGTCGGCGAAGGCCTGCTGCGCCGCGCCTGCGCCGCCATTGTCAAGGATGCCGGTGACGATCCCGATGTCACGCACGGCGCGCATCTGACCGCCGCTGTGCAGCGCTTGCCGCAGCGTGCCGGCGAGATCGAGCTGTGTGGCGGTCCCGGGGTCGGCACGGTCACCCGCGAGGGGCTCGGTCTGACCCTGGGCGGGCCGGCGATCAACCCGGTGCCGCAGCGCAATATTCGCGACAACGTGCGGGCGGTCGCTGGCGAACTGCTTGAGCACGACGGGCTGCGGGTGACCATCTCGGTCCCGGGCGGCGAGGAGATGGCCAAAAAGACGCTCAACGCGCGTCTGGGAATTCTTGGGGGCATTTCGATCCTCGGTACCACTGGCATCGTCCGTCCGTACTCGACCGCCGCCTTTCGCGCCAGTGTCGTCCAGGGGGTCGAGGTGGCGGCCAGGCAGGGCCAGCGCAGCGTCGTGTTCACCACCGGCGGGCGCAGCGAGAAGTTCGCCATGCGCCAGTTGGGCGAACTCGACGAAAGCTGCTTCGTGCAGATGGGCGACTTCGTCAAGGCGGCATTTCTGGCCGCAGTCAAGCAGGACATGCAGCACGTCTTGGTCGGCGCGATGGTCGGCAAGCTGACCAAGATGTGCCAGGGCCTGGCGGTGACGCACGCCTGGAAGGCCGAGATCGACCGCGACGTACTCGCTGAGGCGGCACAGGAGGTTGGCGCGCCAGCAGACTTGGTCGAGGCCATCCGCAACGCCGAAACCGGTCGTTTCGCCGCCGAACGCCTGGCCACGCTGGGACTCGGTGAAGCCTTCCATCGGGCGCTGGCGATGCGCGCCATCCGCAGTCTCAAGGCCTGCTACCCCGGTAGCTATCGCTTGACCGTGCTGGTCTGCGACTTCGAAGGCCGTTTCATCGTTCGTGTGGAGGAAAATGAAGCCCTGTGAACCGTGTGCCGTGATCGGCATTCTCGACGACGGCTGGGCCGGCCTGGCGGACCGCGCGCGCCAGCGGCTGCTCGCCGCCGACCTGGTGATCGGTGCCGCGCGCACCCTTGACCTGGTGCGCGCGCAGCTGCCGACGGACTGCCAGCTGCAGGACATGGACGCGGCGATCAAGCAGGTGCCGCAATGGATCGCGGCGGCGCGCGCGGATGGCCGATCGGTCGCCGTTCTGGCCACCGGTGACCCGCTCTGTCACGGCATCGCGCCGCTGCTCATCGGCAAGCTTGGCGCCGCGCAGATCGAGGTTCTGCCGGCGCCGTCCACCGTTCAACTGCTTTGTGCGCGCCTCGGCAAGCCCTGGCAAAACCTGCGCATTGCCTCGTGTCACGGTGCCGACGCCGGCGAGTGGTGGCTTGGCGCGTCGCCCGCGCATGGCCTCTACCGCGTACTGCGGGCAATCGCCCTGCAGCCGCTGGTGGCGGTGTTCACCGGTTCGGAGAACACCCCGGCGCGGCTGGCGCGCGCGCTGCTCACCGCCGGCTACGGTGCGGATCTCAGACTGTCGGTGGCTTGCCGCCTGCTGTTGCCGGACGAGCAGCTGTTTCCCGATCTGCCACTCGCGGAGGTTGCCGAGCGCGAGTTTCCGGAGCCGAACGTGCTGCTGGTCGAAAGGGTGCTGCCGGGCGGGTCGGCAGCCCTCGGTCGCGAAGACCACGCGTACCTGCAGCGGGCGCCGGAAAAAGGCCTGATCACCAAGCAGGAGGCGCGCGTCCTGTCGCTGGCCAAGCTGCATTTGGCGGCCGACGCGGTGGTCTGGGATATCGGCGCCGGTTCCGGAGCGGTCGGGCTGGAAGCGGCGGCCCTGGTGCCCCTGGGGCACGTCTGGGCAATCGAAAAGAACGCCGGTGACGCCAGCAATGCGCGGGCCAACGCCGTCCGCTTCCGGGCCAGCAACTACACGCTGGTCGAAGGCCGGGCGCCAGCTCTCCTCGATACCTGGCCCGACCCCGATGCGGTATTCATTGGTGGCTCCGGCGGCGAACTCGCCGAACTGATCGAACGCATTCTTGGCCGCCTGAAGCCGGGTGGCCGCCTGGTGATGAACTTCGTCACCCTCGAAAACCTGGCTACCGCCACCCACGCGCTGGCTGCCGCTGCCGTGCCGTGGGAGCTGGTACAGCTGCAGGCCAGTCGCAGCCAGCCGATTCTCGACATGCACCGGCTGGCCGCCCAGAACCCGGTGTGGATCCTCACCGCAAGAAAGGAAGAACAATGACCTGCTATGGAAAACTGATCGGCGCTTCACTCGGCCCCGGCGACCCCGAACTGATCACTCGCCGCGCCTGGGCGGTTCTGCAGTCTGGTGCGCGCTGGCTGTACCCGGTGAAAAAGGCCGAGGACGACTCGTACGCACTGGCCATCGTCACGCGCGGCGGCATCGCCGTGCCCGACGACGCCGAGCAACTGGTCTTCCCGATGAGCCGCGACGCCGAGATTCTCGGCAAGGCGTGGGCGCGCGCCGCCCTGCGCACGGTCGAGCTGCTCGCCGAAGGCCGCGACCTGGTGTTCCTGGTCGAAGGCGACGCGTCGACCTTTTCCACCTTTGGTCACCTGGCCCGCGTCGTCCGCGGACTGGCACCTGAGGTGGTCGTCGAGACGATCGCCGGCGTCAGTTCGTTCGCCGCTGCCGCGGCGACCACCGGCAGCACGCTGGCCGAGGAAGATGAAACGCTGGCGGTGATTCCGGCGGCCTACGGCGTCGGCGTCATCGATCACCTGCTCGACGAGTTCGATACCGTCGTCCTGCTCAAGGTCAAGCCGCTGCTGGACGAAGTCATCGAGCTGCTGGAGCGGCGTGGCCTGCTCGACAGCACCTGTTTTGTCGAGAAGGTCGGCGCGCCGGACGAGCGCGTGGTTCGCGACGTGGCCAGCCTGAAAGGCGAAAAAGCCAATTACCTGTCCCTGATGCTGGTCCATAACCCGAAGCGTGTGCGCGGCGAATTGCGTCGCGGTTGCCGCACGCGCAAGGAAGCACTGGCAGCGGCGCCGGCAGCCGAGGCCGCATGAAGATCGCTGTCGTCGCCATCACCCGGCACGGCATTGCCCTGGCTGGCAAGGTGGTCGCCGCGCTGCCCGGTGCCTCGCTGTTCGCCCCGGAAAAGTTTCGCGCCGAGGCTGAAGCCGCGGCGCCGGCGGTCGTGCAGTGTTACAGCGGCAAGGTCGGCGAGCAGGTGCCGGCGCTGTTCGCCGCCTTCGACGGCATCGTCGCCATCGTCTCGCTGGGTGCAGTCGTCCGCCTGATCGCGCCGCATCTGGGCGACAAGGAAAGCGACCCGGCGGTGGTGGTGGTGGATGAGGCCGGCCGCTTTGCCATCCCGGTGCTCTCGGGGCATGTCGGCGGCGCCAACGCCCTGGCTGGCCAGCTGGCCACCGCGCTGGGAGCGACGGCCGTGCTGACCACCGCCTCGGACGCTCGCCAGACGCTGGCCGTCGACCTCCTCGGTCGCGAACTCGGCTGGACGATCGAGGCGACGCACGCCGAAATCGTTCGCGTCAGCGCCGCGGTGGTCAACGACGAGCCGGTGGCTGTGGTCCAGGAAGACGGCCGCGGCGACTGGTGGACGGGGCACGCCAATGGTCGCAGTGGCCCGCTACCCGCGACGCTGCAACGCTTTTCCCGCCTCGAAGACGTCGATCCCCAGCGCTTCGCTGCGCTGCTCTGGATCAGCCAGCGTGCAATGCCGGCCGACTATGCGGCGCAGCTGGCCGGCAAGGTGATCGTCTACCGGCCGGGGGAGGCGCGTTGAACGGCGCTCCTGGCGCGGAAAACCCGCGGCAGTTTGCGCTTGCACTGGGTCTCGGCTGCGATCGCGGCACGCCGGCGGCGACCATCAACCAGGCCATCAGCGAGGCGCTGGCGGCCTGCGGCGGGCAGCCGTCGGACGTCCGTGCGGTGGCCAGCATCGACCTCAAGGCCGACGAAGCGGGCCTGCTGCAGGTGGCCAGGGAACGGGCCTGGTGTATCCACTTTTACGCGGCGGCCGAGCTCGCTGCCGTTGACGTTCCCAATCCCTCGGAAACGGTACGCCGGCACACCGGTTCTGCGTCGGTTTCCGAAGCGGCGGCGCTGCTTGCCGCCGGCGCCGACAAGGCCGATCTGATTGTCGAAAAACACAAGCTGCGCGGCCCGGATGGCCGCAACGCCACTATCTCCATTGCCCGAATTCACCAACGAGCACAAATGAGCACCGATGAGCGCCAATGAACGCCACTGACCCGATCCAGAAAACAGGAAAAATCATCCTCGTCGGCTTCGGCCCGGGGGCGCCGGAACACATGAGCTTGCGCGCACGCGCGGCAATCGCCGAGGCCGACGTGGTCATCGGCTACGCCACCTACATCAAGCTGGTGAAAGACCTGCTCGACGGCAAGCTGGTCATCCGCAAGGGTATGACCGAAGAGCTCGATCGTTGCAACGAAGCCTGGGAGCATGCCCGCCAGGGCAAGATCGCGGCGGTCATTTCGTCCGGCGACATCGGTGTCTACGGGATGGCCGGTCCGACCTACGAAGTCCTGCTGCAAGCGGGTTGGCGCCCCGGTTCGGGAATCGAGGTCGAGGTCGTTCCCGGCGCCACGGCGCTGTCGGCATGCGCGGCGCTGGTCGGCGCGCCGCTGACGCACGACTTCTGCTCGATCTCGCTCTCCGACCTGCTGACGCCGTGGCCGGTCATCGCCCGCCGGCTGAACGCCGCGGCGCACGCCGATTTCGTGGTCGCCCTGTACAACCCGAAGAGCGGCCGGCGCACCGGCCAGATCGTCGAGGCGCAGCGCATCCTGCTGCGCCATCGCGCACCGGAGACGCCGGTGGCGGTGGTCAAGTCGGCGTACCGCAAGAAGCAGGCGATCCAGCTGACCACCCTGGCGCAAATGGCCGAATGCGAGATCGGCATGTTGACCACCGTCCTGATCGGTAACAGCAGTACCTTCGTGCAAGACGGCCTGATGATCACCCCGCGTGGCTACGCCAACAAGTACGCCGGACTCGGTGGTGAGACGCGGGCTGGCGAGCAGGCCGGTCGCTCGCTGAGTCTCGGGCTCGAAGGCTGGCAAGCGGAGGTGCGCGAGCGTCTGGCGCTGGGGCAGCGCAGCGACGAAATTGCCCGCTTTTTCGACCTGCCGGTCGCTGAAATCGAGGCCGTAGTGAGCGAGCGCTAGCCGCCCGTCCGAGCCGGTCGCGCACCGGTCGGGTCACCAGGCGCGTACTATTGGCCGCGGACGTGGGCAGTCATCGACGCCGCCGGCTCGACCAGAATATTCTCTGTGGCATCGCTCAGCCAGGCACTGCCATCGGTGATCATGCAGGCGATAGTCATTCCGCGCTGGGTCAGCGCGGCCAGCGCGACGCTTGTTTCGCGCGGTAGGGTGAAGATGCTCAGGTTGTCGAAACGGCCAAGTGCGTCGGCCACTCGTTCCCACCAGAGGCTCGCCTTGCTGCCACCGTAGGCGTAGACAACCACTTGCCGTGCGCGACCACAGGCTTTGCGCAGATGCTTTTCATCCGGCAGGCCGACGTCGATCCATAGCTCGATTTCATCAGTCAAGGATTTTTGCCAGAGATCGGGTTCATCCTCGGTGGACAGTCCTTTGGTGAACTGCAGGGTGTCGCTGGCATGTAGCGCAAAGGCCAGCAAGCGCACCATCATCCGCTCGTCGGTCTCCGAGGGGTGGCGGGCGATGGTCAGCGCGTGCGTGGCGTAATAGCCGCGATCGGTATCCGACACGGTGAGTTCAGCTTTGAAGATGGTGGCTTTCAGTGCCATGTACGGGCTCTCTTGCGGGTGGGCGGCCAGTGTGCGCGAAACACTGCATTCGAACAAGGCGCCGGTGATTCGGCGACGCGCGCGCCAGGGCTGCAAGGGAAAAGCGGTGAGGGCTCATTTCCGGAGCGTGCTCCCCCAAATGCTTGATTGACCGTGGTTCACAGCAGAACCTATACTCATGACAAGGCCACTGATGTTCCGATTCCCCCATCCTTCGCCCGGAGGGTGACCCGCGCCGATCAGGTGGCGACAACGCGCGGGGGTCGGCAAGCGACGTGGTGGAGGGTGGCGACCAGTGATGACTCCGTTCGGCATTCAGCGCAGCGCACTTTTTTCGCTGATCGGTGGCCTGGCGTTGACCCTCTGGGCGGGCCAATGGGCTGCCGGCATCGCCGAAGGCGAGGCACGTCACGCTTTCGACAGGGCCGCTGCGGGACGTTTCCTGCAACTCAAGGAGCGACTGGATGCCTACGAAGGCGTCCTGCGCGGCCTGCAGGGATTTTTCGCGGGATCGACCGAGGTAGATCGCGACGAGTTCCAACGCTATATCCAGCGCCTTGATCTCGAGGTGCGTTTGCCTGGCGTCCAGGTCATCGGTTTCGCGCGCCGCGTGCCTGCCTCGCGGCGCGCCGCCTATATCGATGCTGTCCGTTCGGATCGTCGACTCGAACCGCAAGGATATCCAGCATTCTCCATTCGTCCGCCTGACGAGCGGCCAGAGTACCTGGTCACTGAATATACGGAACCAATGAAAGGCAACGAAGCGGCGTTCGGCTTCGACCTGTTCAGCGAGGATGAACGCCGGCTCGCTGCCGAGCATGCGCGCGCGAGCGGTGCGCCCGCTGCAACCGCGCCGGTAAAACTGGTCCAGGAGACAGGAAGTCAGGCCAGCTTCCTGTTGATGTTGCCGCTGTATCGCAACGGCGCATCGATTGCGACGGTGGAGCAACGGCGGGAAGCTTTCGCCGGCGTGGTTTACGCGGCGTTCCGGATGGAGGATCTGGCGCGCGGGGTGTACGGGCGTGAGGCGGACAGTTTTGACCTGACGGTGGTCGACGTCGGCCGGGCAGGCAGCGCTGGTGTCGAGGCGCTGTCTCTGCTGCATCTGACGCCGGCGGATGCAGCGCTCTCGTCGTCGGCCTACGCCAGAGAAACGCGCCTCGCGTTCGGCGGCCGGGAGTGGCGGCTACGCACCGAGGCGGTCGATCCGGCGGTGGCCGT
The DNA here is from genome assembly GCF_032229525.1 of Accumulibacter sp. GTDB lineage: Bacteria > Pseudomonadota > Gammaproteobacteria > Burkholderiales > Rhodocyclaceae > Accumulibacter. The sequence goes on along the minus strand of NZ_JAVTWB010000145.1, from coordinate 28,555 downwards.
CAAGCGCACCGCTGTCACCGTGTTGACCGGCGGTGCGCTGATCAGCGTCCTCTTGTTCGCCCTGCTGCAGGCCTTTGCCGGATCGCGCGCGCGCGCGCTCAAGCTGGCTGATGGCATGACGCGCGAGCTGCGCGAATCGGAGGCGCGCACCCGCGCGGTGCTGGACAACACGCTCGATGCGATCATCACCATCGACGAGCAGGGGCTGATCGAAAGCTTCAACCTCGCCGCCGAGAATCTTTTCCGCTACCGCACCGAGGAGGTGCTTGGCCGCAACATCAAGATGCTGATGCCTGAACCGTACGCCGGCGAGCATGACGGTTACCTCAGTGCCTATCGTGGTACCGGGGTGCGCAAGATCATCGGTATCGGTCGCGAAGTCGTCGGCAAGCGCGCCGACGACAGTTGTTTTCCGATGGAGCTGGCGGTCACCGAGGTGGTGGTGAACGATCGCCGCCGTTTCATCGGGCTGGTACGTGACATCACCGAACGCAAGCAGGCCGAAGAGCAACTGCACGAGCTCAACCGGCGTCTGGACCTGGCCGCCGAATCGGCCGCGTTCGGGGTATGGGATTGGGATATCACGGCCAACACCCTGGTCTGGGACGACCGTATGTACGCGCTCTATGGCGTTCGTCGCGAAGACTTCAGCGGCGCCTACGCCGTCTGGGAAGACGCCATTCATCCCGATGATCGTGATCTCGCCGTCGCCGCGTTGCAGGCGGCGGTGCGTGGCGAGACGCCGTTCGACATCGAGTTTCGCATTCGCGTCCACGGCCGCTTTGGCGAAGAGCTCCGTTATATCAAGGCCAACGGCCTGGTCCTGCGCGATGGCGCTGGACAGGCGCAGCGGATGATCGGCATCAACTACGACATCTCCGAGCGCAAGAAGATCGAACAACTGAAGAACGAGTTCGTGTCGACGGTCAGCCACGAGCTGCGCACGCCCTTGACCTCGATTCGCGGTTCGCTGGGCTTGCTCGAGGGCGGTGTCGGGGGCGAACTGCCGGATAGCGCGAAATCGCTGATCGGTATTGCGGCCAACAACTGCGAGCGGCTGGTCGCGCTGATCAACGATATTCTCGACATGGAGAAAATAGCGTCGGGTAAGCTCAGCTTCGATCTCGGCATACAGCCGCTGATGCCGCTGATCGAGCGGGCTGTCGAGGCCAATCATGGCTTCGCGGTGCAGCATGACGTGCGTCTCGAGATCCTTGCACGTCTTCCCGATGCCAGGGCACGGGTCGACCCGGATCGTTTCTTGCAGGTACTCGCCAACCTGCTCTCGAACGCGGCCAAGTTTTCACCCCGCGGTGAGACGGTGGGTGTCTCCTTGCTGCGCCGTGACCAGCACCTGCGTATCGAAGTCGTCGATCGCGGGCCGGGAATCCCCGAGGAGTTTCGCGCGCGCATTTTCGAGAAATTTTCGCAGGCCGATGGATCGACGACGCGCGACAAGGGCGGCAGCGGTCTCGGTCTCTCGATCTCGCGGGCGCTGGTCGAGCGGATGGGTGGCCAGATTGGCTTTTCGAGTGTTGTCGGCGAAGGGTGCTGCTTCTGGTTCGAGCTGCCGGAGATGTTGGTGGAGCGGGGGCCGCTGTCGAGTGAAGCGAAACCCGTCGACGAGGTGCCGGGCGACGGGCCCAGGGTGCTGGTCTGCGAAGACGACCTCGATGTCGCACAGCTGCTGTCGACGCTGCTGACGCAGGCGGGCTACCGGGTCGATTGGGCGGCGAGTGCGGCGATTGCCAAGGAGCGCCTGGCAGCGCACAGGTACGCTGCGATGACCCTCGACATGGGCTTGCCCGACGCCAGCGGCATGGATCTGCTGCGCGAGTTGCGTAGCAGTGACGTCGGTTTCGAGCTGCCGGTGGTGGTCGTCTCGGGTTCGAGGAATGTGGCGACGCCAATTATCGGCGGCCCGCTGGCGGTGTCCGACTGGCTGGACAAGCCGATCGACCCGCCGCGACTGGCCGCCGCCGTCAAGCGCGCGGTGCATGGCCGGAAGTCACAGCGGGCGCGGATCCTGCACGTCGAGGACGACGCCGATCTGGCGCGCATCGTTGCCGTTCAGTTCGGCGATCTGGCGGAAATCATCGGCGCGCCAACGCTGTCTACTGCCAGGGACGAGTTGGCCAGCAGGGCCTTCGACGTGGTGATTCTCGACCTCGGCCTGCCAGACGGCTCGGGGCTGGGCCTGCTGCCGATGATCCAGGAATTGGCGCCGCAGCCGCAGGTCATCATCTTTTCGGCCAGCGACGCCGAGGCGCGCCTCGAGGCGCAGGATGCGGTGGTCGCCAGACTGGTCAAGTCGCGCACGTCGAACGAGCGGCTGGTGGAGATCGTGCGTGAACTCACCCAGGGCGCGTGGCGAGGCGAAGCGCGCAGTCCAACAGGAACGACAGGAAAAACAGGGGAAAAATGATGAGCGGTACGCTGAAACGCATTCTTTGTGTCGAAGACGAAGCCGATATCCGCACGGTGGCGAAGCTGGCGCTCGAAGCCGTCGGTGGCTTTTCCGTCGAGCTCGCTGCATCCGGTGAAGAAGCCCTGTTGCGCGCGCGCGAGTTCCTCCCCGAACTGCTGCTGCTTGACGTGATGATGCCGGGAATGGACGGGCCGGCGACCCTGCGTGCCTTGCGCGCCTTGCCGGAAACCGCTGCCGTGCCGGCGATCTTCCTGACCGCGCGCGCGCACCCGGGCGAGGTGATGTCACTCAAGGCGCAGGGGGCCATCGGTGTGATCACCAAGCCTTTCGACCCGATGAAGCTGGCTGACGACGTGCGCAGCCTCTGGGAGAGCCGCGATGCGTGATCGGCCCACTGAACCCGTCGACGGTGCCGACCGTGCCGCCCAATTGGCCGCGCAACTGGCCGCGCAACTGGCCGACCTGGGCGAGGAATTCCTGCACTCGGTGCCGGCACGAGTTGGCGAAATCAAAGCGGCGTGGGCGGGGGTCACCGAGAACTGGGACGAGGCGGCGCTGGTCGCGCTGCGTGAGGCTGCGCATCGTCTTGCCGGCGCGGCGGGAACCTTTGGCCAACTCCAGCTGGGGGCCAAGGCCCACCAGCTCGAGGAGCTGGTGCAGCGCCTGCGGGCAAACCCCGCCGAGCGTGGTGATCGCGCGAACGAGCAGCTCAAGGCGCTGCTGGCGAGTCTGGTGGTGACGGTCGGTGTCGCCACGCCGACGGTCGCCGAGGTGACGGCTGCGGAAGTGGTGGTGGCCTTGCCGGATGCGCCGAGGAGGCGCCGGATCTTTGTCGTCAATGACGATCGCCTGCTCGGCAAGGAGATGGTTGAAAAACTCAATCAATACGGCTACGAAGCGCGTCTCTTCGAGACGCCGGTCGAGGTCATCGAAGCCTTGCGCAAGACGCGTCCCGACGCCCTGGTCTTCGATCTTGCCTTTCCCGGCGGCCTGCTTGATCAGACGCTGCTGGCGGAGGTCCGGACGCTGGCGCCGGTGCCGGTGCCGGTGCTGGTCGTTTCCGAGCGCGGCGATATCGAGGCGCGCCTGCACGCCTTGCGCGGCGGTTGTGATGCTTACCTGACCAAGCCGCTCGATATCGGCGTGCTGGTCGATCGGCTCGACGATCTGGTCGACAAGATTGACCACCGGCAGGCGCGGGTGCTGATTGTCGAGGACGACCAGAGCACCGGCAGGGCACTGGTTGCCGTGCTGGCGAACGCCGGCATCATGACTGAACTGGTCAGCCGCCCGGAGGATTTGCTCGGTAGGATGGAGGAGATGCTGCCCGATCTGATCGTCATGGACATGTATCTTCCAGGCTGTCGTGGCGACGAGTTGGTGGCGATCATCCGCCAGATCGATACCTGGCAGGGGGTGCCGATCATCTACCTGTCGGTTGAGGCCGACCGTGACCGACAATTGGTGGCCCTCGAACACGGCAGTGATGACTTCCTGCAGAAGCCGATCACCCCCGAGCATCTGCAGCGTGTCGTCGGCGCACGCATAGAACGGGCGCGACGGGTACGGTCACTGATGACTCGCGACAGTCTTACCGGTCTGCTCAATCACGCCCGCTTCATGGAGCAACTCGAAATCGAGGTGATACGTGCCCGGCGGGGTGGCAAGCCGCTGTCGGTGGCGATGATCGACATCGACGAGTTCAAGGCGGTCAACGACAGCCATGGCCACGCCGTCGGTGATATCGTCATCAAGAGTCTGGCGCGCTTGCTGCAGCAACGTCTGCGTCAGGTGGACGTGATCGGCCGCTACGGGGGCGAGGAGTTTGCGGTGGTCTTTCCGGAGACACCGTGTCCGGCAGCGCGTGCAGTGCTCGAGGAAATCCGCCGCCTGTTTGCCGATCTGTTTTTCCACCGGCCGGACGGTGACTTCACGGTAAGCTTCAGTGCCGGTGTCGCCGCACTCGACGAACATTCCGCGGCGAGGCGACTCCTCGAAGCCGCCGACCGCGCGCTGTACCGCGCCAAGAGTCGCGGGCGTAATCGAGTCGAGGTTGCCGCTTCGCAGGAGGGTTCAGATGAGCAACACTGCATCCAGTGACAAACGCATTCTGGTCGTCGAGGACGATCCGCTGGTCGCGCGCGCGCTGGCGCTGCGGCTCGCCGCGATGGGTTATAAGGTCGCCGGGCCGGTTGCCACCGCCAGGGAGGCGGTGGAGCTGGCGGCGCGGGAACGCACGGACCTGGTGTTGATGGACATCGTGCTGTCGGGGAAGGTCGACGGCATCGCGGCGGCACAGGAGATTCTCGACAAGCAACGTGTCCCGCTGCTCTATCTGACCGCCTACGCGGACGACGAGTACTTCGCGCGCGCCCGCCTCACGGCGCCGTATGCCTACCTGATCAAACCCTACAGTGACCGCGAGCTGCAACTGGCGATCGAACTCGCGCTGCAGCGACACCAGCACGACACCCTGTTGCGCATCGAAGCCGAGCGCCAGGATCAGCGCATAGACGAACTCGCGACCCTGCTCTCGGCGCTGGTCGAGGGCTCGACCGACTGCATCTTCGCCAAGGACTGCGCTGGCCGCTACGTGCTTTGCAACCACGCCCTCGAGAAACTGTTCGGCCGTACCCGCGAGGACATCCTCGGGCGTCGCGACGACGAACTGCTGCCCGCCGAAATGGCCGCCCGCTTTCGTGCCGACGACCAGCGGATCGAGGCGACGGCAAGGAGCGAGACCCTGGAGGAGGTGTTCAGCGTGGGTGACCTCACCCGCACCTTCCTGACCACCAAGGGCTGTCTGCAGATCGCCGGCAAGGTGCGTGGTGTTTTTGGCATTGCCCGTGACATCAGCGATCGCAAGGACGCCGAGCTGCGCCTGCGCCGGCTGAGTGGTTTCTACAACGCGCTCGCCCAGACCAATCAGGCGATCATGCACGCAGAGTCGGCCGATGCGCTGCTCGAGCGCGCCTGCGAGATCGTCGTTCGCCATGGCGGTGTCAGCGGCGCCTGGATCGGGCTGCTCAACGCCGACGGCTGGCTGCGCGTCGCCGCCGAGCACGGCATGGCCAAGGCGTATCTTGGCGGCTTGCGCATTTCGATCGACGGCCAGGAGGAGGAGGGGCATGGTCCGGTCGGGACCGCGATGCGTGAGGCTGCCACGGCGATCTGCAACGATTACCTGGCCGACCCACGTACGCGTCCCTGGCAGGAGCGCGCACGGGCGGCGGGGATTCGGGCCTCGGCGGCATCGCCCATCCGCCGCGCTGGCGAGGTGGTCGGTGCCTTCAGCCTGTACGCCGGACAGGTCGACTTCTTCGACCACGGCTTGATCGAGTTGCTTGGTGAACTGGCCAGCGACATCTCGTTCGCGCTCGACAACTTTGATGCCGATGTCCGGCGCCAGCGCGCCGAAGCCGACCTGCGTGGCACGCTTGAGCGCCTGCATGTGCTCTCGGCACGTCTCATCGGTGTGCAGGAAGCCGAACGGCGTCGTCTCGCGCGCGATTTGCACGACGATATCGGACAGAACCTGACGATGATCAAGATCGTCCTGCAGGGCCTGACCCGCTGGAGTGGCGGCAACGACGACGGAATCCGCGAGGCGGGCGAGATTGCCGACCGCACCTTGCAGCGGGTACGCTCGCTGTCGGTGGCGCTACGCCCGCCGCAACTCGACGATTTGGGCCTGGTGCCGGCACTACGCGCGCATCTCGACAGCACCTGTCGCCACGCCGGGATCCGGGCGAGCTTGGTTGCTGATGTGTGTCCGCCACAACTACGAGAGGAAACCGCGATCGCCTGTTTCCGTATCGCACAGGAGGCACTGAACAACGTCGTCCGCCACGCCGGCGCGACCGCCGTAGTCTTCGAGTTGCGCTTTGCGGATGGTGCGCTGAGACTTTCCGTTCGCGACGATGGCAGGGGCTTCGACGTGGCGGCGGCGTTGGCCAACGCCGCGCGCGGACAGAGTCTTGGCCTGCTCTCGATGCAGGAGCGCGCGGAGCTTGCTGGCGGGGATCTGACGGTGATCTCGCAGCCCACCGGTAGCGAAGTTCGCGCCAGGCTTCCTCTTCCCGAGGCGAGCTCGTGAGCGACAGCATTCGCGTCGTCCTCGTCGACGATCATGGTCTCGTGCGTGCCGGCATCCGTTCCTTGCTCTGCGCTTTCGCCGGTGTCGAGGTGGTCGGCGAGGCGGACAATGGTGGCGGTGCGATTAGCCGCGTCGGCGAGTATTTACCTGATGTGTTGCTGATCGATATCGCCATGAACGGCATGAACGGGCTGCTGGCCACGGCCGAGGTGCGCCGCCTGTACCCGGCGGTGCGGGTGGTGGTGCTGTCGATGCACGCCGACGCCGAATACGTCTTGCAGGCGCTGCAAGCGGGGGCCGTAGGCTACCTGATCAAGGACGCGGCACCGGTCGAACTCGAGCTTGCCCTGCGCGCCGTCATGCGCGGTCAGACCTGGCTTTCACCAAGCGTTTCGCGGCAGGTTGTCGACGGTTACGTGGCGCGTCTGAATGGCGACATTGTGGCTCACGAAGCCTTGACGCCTCGCCAGCTCGAGATTCTGCGGCGCATCGCCGGGGGCTGCGGCGCCAAGGAAATTGCCTTCGATCTGGGGATCAGTGCCAAGACCGTCGAGTCGCATCGCGCCCAGATCATGGAGCGGCTCGGCATCCACGAGGTGGCCGGCCTGACCCGTTACGCGATCCGGACCGGCCTCGTTTCGGCCGACGAGTAGGGTTCGGTTCGGCCGGCTTCCCGGCCGGTGATCAGGATTTTTCTGGCCGCTTCTAGGGGATCGCCCGATGGCGCGAGACCGGCTCGAGGTTCACCCTGACAGGAATGTTCCGTCGAGGAGATTGCTGTCATGCGCGTTGTCAGGCTACTGCTGGTCGATGATTGTCTGGAGTTTCGCAAGCTCCTCGAGCGGTTGCTGCGTCGGCCCGGCTTTGAAGTCACGGGCAGCGTTTCCTCCGGTGAGGAAGCGCTGGCGACGCTGTCCGAGGTGTGCCCGGACGTGGTCATTCTCGACCTCGCAATGCCGGGCCTCAACGGCCTCGAAACGGCGAAACGCATCCGCCAGGAGCGTGCCGACGTCAAGCTGTTGATCCTTTCCCTGCATTCGACGCCCGAGTATCGCCAGGCGGCCGATGCGATTGGCGTTGACGCCTACATCTGCAAGAGCGATCTGGTGCCGGAGCTTTCGCTCACCCTGGCGAGGCTGTGCGAATGAAAGACGATGTCAGTCCTGCCGGCCACCAGCGCCTGGCCACCGTTCCCGGTGCTGGCGAAGCGAAGCGAATTCTGATCGTTGAGGACGATCGTCAACTTGCGGCGCTGCTGGCGCTGCAGCTTGGCGCGGCTGGCTACGAGACGACGCAGGCCTTTGACGGGCCGACGGCGATCGCCATCGCGCGTGGCGCCACCTATGACCTGGTGCTAATGGACATCCTGTTGCCGGGCGAACTCGACGGGATTCAGACAGCGGCCATGATTCGCGAGCATTTCGCCGTGCCGGTGGTGATGCTTTCGGCGGTCAATCCGGAGCAGATCCTCGGGCGATTGCTCGCCTCGGCGCCCTACGGCTTCATCCGCAAGCCGTGGCACGAACAGGCGCTGCGCGTCACCGTCGAACTGGCCCTCGAAAAGCGCCGTGCCGAGCGCCAGCGCGAGCAACAGGAAGCGCTGCTGCGCCATCTGTTTGCGGGTACGGCGCGCAAGACCGGGCAGGCGTTTTTTGAGGCACTGGTCTACGAACTCGCCGCAGCGCTGCACGCCAAGGCCGCTTTTGTCGACGAAATCGTCGGCGTCGGCGCCGGCGCGGCAGAGGCGAGAATCCTCGCCGGTTGCGTCGACGGCCGGCTGGTTTCCGCTGGCAGCTATCCGATCGCTGGAACACTCTGCGGCGAGGTGGTGACGAAAGCGGGCAGCATCCAGCTGGACGGGGTGCAACAACGCTTTGCCAACGACCCGCGGCTTTGCGATTCGGCCATCGAGAATTACCTCGGGACACCCCTGTGTTCGGCCGACGGCACGGTCAGCGGCGTGCTGGCGATCTTCAGCGCGCAGCCCTGGCCCGACGGTGGGCACGCGCGCCTGGTGCTCGAGATTTTTGCCAACCGCGCTGCGGCGGAGCTCGAGCGTCAGCATGCCGTGGCTGCACTGGCCGCCGGCGAGGCGCGCTACCGTGGCGTTCTCGAGACGGCGGCCGACGCCATTTTGCTGGTCGATTCAGCCGGCACCATTGCCCTGGCCAATGCCAGCGCCGAGCTGATGTTCGGCTACCCGCCGGCTGGCCTGAAGGGTTTGTGCATCGATTTGCTGGTTCCCGAGTCGCTGCGCGCCGGACACCAGGGGCAGCGCGCCCGCTTCGACGCCCAGCCACGTCACGGCAGCCTGCGCGGTCCGCAGATCGCCGGCCAGCGCCGGGATGGCAGCGTATTCCCGGCCGAGGTCAGCCTGAGCTACCTGCGCGAAGCCGCCGGACTGCTCATCACCTGTTCGGTTCGTGATGTCAGCGAACACCACCGGCAGGCGCTGGCGCTACGCCGGCTGAATGCGTCGCTGCGCCTGATGCACGCCTGCAACGCTGCTCTGGTACGTGCTGGTAGCGATAGCGAAATCATTGCCCGGATTGTCGACCTGCTGCACCGGCAGGGTGGCTACGCAGCGGTCTGGGTCCAGCTCGTCGGCAGCGATGGCCAGCTCGCGGCCGAGCCGGCTGCTGCAGCCACGGCGGCGGCGCTCGACGGCCTCTGCTGGCACAACGGCTTTCGCGTCGAGCTGTCGCTGCCGGCCCTCGCTCAACGTCAGACCTTGCGCTGCGTGTTCGGCTCCGCCGATTGCCTTTCCGATTGGGTCGGTGACCTCGCCGACCGCGGGCCGCGCGCCGCGATCGCCCTGCCGCTGGTCGCTCGCGGGGCGCCAATCGGTGTGCTCGGCTTGCTCAGCGGTGACCCGCAAGGCTTCGATGACGACGCTGTCGAGCTGCTGGAAGAGCTTGCCGGAGATCTCGCCTACGGCATCTTCGCGCACCGCGCCGAAGCGGGTCTGGTGGTTCTGCAGCGTGCCGTCGAGGCTTCGGGAAACGGGGTGATGATCACCGATGCGGTGGCCACGGATCACCCGATCACCTATGTCAATCCGGGCTTCGAAGCGATCACCGGCTACTCGGCCGCCGAAATGCTTGGAAGCAACGGCCGCTCTCTGCTCGCCGGCCAGCTCGATCAACTCGAACTCGATGAACTGCGGCAAGCCTTGCGTGAGCGGCGCACCACGCAGGTGACCTTGAGCGGCCAGCGCAAGGACGGCACACCGCTGTGGAGCGAACTGACCGTATCGCCGGTTTTCGCCCCGGACGGCAGCCTCGGTCATTTCGTCAGCGTCTTCAACGACATCAGCGAGCGCCGACGCCACCAACACGAGCTCGAACACCAGGCCAATCACGATTCGCTGACCGGCCTGGCGAACCGCAACCTGCTGCACGACCGTCTGCACCAGGCGATCGCCCATGCCCAACGCCATGATGCGGGGCTGGCATTGCTGGTCGTCGATGTCGATCAGTTCAAGCGCGTTAACGACAGTCTTGGTCATGCTCATGGCGACGACCTGTTGCGGATTTTTGCGGCGCGTCTCGCCGACGGCGTGCGCGACGGTGACACCGTTGCCCGCCTGGGTAGCGACGAGTTCGTCCTGATTCTGGGCGACCCGGTCGGCGAGGACGAAGTGGCGCGGGTGATCGCGCGCATCCTCGAAGAAATCGCTCTGCCGGTCGAACTGGGCGGACGCGAGTTCACCATCAGTTGCAGCATCGGTGCCAGTCTGTATCCGCGTGACGGCGAGGACTCCGAGACCTTGCTGAAGAATGCTGACGCGGCGATGCGCCGCGCCAAGGCGGCCGGCCGCGGTTGCTTCCAGTTCTACGAGGCGGAACTGAACATCCGTGTCACCAATCAGCTGGCCCTCGAAAGCGAACTGGCGCACGCGCTCAAGAACGGTGAGCTCGAACTCCACTACCAGCCACAGCTTGATCTGATCAGCGGCGAGATCGTCGGTGCCGAAGCCCTGCTGCGCTGGCGGCACCCCGTGCGCGGAATGCTTGCCCCCGACGACTTCATCACGATTGCCGAGGACAGCGGCCTGATCGTCCCGATCGGCCATTGGGTGTTCGACACTGCCTGCCAGCAGGCGCGTGTCTGGCGCGACGCTGGACTGGTGGTGCCACGCCTGGCGATCAACCTGTCATCGCGACAGTTCCAGAGCGAGGACCTGCCCGACCAGATTTGGGCGGCGATCGCGCGCAGTGGGCTCAACGGCCGCGACCTGGAGGTCGAGCTGACCGAAAGCCTGGCGCTGCAGGATGGCGGTCGGGTGACGGCAATGCTGAGCAGGATTCGCGCGGTCGGGGTGACGACGGCGATGGACGATTTCGGTACCGGGTTCTCGTCGCTCGCCCAGTTGATGCGCTTTCCCGTCGACCGGATCAAGATCGACCGCTGCTTCGTGCGCGACATTCTCACCGACCGGGCAGCGGCCGCTGTAGCGCTGGCGGTGATCGCCATGGCCAAGAGTCTGGGCGTCAAGGTCATTGCCGAAGGGGTCGAGACCGAGGCCCAGCTCAAGTTCCTTCGCGAACGCGGCTGTGACGAAATGCAGGGTTTCTACTTCAGTCCGCCGCTGTCGCAGCAGGACTTCGAGGTGCTGCTGCGCGAGGCGCGCTGCCTGAGCGTGGGTGGCGACAGCGACGCGGACGAGGAGGCGCAAGCGTCGCGGACCTTGTTGTTGGTCGACGACGAAGCGAACATCACCAGTGCGCTGCGCCGGCTACTTCGCGCCGACCGCTACCGAATCTTCAGCGCGAGCAGTGGCGCTGAGGGCCTCGAGATCCTCGCGCGCCACCGCGTCGGCGTGATCATTACCGACCAGCGCATGCCGGCGATGTCGGGCAGCGAATTCATCGCCCGTGCCAATGCGCTGTTTCCAGACTCGGTACGCATGATTCTCTCCGGCTATACCGATCTGCAGTCGGTCACCGACGCGGTAAATCAAGGCGAGATTTACCGTTTCATGACCAAGCCGTGGAACGATGCCGAACTGCGCGCAACGGTGCGCAGTGCCTTTGAACGGTATCGCCGGGATCATCGTCCGCGCTGAGCTGGCGACAGTTGGTGACAGCGCGCCGCGTCGCGGTGACGCTGCCCGCCGGCTATTCCTCGCCGACCTTCACCAGTACCTTGCCGGTGTTGGCCCCGGTGAATAGCTTGCCCAGCGCCGCGGGTGCCGACGCCAGGCCGTCGGAAATGTCGAGGCGGTATTTCATGCGCCCGGCCAGGTGCCAGGCGATCAGCTTCTCGGCGGCCTCCTGCGCACGATCCAGATAGTCGAGGACGATGAAGCCCTGCATCCGGCCACGCTGCATCAGCAGGTGAGCGAGGTTTGACGGGCCCGGCTCGGGCGCGGTGGCGTTGTACTGCGAGATCAGTCCGCACAGCGCGATCCTCGCCCCCAGCTTGAGGTTGCCCAGCACGGCGTCGAGGGTGCGCCCGCCGACGTTCTCGAAGTCGACGTCGACACCTTCCGGGCAGGTCCGTTGCAGCCCGGCGGCCACATCCTCTACTTTGTAATCGATGACCGCGTCGGCACCGAGTTCGTCACGCAGCCAGCGGCATTTCTCGGCACCTCCGGCGATGGCCACCACACGCATGCCCAGGTTCTTGCCGATCTGCACCGCCAGTGAGCCTACCGCGCCGGCTGCCGCCGAAACCACCAGCGTCTCGCCTGCCTTGGCACCGGCGACGTCGGTCAGGCCAAAGTACGCGGTCAGACCGATATGGCCCAGCAGGCCGAAATGCGCACTCAGCGGCAGCGGTATCGGCGGCAGTCTGGTGAGCGCTTTTGCCGGGCCGACGCAGTAACGCTGCCAGCCGAGCATGCCCTGGACGATGTCGCCGGGCTGCAGGGCGGCGTCGCGGGAGGCCTCGACGCGGCCGATACCAATGCCGCGCATGACCTCGCCGAGCTCGAGTTTGGGTAGGTAGCTGTCGGCGTCGTTCATCCAGATGCGGTTGGTCGGGTCGACCGACAGCCAGATATTGCGTACCTGCACCTGGCCGTCGGCCAGCTCGGGCAGGGTCGTCTCCCGCCAGGCGAAGTTCGCGGCGGTGGGCAGGCCGGCTGGCCGGGAGGCCAGATGCCAGGCGGCGTTGATCGTCGTGCTCATGATTTCTCCCGTTTCTCGTCGGATCGCCAGCATGCCTCACGCGGCAGGCCCGGCGCAAACTTTCATCGCGCGTTGGCGCTCGCGCGATGGGGCGTCTGCCTACTGCGCGGTCCGGCCTGGTGCCGGCTGTCGGGAATCCCGACAGGCTGGCCCGATAGCGTAGCCGCTATCGCTGCCAGCGACAGCGATCGGAGAGGCGTGCGGGTGTGTTCCGCGAAGGGCGATGTCAGGGTGGTCAGCCTGTCGCAGTCAGACCTTGAAATAGCCGACAGCAGCCTGCAGCGTTCCGGCAAGTTGTTTCAGCTTCGCGGCGGCTTCCGCGTTGTTCTGGGTCGCCGCATCGGCCTCCTCGGTCATCGAGGCGATGTCCTCCACGTGGCTGGCGATGTCGGTGGCGGCGATTGCCTGTTCCTTGGTCGCCCTGGCCACGTCACGAGCCCTACCCAGAGACTGATCGGCGTGCTGTTGGATCTCATCGAGCAGGCCGGTGGCCTGTGTAGCGAGGTCCTGCCCCTGGCGCACCTTGGGCTCGGCATTCTGCATCGCCACCACCGCCTCACCGGTATCGCCCTGAATCGAGCTGACCATTTCGCTGATCTGCGCCGTCGCCTGGGTGGTGCGCTCCGCCAGCTTGCGCACCTCATCGGCAACGACGGCGAATCCTCGTCCCTGCTCGCCGGCGCGGGCGGCTTCGATGGCGGCATTCAGAGCCAGCAGATTGGTCTGGTCGGCGATCTCCCGGATGACGTTGGTAATCTTGCTGATGTCCTGCGAGCGGCCGACCAGGGCGTGGATGCGCTGCGCAGAGTCCTTGACCGAAACGGCGATACTTTCCAGCTCGCCAGCTGCCTGACGAACGACGTCGGCGCCCTTGGCGGCGAGCCCAGCGGTCTTGCGCGAGTTCTCCTCGCTCAGCAGGGCAATCTCGGACACCTCACTGATACTGACCGTCAGCTCTTCGATGGATGCCGCGGTGGCAGCACTCGATTCGGCTTGCTTGCGCGCCGCGACGCTGATTTCGCTGGCGGCCACGGACAGTTCGCTGGATTCCCTGGCCAGCATTTCGGTGCCCGCGTTGATCTGTCGCACCACCCCGTTCAGTCTGCTCTGCATGGTTACCAGTGCGCCGAGCAGGTTTCCCGGCAGCTGGCTCCTGGAGGTGATGGTCTGCGTCAGGTCGCCTTCAGCGATATGTTCGACCTGGGTCGCCGCCAGTGCCGGTTCGCCGCCGATCTGTTGTTGAACACTGCGGTTGATGGTCCAACCGAAAACACCGAGCAGTACGCTGATCACGCCAACGAAGGCGATGGTGCGGCTGGCGCTGGCCCAGAAGGCGGCATCCACATCCTCGATGTAGACGCCGGTGGCCACCCACCAGCCCCAGGGGGCGAAAACCTTGGCGTAAGCGATCTTGGCGATCGGTTGCTCGGAGCCGGGCTTGGCGAACTTGTAATCCATGCTCGCCTCACCGTTCTTCTTGAGCAGCTCGATCCACTCCTTGATGTATTCCTTGCCGGTCGGGTCCTTGGCATCCAGCGTGTTCTTGCCTTCGCGCTCCGGCTTGACGCCGTGCATCATGGTGGTGCCGGTCAGGTCGTAGATGAACAGGTAGTCATCGCCGTTGAAGCGGCTCTTGCGCAAACCTTCCTTGGCCCGCTGCTGCGCTTCTTCCGGCGTCAGCTTGCCCGCCTGCTGCAGGTCGTACTGCTCCTGCAGTACACCCATGGAAGCGTTGACGACATTGCGGATGGCCAGACGTTTTTCCTGCAGCACTTGCTGGCGTAGTTCGAAGACCGAAAGCGCTCCCAATCCGAGCAGTCCCACCAGCATGCCGATGAGCAAGGTATACAGGCGCGTGGTCAGTGTCAGGTTTCGCAGAAAAGTGAGCATGCTCATGTCTCCAGGTGTTTTCCATGGCTAGCCGAAGGACCCTTGGTGACAAGAATCCTCTGTAGACAACGGCCAGAAACCAGCAATACTTTAGCGATAGTCACTTTGTACACCAAACCGCGTCACTTTGATGCACTTCGGACACTTCGGGCGCCCCGGATGCCCGTGACGGGCAGTGGATTGAGCTTTCTGATGCAGCTCTAGCGGGCGGCCGTTGGCGCAGGGGCGGGCGGGTGCGAGAAGTGTGTCGCCGCTAACCCGGACGCGACGATCAGCCCGATCGCCAGCCAGGACCAGCGGTCGGGCGTCTCGTTCCAGAAGACCATCCCGAACAGGCTGGCAAAGACCACCGTGCTGTAAGCCAGCGCTGCCGTTGTCAGGGTCCCCGTCGCGGCATAGGCCCGGGTCATCGCCAATTGGGCGGCAGTGGCGAAAACGGCGACCCCGAGCAGCAGCGAGCCGCTGCGCAGGTCGACCGGATGGACCTCGGAAAACAGCAGCCAGAGGGCGGCACAGAGCGACGACACCAGCGCGAAATGAAAGACGGTGCGTATTTCCGGTTCTCCGCGCCAGCCCAGTTCGCGGACGCTGAAATAGGCCATCGCAGCCAGGGCGCCGGAAATCAGGCCGAGCAGGCTGCCGACCCACTGTTCGGCATGCAGCGTCGGTTTGAGCAGCAGGGCGACGCCGGTCAGCCCGATCACCAGCGCGCCGACGATGCCGGCGGTCAGGCGCACGCCGGAGCAGGCCAGGTAGATGGCCAGGAAGATCGCCGAGGTGTAGTTGAGGGTCACGGCGGTGGCCAGCGGCAGCAGGGTGATCGCCGAGAAATAGGCGATCACCGCCGCGAAGCCGAAGACGCCGCGGCTGAGTTGCCAGTGCCAGTGCGCTGTTGCCAGCGACACACCGCGCAGCCGGGCCAGGGCAAAGACCAGCAGCAGCGAGATAAAGCTGCGGTAGAAGACGATTTCCACCGCCGAATGGTTCGCCGCCACCAGTTTGACGCACACCCCCATGCAGGCGAACAGGAGGCTGGCGACGACCATCCAGAGAGATTGCATGGCAGGATTTCGCGAGACGGAGAGCGTTGGATTCTAACCCCAGCCTGGTTATCGATAGCGTTAGACTGTGCTCTTCGTCAATCTTGCCCGGCCGCCATGCGGGCGGTCTGCACGCCATGGACTTGCCGGTCGAAGCGTTGATCATCCTGCAGGCGCCTGTCATCGCGGTGAGAGCCGGCGGGCTGATCCAGCCGTTGCCGGCGCGCGGGCACTGGGTACCGGCCACAACGTGATGGACCACATCCCGCTGACTCTCGCCGACCTTGAGCAAGCCCGCGCGCGCATCGCCGCTGCCGTGCTGGCGACGCCACTGTGGCTCAACGATGTGCTCTCGCGTGACTTTGGCGTGCCGATTCATTTCAAGCTCGAGAACCTGCAGCCGACCGGCTCGTTCAAGCTGCGTGGCGCCACGCACAAGATTGACCGGCTGCTCGCCAGCACCGGTGCGGGTGGTGCGGGTCGCAGCGCTGCTACGTTACGCGGGGTGATCGCCGCGTCGGCCGGCAACCACGCGCAAGGCGTGGCCCGTGCGGCGCGGGCTCAGGGCTTGCCGGCGACCGTGGTGATGCCGGTGGCGGCATCGCTGACCAAGATCGAGGCCTGTCGCGGGCTCGGCGCCGAGGTCATTCTTGCCGGCGCCAACCTCGAGGAAGCGCGCGCCCTGGCCGAGGTGCTGGCGGGCGAGCGCGGGCTCGAGTTTGTGCACCCCTACGATGACTGGCAGATCATCGCCGGCCAGGCGAGCGTCGGACTGGAAATCATCGAAGCGCTGCCGACCGCCAGCCTGGTCGTCGTCCCTCTCGGTGGTGGTGGCCTGCTCTCCGGCGTCGCCCTGGCGATCAAGCTGCAACGTCCGGATGTGCGCGTTGTCGGCGTGCAGACCGAGACCGTCGCACCGTTCCGGCGCTTTCTCGAAGACGGCAGTCTCGAAGTCGTCTCGCCATCGGCGCACACCATCGCCGACGGCATCAAGGTCAAGGCGCCCGGGGTACTGACGCGGCAGGTGATCGCCCGCCACGTCGATGCCATCGTCACCGTTGACGACAATGCCATCGCCGAAGCGATGGTCTGCCTGCTCGAACGCACGCGGACGATCGGCGAGGGCGCCGGCGTCGTCGCGCTGGCCGCGCTGCTGAAGGGCAAAGTGGTGCCGCGGCCGGACGATTGCGTCGTCGTTCTGGTCAGCGGCGGTAACGCCGACATGACCCTGGTCGGCCGCTCGATCGATTATGGTCTGGCTTCGAGTGGCCGCCTGATGAGCCTTGCCGTACGGGTGGCGGATACGCCGGGTCGGCTGGCCGCGCTGCTCGGGGTCGTCGCCGAGCATGGCATGAACGTCCGCCACGTCGAGCACCGGCGCGGCGAACTGCACGTGCCGGTGGGCATGACCGAGATCATCCTGCAGATCGAGACGCGCGATTTTCCACACCAGCGCGAGCTACTCGACCACTTTGCCGCGCAGGGCCTTGACGCGCGCAATCTGATCGAAGCCGCGTAAGCGGGGAATCGTCGCTCGACCGCCATGCGCAGCGCTTCGTCACCGACCGCCAGAACCCTTTCCTCGGCGCGGCCGCTGTGGCTCTGGCTGGCCTTGCGCTTCGTCCTGGCGGGGGTGTTGCCCCTGCTGCTGGTGGCTGCGCTGGTGCTGTCCTGGCGTTTGCCGCAGGCGCTCGCCGACATCGCGGACCGCCACCAGGCGCTCGCGCGTGCCATCTCCGGTCAGATCGAGGCGCATTTGCTCGGTGCCGGGCGTGAGTTGGCCGCGGTGGCCGAGCATCTACGCCAGCAAGGTGAACGCTCGCCGTCGTTCTGGTTCGCCGCCCTCGATGCGCACGCCGGCGTCGGCGAAGTGTTCTCAGCGATCTACATCGTTGATGCCAGGGACTCGCTCTTCGCTGTCGGCTTGCCCGAGGGGCAGCGTGGCCAGCGGCGCGATCTACTGAATATCGACCTTTCCCGATGGGCCGTTCTGCGCGAGGCGCGGGCGCGCAACGCTGCGGTGTGGTCGCCGGTCTTCCTGTCGGCGCTCAGTGCGCAGCTGGCGGTCAGCCTGGCGATCCCGGTCGCCGATCGAGCCGTGATTGGCGAGGTTTCGATCGGCCGGCTCTCCGAGTTTCTCGCCCAACTGCCGATCGAAGCCGGGATGTCGACGATGATTCTTGATCGCCAGGGGCAGGTCGTCGCCCATTCCCAGCGTCGCCCGGGGATACAGCAGCTCAACCTCGGTCAGTTGTCGATCGTCGGCGAGGGCTTGCGCGGGCGTTTCACCACTCAGGAGTTCTCGTGGGACGGTGAGCCGTTCATCGGTACCCTGGTCAGCGTTCCCCAGCTCGGCTGGATGGTGCTGGTGGCGCAGCCGCGAAGTGACGTGCTGAAACCCTTCCTGGCCACTTTGTCGGCGCTGCTCGTCGGTGCGCTGGTCGCCCTGCTGCTGGCGACCTCCGCCACCTTGATCCTGGCGCGCGGCTTTGCCCGGCGCCTCGGTCGCTATACCGCCCAGGCCCGTGCCCTTGCCGACGGCGACTACGGTCAAGGCTGGCCGCTTTCGAACATCAGGGAACTGGACAGCCTGGCCGATGACCTCGATCGCATGTCGCTGGCGATTCGTCAACGCGAGCAGGATCTGGCGAACAGCGAGGCGCGCTATCGATCGGTGATCAGTAATGCGCCGGTGGTGATCTTCCAGTTTGACCAGCATGGCGTGTTGTCACTCAGCGAAGGCAAAGGCCTGGCAGGCGGCGGTCTGGGGCCTGGTGAAGCGGTTGGCCAGTCGCTGTTCGATATCTACCGCGACTATCCCGAGATCTGTCAAGCGGCGCGCCGGGCGATAGCCGGCGAGGCCCTGCATTTCACCGCGCGGATTCGGGGAACCTCGTTCGAGACCTATCTCAATCCAGTGCCGGCGGATGACGGTTCGGTGCAGGTGATGGGCGTGGCGCTGGACATCACCGAGCGCGTTCGTGCCGAAGAGCTGTTGCGGCAAGCAAACCTGGTGGTCGAGAACAGCCCGGCGATGCTCTTCCGCTGGCGGGCCGAGGAGGGCTGGCCAGCGGTCTTCGCCTCGCCCAATGTCAGCCAGCTCGGCTACTCCGCCGAAGAACTGCTCGATGGGTCGATCAACTTTGCCGCCCTGATCCACCCCGACGATCTGCAGCGGGTCGGCAAAGAGGTGCAGGACCACGTCGACCACGGTGACGATCGATTCCAGCAGGAATACCGCATCGTCACCCGCGACGGCACGATACGCTGGGTAGACGACCGGACAGCAGTGCAGCGGAATGCCGCCGGCCAGGTGACCCACTATCTCGGCGTAGTCATCGATACCACCGAGCGCAAACAGGCCGAACAGGCGCTGCAGCGAGCCAACCGGCAGTTGCAGATGATCAGCGACTGCAAACAGGCGCTGATCCGTGCCACCGACGAGAGCGAGTTGCTGAACACCGTCTGCCGCATTCTGGTCAAAGTCGGCGATTTCCGAATGGCCTGGGTTGGTTTCGCCGAACACGACCAATCCAGCGCCCTGCGGCCAGTGGCTCACGCCGGCCAGGAGGCCGGTTATCTCGATCGGTTGAATGCCGGCCGGGCAGGCGGCAGGCGTGGGCGGGGCGCCCATGGCACCGCCATTCGTACCGGTCGACCCTGCCTGGTGCAGAATATTGCCAGCGATCCTCGCTTCGCGCTCTGGCGTGCGGACGCGCTGGCGCGTGGCTATGCCGCCCTGTGCGCCTTGCCGCTGCGGCACGGCGAGCGGACCCTGGGCGCGTTGACCATCTACTCGTCGCTGCCGGACGTTTTCGATGCCGACGAAGTCGCCCTGCTGAGTGAGCTGGCCGGCGACCTGAGCTTCGGCATCACGGTGCTGCGGACCCGCATCGATCGCCAGGCGGCGGATCAGGCCCTGCGGGGGAGCGAGGCGCACTACCGACTGCTCTTTGAAAGCAATCCCCATCCGATGTGGGTCTACGATCTGGAAACGCTCGCCTTCCTGACCATCAATGATGCCGCGGTGACGCGATACGGCTACTCGCCTGACGAGTTCCTGAACATGACTGTTCTCGACCTGCACCCGCAAGAGCACACCGCGATCCCGCTCGAGGACATTCTGGCGGAGGAGCCGTGGGTCGATTGCGCCGGCATCTGGCGACATCGCCTCAAGGATGGAACGATCATCGACGTCGAGCTGATCGCCCATCCGATCAGCTACCAGGGGCACCCGGCAGCACTGGTTCTGGCCGAAGATATCACCGAGCGCAAACGTTCCGAGCAGGCGGTGCTGCAGAGCGAGCTGAAGTACCGCGAACTGGTCGAGAACGCCAACAGCATTATCCTGCGCTGGAACCCGAAGGGCGAAATCACCTTCATCAACGAGTTTGGCCTGCAGTTTTTTGGCTATGCCGAAGAGGAACTGCTGGGGCAGCATGTGGTCGGGACGATCGTTTCGCCCGGCGGGGCCAACGGTCGGGATCTGCAACCGCTGATGGAGGATATCTGCCACCATCCCGAGCGCTTCGAGCACAACATCAACGAGAACATGCGCCGTGGCGGCGAGCGGGTCTGGGTCTCCTGGACCAACCGGGCAGTCACCGATCATCGCGGACAGGTGGTCGAGGTTTTCAGTGTCGGCTCGGACATTACCGCGCGCAAGCGGGCGGAGGACGAACTGCAGCGCCATCGCGAGCACCTCGAGGAACTGGTGGCCGAGCGTACCGCCGAGTTGCGTCAGGCGATGGCGCAGCTGGTGCAGACCGAGAAGCTGGCGGCACTCGGCAATCTGGTGGCCGGCGTGGCGCACGAGCTGAACACGCCGCTCGGTAACGCGCGCGTCGTCGCCAGCGTCCTTGCCGAGGAGTTTCGCAAGTTCGCGGCGGCCATGGAGTCCGGCCGCCTGCGTCGTTCGCAGGCCGATGCCCTGCTCAGCCAGGGGCGCGAAGCGGTCGAGTTGCTCGAACGCAATACCGCCCGTGCCGCCGACCTGCTCGGCCACTTCAAACAGGTGGCGGTGGACCAGAGCAGCGCCCGCCGACGTTCGTTCGACCTGCGCCAGACCGTCGACGAGATGATGGTCAGCCTGCGGCTCAGCTTCAAACATACCCGGCACCGGATCGAGCTGCAGATTCCCGCCGGCCTGGAGCTGGACAGCTACCCCGGCCCGCTCGAACAGGTGATCGCCAACCTGGTCGGCAATTCCCTGCTGCACGGCTTTGACGGGATCGACGAAGGCTGCATCCAGATCGCGGCGCACGCCGTCGACCCCGATCAGGTGGTGTTGCGCTATAGCGACAACGGGGTGGGTATCGCGGCGGCAACGCTCAACCGCATTTTCGAACCCTTCTTCACCACCCGCCTCGGCCAGGGCGGTAGCGGCCTGGGGTTGTACATGGTCTACAACCTGGTGACCGCGGTATTGGGCGGCACCATCGCGGTGGATAGCGCCGCCGGTCAGGGCGCCAGCTTCACCCTGACCCTGCCGCGTACGGCACCCGACCGCAGCGCAGGCGGCGGGAACTGACAAATTTTGTCACTCGGGTGACGGAATGGGGCGGGATCGTCGCGCGCGGCGTGCGAAAAATCACGCTTTTGCTTGGCTGCAGCCCCTGGCACGGAACTTGATTACAGTTAAAGCAACGGGTTGTCCGTTTAACTCACTGGAAGGAGTTGAATCCCATGAAGAAGCTACAAAAAGGTTTCACCTTGATCGAGCTGATGATCGTTGTAGCGATCATCGGTATCCTCGCTGCCATCGCCATTCCGCAGTTTACGGAGTACACCAGGAAAGGTGAGGACAAGGCCGCACAGTCCGACGCGCGCAACCTGCTGACCACCGCGATCGCGAACTCGACGGTCTAACCCCATTTCCTGATTGGAGACTGCAAATGAAAAACATCATCATGGGTTCGGTTCTTGCCATCGCAGCCGTCACCTCCCTGTCGGCGAATGCCGCCAACACTTCGATTTGTACCGGTGCCGGTGCGGCCGCCAACGGCGCAACGGTCACCGCTTCCGCTACCAGCTTTGTCAAGCAGACCTTCATCCCGAAGTGTTCGGCCAATGTCTTTTTGACCGGAGACGATGCCAGCGCGACGCTCTACAAGGTGGGTGCAGCATCACTCAAAGGCAGATTCACCTTTGGCGGTTCGTCGGCCGGTGGCGCGGTGAGTAGCGCGGGCCTTGCGTGCGCAACTGCCGGCGCCTGTGCGCAAAGCGATGCGAATGCGGCGGCCGCCGCGGCGCCCGATTCCTGACCGCGATTTTCTGGTCTAATAGAGGGCGCGCCGCGGGGTGCGCTCTTTTTTTGTGGGTAGCGGACAGTCATGCTTGAGTTTGCCCTTTCCGGGCTGCGTTCCGGCCTGCGCGGAAGAAGCTTTCACGCCGTCTTCCTGCTCGGCGTGCTGATGATCGGCATCGCCTATTTTTCCGGCTTCTTCTCACCGCGGCAGCCGCAAACCGTCGCGCTCGACGTCGGTTTTTCGGGGATTCGCTTTTCGCTGGTCCTGCTCAATCTGTTCTGGGTGCAGGAACTGGTGGCACGAGAGATCGACCGGCGGGTGATCCTCTTTTCGCTGGCCTATCCGGTCTCGCGCGGCGCGTTTCTGGCCGGGCGCTTCGCCGCAATCCTGCTCCTGTCGACACTGGCGGCAGTGCTCCTCGGTTTCCTGCTGCTGCTGGCCGTGCTGCTGGTCGGTGGCGGCTACAACCAGGAGTTCGGCCTGGCGCTGGGCGTGCCCTTCTGGAGCGCGCTGGCCGGCCTGACCCTCGATGCGGCCGTCGTCGCCGCATTTGCCCTGTGCATCGCGGCCTTGTCCACGGTTTCGGTTCTGCCGCTGGCCCTGGGGGCCGCTTTTGCGGTCGCCGGCAAGGCGCTCGGCGCCACGGTCGCCTACCTTTCGCGAGGCGCTGACGGCGACGTCGAATTGGTCGCCAGTTACAACCCGGCGATCGACCTGATCCGCTGGCTGGTCCCGGATCTCTCCCGCCTCGATTGGCGGGAGTGGGCGATGTATCAGTTGCCGCCGGGAGCCGATGTGGTGTTGTGGTCGGTGACCATGGCCGTCGCCTACATCGCCCTGCTGCTGGTTTGCGCGAGCCTGCTGTTCTCGCGGCGAGAGTTTTCCTGATGCAGCGTTCGCTGACGGCGCTACTGTGCTTGGCCGCTATCGTCTCGACGTTCACCTACGGTCTTGCCCAGCAACGCTTGTCCGCCTTGTCTCGCCCGGCTTCCGCGCCGGAATTGCTGATTTCGCTGCCGCGCTTTGCGCAGGTCCTGCTGGCCGGCGGCGATCGTTATCTGGCGGCCAATCTGGCGGGGTTTCGCGTGCTGGTCGCCGACACCAGTCGGATGAGCGCCGCCGACTACGCGGTACAGGCGAAGCTGCAACGCGATATTGCCTGGTTCAATCCGCTACACGAAGACAACTACTACATTGCCGCGGCGATCCTGCCCTGGAACGGCCAGGTGGACGCGGCCCAGTATGTGCTGCGCAAGGCCTCGGACGCACGGACCTTTGACTGGTACCCGCTGTTCCATTACGGTTTCCTCTTCTATCATTTTCACAAGGATCCGGCGGCCGGCGCCAAGTGGCTGCTCGAAGCGGTTCCGCGGGCGAGAAATCAGCAGGACGAGTGGGCTTTGCAGAACCTGGCGGCAATGTGGATCGAGAAGGGCTACCGCACCGCCAATGCGGCGGGGATGGTCGAGGGGATGGCGGCCAATTCCCCCAAGGGGGCTTTCCGCAACTATCTGCAGGTCAGGGCGCAACGCTTGCGTGACCTGGCGGCCCTGCAGGATGCGGTCACGCTCTATCGGGAGCGTTATGGTAAGGGTGTGGAAAAACTCGACGATCTGGTGCGCGGTGGCGTGATCGCCGCGCTGCCCGAGGATCCGCTGGGCGTCGGCTTCGCCCTCGATGCCTCGGGCTGGCCGATCCTTTCTGCAGCGTCCGAGGGCTCGAAATGACGGTTCCCGCGATCACCATTGAAGGGCTCGAGAAACGCTATCCGAGAAAGTGGCGATCGGCGTCCGTCGTTGCGCTCGACGGCGTGTCGCTGACCGTTGAGGCGGGCGAGGCTTTCGGCTTCATCGGTGCCAATGGCGCCGGCAAGACGACGACGATCAAGATCCTGATGGGGCTGATCCAGGCGACGGGTGGAAGCGCCCGCCTGTTCGGCACTTCGGTGGCGCTGCCGAGTGCCCGCCGTGGCCTGGGCTACGTTCCCGAAAACCCCTATCTCTACGATTATCTGACGCCGCTCGAACTGCTCGAGATGGGTTTGCGCCTGCATCGCGTCAAGCTGGCGGCGCCGCAGGCCCACTGCCGGGAATGGCTGGAGCGGCTGGGTCTGGCGCATGTCGCCGGCAAGGCGATTCGTTCGTTCTCCAAGGGCATGACGCAGCGGGTGGCGATTGCCCAGGCGCTGTGCATCAAGCCGCGCCTGCTGATTCTCGATGAGCCACTGTCAGGTCTGGACCCGCTCGGTCGGCGCGATGTGGTCGATATCCTTTCCGAATACAAGCGCGGGGGCGGAACCCTTTTCCTGACCTCACATGTGCTGCACGACGTGGAACGGCTCGCAGACCGCTTCGGCTTGATTCACCAGGGCGTGTTGCGTGCCGTTCGAGCGCCTGCTGAACTTGCCGGTGACCAGGAGACGGTGCTGGTGCGCACTTTCGGTGAGGCGCCTGTGGACGGGATGCGCGAGGATTTTGCCGGGCGCTGGATCGGTGAAGTGGCACGTCCCGATCTGTGGCGGCGGCTCGAGGCCTTGCATCAGGCCGGGCATGTGCTGCTGGAGGTTCGCCCCAGCCTGTCGCTGGAGGTGGCGTTCATGCGCGCCGTGGGGCAGTCTTGACCGGTTGTGTCACGGTGCTGAATGGTGGATAGCCGCTTGAGCCACCGACCGACTTGACGTCATCCCTTTCGAACTGATTGTTGCAGAGTGCCCGCCAGAAAATGAAGAGTTCCCGCAAGAAGTCGCAGACAGGTGGCGCCAGACGTCCGCCGCTGGATCCCGAATGCATCGCCCTCATGCGTCTGGTCGATGCCGCGCGCTACGCGGAGGTCGAGTCGGCGGCGCGCCGCATCCTCGCCGGTCGTCCCAAGCAGCCGCTGGCCCTGAAAGCACTCGGTTTCGCCCTGATCGGGCAAGGCCGTTACGACGACGCCTTACCCATTGTCGCCTTCTCGCTCGAACGCAATCCCCATGATCCGGAAGCACACAATAACCTTGGGATCGTCCTCTCGGCGTTGATGCGCTGGGACGAGTCGATCAAGTGCTTCGCGCGTTCGATCGAGATCAAGCCGGATGATCCGGAGGTTCTGAAAAACTACGGCGGCGCCTTGTCGCGGATGCACCGGTTCGACCAGGCGGTGCCGTACTTTCTCAAGGCGATAGAGGTCTATCCCGGCGATTATCTGGAGGCCATCGAACAGCTTGCCAACGCATTGCTCAGCGCCAATCGCAACGATGAAGCCTGGGTTTGCCTCAACGAACTGTGGAAGAATGACAGCAGCAACACGACGGTCTTGTCGCAACTGGTCTGGGCAAGCCTCAAACGGTGCGATTGGAGCGATCTGCAGGCGAGGCTGCTGACCCTCCGGGCGCTGACCGAAGACTATCGCCTGCTGATCGACAGCCCGTTCCCGGCGCTTTCCTTTGCCGGGGTCACCCCCGAGGAGCAGCTGCGGGTGGCATCGAATTTCGCGCGGTGGGGCTTTCCGGCAAGTGTTCTCGACGCCCCGGGTCTCGAATCGGCTGTCGTCAGCGAGGGCCAGCCACCCCGCTCACGACTACGTGTTGGCTACCTTTCTGCCGACTTCCGGACCCATGCGGTTGGTCTGATCATGCCGCAGGTCATCGAGTTGCACGATCGATCCCACGTGGAGGTGTTCGGCTATTCGATGGGAGTCGACGATCACAGCGAGACGCGCAAGCGCTTGAGTGCAGCCTTCGACCATTTTGTCGATCTGCGGGACTGCAGCGTAGCCGAGATGGCCCGGCGCATGCGCAGCGACGCCATCGACATCCTGATCGATCTCCACGGCTGGACTACGGACGGACGACCCGAGGCGTTGGCTTTTCGTTGTGCGCCGCTTCAGGTCAACTGGCTGGGTTATGCGGGGACTCTCGGCCACCCAAAGCTGGCCGATTATCTTCTTGGGGACCCTGTGGTCACCCCTCTGGCACACCAGCACTGCTATACGGAGACGCTCGCGCATCTGCCCAACTGCTATCTGCCAGCGGATTGCACGGTCACGCTGGGTGCTCGACCGTCGCGGCGCGAGGCCGGGCTACCGGAAGAAGGTTTCGTTTTTTCTTCGTTCAACAACAGCTACAAATTCAACCCGCAGGTCTTCGACCTCTGGTGCCAGTTGCTGGGCGAGTCCAGGGGCAGTGTGCTGTGGTTGAGTCAGCCCGGCGAGTCCGCGCCCGACCGCTTGCGCAAGGAAGCGGAAGCCCGCGGCGTCGATCCGGCGAGAATCATTTTCGCACCGCGGGTCGACTCGCGGGCCGATCACCTGTCACGCCAGCAACTGGCGGATCTGGCGCTCGACCCGTTTCCGTACAACTCGCATTCGTCGGGGGTCGAGATTCTGTGGGCCGGGGTGCCGATGGTCGCGCTACTCGGGGACACTTTTCCGGGACGCGTCGGCGCCAGCCTGCTGCGCGCTGCAGGACTCGACGAATTGATCGCCGAGTCGCCCGACGCCTACTACCGGATCGCACTGGACCTGGCTCGCAACCCGCAACGTTTGCGTCAGATCCGTACCAGGCTGGACGAGAACAAGCGCGACTGCCCGCTGTTCGATATGCCGCGTTTCGTTCGTTCACTGGAGGAGGTGTATTTCAGAATGTGGACCGACCACCTGTCGGGGATCCGGAGGGCGCTTGTCTGATCGCGGCTGCTGCGGGGCGGTCTTTGTCAAAGGCCTCAGCTGGGGCGCGCAAACTACTGGTGAACGGTCATTGCGGGTCGATGCGGGGCGCCGCCGGTAGCGGCTTCAGCAAACGCTGCAATGGCGACGCGCCGAGATGTCCGACGTAGTGCGCCGCAGGCTGGCCGCCCTGGCGATCGGCCAGCGTCTGTCGGTAGTCCGGCCGCCAGTGCGGGAAGACGACGGCACGCCAGAACTCGTTGAATGCGGTGTGTGCGCCGATGACCAGAAACAGGCCGGCAATCCACAGCGTCGACCGCGAAGATCCTTGCCCCGGTGCAAGCAGCGTCTGCAGGCAGATCACCAGCAGGATCACCAGCGGTATGGTGCTGAGTCGCAGGCCGAGATCGTTGGTCGGGCCGAAACGCAGCAGCGGCAGCGCCAGCAGCAGGCCTACCGCAAGCCAGAACTCTGCTCGCGCCGCCCGCAGGTGTGGCGCAATGACCATCGCCAGGAACAGGAATTCGCAGCCGACGAAGAGCAGGTAGCTGTGCAGTGACACCGCCTGCAAGGCGTAGCGGGCACCAGCGGTGGGCACGGTCGGCACGGCGGACTCGATGTGCCCGACATCGATGGTCAGGAACAGCAGCAGCGGCAGCGAAACGACTGTCGCCGCGATGGCGGCGTCCCACGGCACGCTGCGCCAGCCGAATTTCCGGATGCTGTTGATCGCGCCGAGGACGACAAACGGCAGCAGCCCGATCACCGCGAAAGGGGTCCAGATCAGCGTCAGTGGCAGCATGGCGCTTGCCACCCGGAGGAATTCCCGGCCTTGGCGATGGCGAAAGCAGAGCAGGGCGGCGATCCAGCCTGCCAACGCGTGATTGGGTGCCCATAGCAGTTGACCGGTCAGCGAGGGGTAACTCAAGGGAACCCACCATTCCAGGCGCAGGGGAAAGATCGGCAGCGCCTCGGTGGCGATCAGGACGCCGACGATGTCCATCCCGCTGAAGAAGACCACCAGCAGCAGTCCAATGCCGAGCCGCCAGCCGGCTCGCCCAGGCAAGGGCAGCAGCAGCAAAAAAATGAGCACGCCGGCCGTCGTCCACAGGTAGACGGCGAGATCGAGGTGCGCCAGACCGAAGATCTTCCCGAACAGGGCCGGTGGCAGGAAATAGCCGATCGCCGAACGAAGGATCAGCGGTGCGCCATCGGCCGCCAGATAGTGTACCGGCCAGTCCAGCTGCGCCAGGTCGCCGAGCACCGCATCACGGATTTCCCAGTCCGGGTTGGCATACAGGAAATGGCTGCCGCCGCCGAAGGCCGACCACGCGCAAGCCGTTGCGACGATCAACAGGATGGCCGAGCGCGAATGTCCCGAGTGCCATGCAGCTGGAGCTGGCCGGCACACCCTGGCGATGAGATAGAGCAGCGCGGCGCTCAGCAGCAAGGCCAGCGGCAGGCGAAACCAGCCAAGGAGAAAGATCAGATTGGGTATCGCCAGATAGGCCAGCGCGAAAGCCGTCAGTCCGTCGACGTCCTTCGGCTCACCGATCAGTGCGGCAGATCCAGATGGTTGGGGCCACAGTTCGGAAAGCGAAGTGGGTTCGCTTCCGGTTTCTTCAGTCGTCGTCCGGCGAAAAATTGATGCGCTCCTTCTCGATCACCAGCGGTCGCTTCAGTACCTGCGTGTGGATTGCACCAATGTATTCGCCCAGGATGCCGATGAAGAAGAGTTGCACCGAGGCGAAGAAGAAGAAGCCGATCAGTACCGGCGCCACGCCGACGGAGAACTGATCCCAGCGGATCAGCTTATAGATCAGGTAGGCGATGGCGACCAGCAGGCTGAGCGCCGAGAGTCCGAATCCGGCCATCGTCGCCAGGCGTATCGGTACCTTGGAATGGTTGGTGATGCCGAGCATCGCCACGTCGTAAAGCGTGTAGAAGTTGTTTTTGCTGAGGCCGCGGCTGCGCCGTGGCTGCACGAACGGGATTTCGGCGTGTTCGAAGCCGATATCGGCGATCAGGCCACGGAAGTAGGGGTAGGGGTCGTCCATCTGGCGAATGATCTCGAC
>NZ_JAVTWB010000144.1:52721-55267 GCF_032229525.1 Accumulibacter sp. | reverse complement strand
GCCAAGCCATTGAGACCCATCGCCAGAGCGGCAAAAGCCCCCATTTGCTCGCTCTCCTGGAAGGCGCGTGCCGTACCGATGCCGTGTGCGGCAATGCCCAGGGCGAAGCCGCGCACGACGTCGTCTTCGATGTGCAGGGCGCGATAGACGTAGCGGGCGCCAATGGCGCCCAACACGCCGGTGATGATGACCAATACCGCAGTAAGCGAGGGCAGGCCGCCGATCCGTTCGGCGATGCCCATCGCGATCGGCGTCGTCACCGACTTCGGCGCCAGCGAGAGCAGCGTCGCCTTGCTGGCACCGAGCAGGCCGCCAATGGCCACGGCAGACAGCGCAGCGGTCAGCGAGCCAACCACCAGCGCAGCGAGCAGTGGGATGGCAATGCGTTTCAGGCGGTCGAGCTGGGCATAGAGCGGGATGGCCAACGCGACGGTGGCTGGCCCGAGCAGGAAATGCACGAACTGGGCGCCGTCGAAGTAGGTGGCGTAGGGCGTGTCGGTGAGCCACAACACACCGACCAGCGTGGCCACCGCCAGCAATACCGGGTTGGCCAGCGGATGGCCGTGGCAGCGCTTGTGCAGGTAGACCGCGCCCTGGTAGGCAAGCAGCGTCAAGGTCAGGCCGAGCAGCGGCGAGGCTGACAGGTATACCCAGATCTCGTCGAGAGGCGTGGTCATGGCGCGTCATCGCGGACGCTGCTGCGCCGGGTCAGGAAGCGCAGCACCAGTGCCGTCACGGCGATGGTGATCAAGGTACTGCCCAGCAGGGAAACAGCCAGAGGCAGCCACTCGTCGTTCATGCGCTGAAAGTGCAGCATGATGCCGGTGCCGGCGGGAACGAAAAGCAGGGAAAGGTGCTGCAACAGCCCCTGCGCGGTGTTGCGCAAATCGGTGGACGGTCCGCCGCGCACGGCGAGTGCGGCGAACAGCAGCGCCATGCCGATCACCGGGCCAGGAACCGGCAAGGCCAGAGTCCTGGCGATGATCTCGCCGATCAGCTGAAAAACCAGCAGCAGGGTGATCGCACCGATCATTGGTCGACGGGCTGTTCCGGCCAGGGTATGAGGTGGTAGCCAGTATAGCGGAGGCACCTTGACGGCGATTTCACACGGGAAGCGCGCCGCGTCATTCCCATCACTTCTCGTCGTCCTCGCGGTCGGACTCGAGGGTCTCCTCCAGGGTCTCGAGGTCCTTGCGGTTTTGTCGAAGAAAGAAGACGAAACCCCATACCAGGCCAGCCGCGATGAGCGCCAGCAGTGCCACGGTACCCCAGTCGATGCTGGCCAGCGATGCGGAACTCATCGGACTCTCCTTTGCTTGCGCGACTGCGTTTGCCGGCTCGCCGCTGGCCGGCGATCAGCTGCCGGTTTCGCCCAGCCGGGCGATCAGGCCGGAATGGCGTCGCGTTCGATTGACGCAGGCGCCGACCAGGATCTCCCTGCTGCCGACCAGCGTGACGCGTTTCGACGCTCGGGTGACGCCAGTGTAGAGCAGCTCGCGGGTCAGCACACGGCTGCCTCGCTCGGGTAGCAGCAGGAGAAGCGACTCGAATTCGGAGCCCTGGGACTTGTGCACCGTCATCGCGAACGCGGTGTCGTGTTCGGGTAGACGGATTGCTGCGATCGCCCGGAAAGCGCCTTCCCGCGCCGGGAACCAGACCATCCACGCGCCGGTTTCATCGGCCAGGCAGATGCCGATGTCACCGTTGAAGAGCTTGAGCAGATAGTCATTGCGCAGGACCATCACCGGCCGGCCGGCATACCAGGGCGAGCGTGGTGAGCGGGCTTTGGTGGGATACGCCCTGTCGAACGCTTGCTGCAGCTGCCGGCTGACTGACTGGTTGACGGCATCGACGCCACGGCTGCCGTCACGCAGCGCGCAGAGCACGCGGAAGCGATCGAAGGCGGCGAAGACCTGGTGGCGTTGGGTGACCGGGTCGGCGTGCTTTGCCGTGATGGCGTCGAAATAGGGCCGGTAGCCGTCGACGATCTGCTCGTCAATCAGCGCTGTCAGGTCGCTGCCGTCGTCGGCCAGCCAGCGGACCGATGGGTCGTCGCCGCCAGCCAGCCATGCGCAGGCTTCCTCACCCCGCCCAGCGTTGATGTCGGCGGCCAGCCGGCCGATTCCGGAAGCGTTGGCGAAGCGATGGCTTTCGCTGAGCCAGACCACGCAGTCGGTCAGCGGGCTGCGGCTGACCGGTGTCGGTGGCCGGATGCGTGCCACTGGCGTCGAGCTGAGCGACGCGAGCTCGGTGATGCAGGCTGCGCTCAAGGTCGGGTCGGCCGAGAGCTCGGCGAAGACCGCGCCGGCCTCGACCGCCGCCAACTGGTCCTTGTCGCCGAGCAGGATCACCCGCGCCGCGGGTGGCACGGCGGCAAACAGCCGGCAGGCCAGGGACAGGTCGAGCATTGACGCTTCATCGACGATCAGCGCATCGATCGGCAGCAGGTTTTCGGCATGGTAGCGGAAGCGGCCGGCTTCTGGCGTGACACCCAGCAGTCGGTGCAGGGTGTGTGACTGATCGGGCAGCAGCGCTTGCAGTTCGGG
>NZ_JAVTWB010000144.1:49015-52621 GCF_032229525.1 Accumulibacter sp. | reverse complement strand
GAGCGAGTCGACGGTCGTTCTCGCCGGCCGATGGTGATAGACGCCGCAGGCGATCGACTCGCCGTCCACAGTCTGCTCCTGCCAGCTCGGGCGGACGCCGCGTACGAAGAGGTAGTGCACGCCCCCGAAATGGCGCCCGTAGTCGTAGTCGGCGAGCCTTTGCCCGAGGTAGCGGTGCAGGGCGACGCAGTAGAGCAGGTGCTGCAGATGGTAGCCATGCTCGGCCATCGCCGTCGCCAGCGGCTGCTGCTGGTAGTCGGCAGGGGCGTAACCGAGATGGTTCGATTTCCAGTCGAGGATGTAGTAGCGGTCGGCATGGCAGAAGATCAGGTCGATGAAGCCCTTGAGATAGCCGGTCAGCGGCTGGAAGCCCAGCCTCGGCAGCGCGTAGCCGTGCCGGTGCAGCCAGTCATTGAGCATCTGGGGCGTGATTCCTGCTGCCGGCAGGTTGAACCCCAGTTCGACCAGGCGTTGCTGGCGCGGGATGGCGGCGAGGACGACATCGCCCGGCAGTCGGGTCGCCAGGACGTCGTCGAGCAGGCGGCGCAGCATGCGCGCCAGACGCGTGGCGGATTCCGCCGACGACAGGCCGGGCAGCGACTGTGGGCAGGTGGCCAGCGCCTGCGCGATGGCGTCTGGCCAGCCACCCGGATCGGTAAAGTCGATACGCTCGAAGAGGGCGTGCACGCAATCGCCGGCGGCCGGACCGCGCGGGAAGCGGAGAATGTCGTCGGGCGCGATCTCCGCCAGGAGCAGCGTGGCGCTGGTGCCGCTGCCGCCAGGGATCGGTGACGGTAGCGAACGGCCGTCGTGATCGCTCGCCGCCGTTTCGCTTTCAACGCCGTGCAGCAGGCTGCTGAAGCTGCCGATGCGCCAGCCGGCAGGGATTCGCTCGGGTGGGCGAAGCGCGTTCAGGGTTTCCGCCGCCACGTCGGCGACGGTGAGTGCTGTCGCTGCTCCGTCGGGCAGGTCGGTCAGCGACAAATGCGGATTTGCCCCTGCTGCCAGCTCGCGCCAGGCGTTTTCGATCTCGGCTTCGGACAGCGTGTGCTTGAGCCAGCCGGCGTGGTTCATGCCCCTGCCGGCGACCAGCCAGTTGAGCAGGCTGCGCTTGCTCGCGGTCGTCGAAAGCCGCCCGAACGCCAGGCTGGCATAGCAGCCGGCGACCAGGTAGCAGCGATGCACCGCGCGGGTCAGCGCAACGTAGAGCAGGCGCATGAACTCGGCGTCCTTTTCTTCTAAGCGGCGGCGCTTGATCTCGTCCGCATCGTCGGCCTCGCTGGCGGGGCGGAAGTCGATCACCGGCTGCCCGTCGTCGTCGTGATATTCGCGGCCTTCGAGTTCGTCGACAGCGGAACGGTGGCCGTCCCACAGGAAGGGGCAGAACACCACCTCGTATTCGAGGCCCTTGGACTTGTGGATAGTGACGATCTGCACCAGGTTGCGGTCCGATTCGAGGCGCAACTGCGCCACCTCGTCGGCGCCATCGTCGCCACGCCGGGTGGCCAGCCAGCGCAACAGCGCATCCGGGGACGGATTTTCAGCACTGGCCTGCTGCAGCAGTTCGCCGAGATGGAGCAGGTTGGTCAGCCGCCGTTCGCCGTCGCTGCGTGCGAGCAGGCGGCAGGCGATCGTTTCGTCGTCCATCCATTGCCGGAGCATGACGCCAAAGCCCCGGCGCAGCCAGGTGTCGCGGTAGCCGCTGAAGCGCGACATGGTCTGCAGCAGCCGTGTTTCGTCGTCGGCCAGCGCGGCGACGGCGGCGGCATCGAAGCCCATCAGCTCGGTAGCCAGCGCGCCATTCAGCAGCGACTGGCGGGCCGGCTCGATGATCGCCAGCAGGACGTGTTCCAGACTCGCGGCGTCAGGCGTGTGGAAAATGCTGTGCTGCGACAGCTCGACGCTGCCGACACCGACCTGTAGCAGGGCGTCCTTGACCATCCGGCCCTGCCTGTGGCTCTTGACCAGGATGGCGATGTCGCCCGGTGCCAGCGGGCGCTGGCCGATGCTGATCCGGTCGGCCGACGCTTCGCCGAGCAGTCGCGCCACTTCGGCGGCGGTGGCGCGCCGCGCCGCTTGCTGGGCCTGGCCGCGCGGCAGGTGCTGACCATCAACGGTGGGCAGTTGCCAGATGCGCAAGGCCGCGGACTCTGCCTCGCTTCGGTCGGTAAACGCTTGGCGCGGCTTGTCGCCGGGGCTCACCGGCTGGTAGTCGAGGCCGGCGAGGATGAAGGCGTTGGGATTTACGGTGAACAGCGCGTTGCCGGCAGCGATCAGGCCGGCGGTCGAGCGCTGGTTGTGGCGCAGGGTGGTCGGCGCATCGACTTGCCGCCGGGCGGCCAGGTAGGTGTGCAGGTCGGCGTTGCGAAAGCTGTAGATCGCCTGCTTGGGATCGCCGACCAGGAACAGCGGCGCCGCCGGCCGCTCGGCGCTGGCGCCATAAATGCAGTCGAAAATTGCGTACTGCAGCGGGTCGGTGTCCTGGAATTCGTCAATCAGCGCCACCGGATAGCGCTCGCGCAAGGCGCCAGCCAGCCAGGGCGCATCGCCCGAAGTCAGGGCGGTGTGGACGTTGTGCAGCATGTCATCGAAGGACAGCACGCGCTGCCGGCGCTTGGCCTGTCGCATGGCGGCGCCGGCTTCGGCGAACAGGCTGCGCAGCAGGCGCAGGCGCGCCATCTCCAGCGCTTGTGCCACGGCCGTGTGCATGGCCAGCAGCTGATCGGCGGCGTCGAAGAAGGGGTGGGTGGGTGGCGTCTGCTTCTTCTTGGTCCTGGCGGTGATGCAGCCACTGGTGAATAGACCCGCCTTGCCCGACTTGGTATCGGGAGCGCTCAGCGGGGCGCCGCTGGCCAGCCAGTGGCTCCAGGCAGTTGCTGCCGTGCGCACGGACTCCTGCTTGTAGGAGTTGGCGTTGAGGGCGGCGAGACCGGCCAGCAGCGCTGCGGTTGGCTCGGCGCCGTCACCGGCCCAGAGCTGCCGGGCCTTGTCGAAGGCCGCTCCCAGGCAGGCGCTGTCGATTTCGGCTTGGGCGCCGTCGATTTCATCTGGCCAGAGGACGCGCGAGCGGGGCTTGGCCATCTGGCGTTTGAGCAGCTTGGCCCATTTTTCGGGCGAATCCCGGTGCTGTACGAGGTAGTCGGCGAGCACCGGCGAAATCCGCTCGCTGGCGACATGCCGGCGCCAGAAGTCGCTGACGGCCTCGAGCCGCAGCGGCTGGTCGTCTTGCAGCAGTTCGAGGCGAAACGGCAGGCCGGCGGCAAACGGCGTATCGGCCAGGGCGCGCTGGCAGAAGCCGTGAATGGTGAACACCGCGGCTTCGTCGAAAGTGTGCAGCGCGGCTTCGAGCAGGGTGCGCATGCGCTGACGGTCGATGCCGGCGTTGCTTTCGACGGCGGCGACCAGCCGGGCGATGAACGGGTCGCCGGTGCTCGTTGCGTGTTGCAGCCAGGCGAGGACGTCGACGATTCGCGTGCGGATCCGTTGCCGGAGCTCGGCGGTGGCCGCGTTGGTGAAGGTGACGACCAGGATCTGTTGCGCTTCCAGGCCTGTTTCCAGCAGCAGGCGCAGGTAGAGGCCGCAGATGTTCCACGTCTTGCCGGTTCC
>NZ_JAVTWB010000144.1:43806-48915 GCF_032229525.1 Accumulibacter sp. | reverse complement strand
CGTTCAGGTTGTTGGTCCAGCGCTGGCGGGCGGCCGCGAGGCTGTTCTGGCGATTGATGTAGGCCCAGGCACTTTTCGGGAAGAAGTGCAGCGGGGCCGACAGGCCGCGGCGGTACAAGGCGATCAACTCGCCGAGATGGTGGCGCGCGGCCGGCGGCTCGCAAGGTGTCAGCCGGTAGCTGCCATCGCGCGAGTGCCAGGACGTCTGCGGCTCGACGCCAGCCGGCGCCATCGCGCACAGGAAGAGGTGGCTGATCCAGCCGGCCAGATAGTCGGACACGCGCACGTCGTCGTAGCGATAGCGCAGTAATCCGGTCGGGCGAAGGTCGCTGAGCGCGCCGGCGAGTTGCCAGTTTTCGCTCGCGAAAGCGTAGTCGAAATGGGCGTGCGCCGCCGGCAGCGGTGGCGCGGCGAGTTGCGGGCCGAGCGGGGCAGCGAAGCGCTGCATCCGCGCCATCTCGTCGGCAATCAGTCGCGCGCCGAGCGGCCCGGCCGGGAACTCGTTGCCGGCCAGCGCCAGGTGCAGGATTTCGTCCTCCGCGACGCCGGCCAGCACCGCCGGCAGCACGCGCCCGGACAGTGCTTGCAGGCCCGTGTAATCGGGAAGGAAGGGCTCGTCGTCCTGCAGTTCCTCCTCGGCGGTCGCCAGCGCAAGGTTCAGACGTTGGCGGAGAAGCAGCCGGCAGGGGTTGCGGAAGAACTGCAGGAGCTGTTCGAGGCTGACCTGGCGCCATTCGGCGGCCGGCGGTTCCAGCGCCGCGAAAAAGAACGGCAGCGTTGCCTCGCTGGCCCCGCTATCGCTGCTCTCGTCGCTGTCGTCAAGAACGTCGTTGACCGGAGGCGTTACGGCAAGTGAGCGCTGCCGTAGCGCCTGGCAGTAGTCGGCGTTGAAGCTGCGTCGCCGGGGATCACTGTCGGCGAGGAAGTAGTCCGGCGAGAAGGCCTGCAAGGGATGCTCGACGATCAGGCGCCGCCGCACGGCGTCGACCCTCGCCGGGTCTGTCGGGTCGTCGGCGCAGGCTGCGCTGAGCGTGTCCAGCAGTTCAGCGAGCAGGACCGACGGCGGGGCGACGCTGTTGTCGCGGATGCTGCGGCCGCTGTAGCTGAGATACAGGCGCTGCCTGGCAGCGAGGACGAGGTCGAGGAACAGGTTGCGCTCGTCGAGGCGCCGCTGGCGGTCGCCAGGCTGCGGTGACAGCGTCATCAGGTTGAACTCGGCTTGCCGATTGGCGCTCGGGAAGGCGCCATCGTTCATGCCGAGCAGGCAGACGACCCGATAGGGCAGGGTGCGCAGGCCGTTCAGTGAAGCAAAAACCACCGCGCCGTTCGGGACACTGCCACGCCCCGGGTCGTCGAGCAGGGCGGTCAGCGCGCTGTGCACCACTGCCAGCGGCAGGGCGGAGTGTGAGCCGCCGCGCAGCATGTTGCCATGCAGCTGGTTGATCGCCGCATGCATGGTGCGCAACTCGTCGACCAAGTCGCTGCCGGCATGGGTGAAACGGTCCAGCGCGTCGGTCAGCGAGCGTTGCCAGCTGCCGGCGTCGCGCGCTTGCGACCAGTCGTCGCGCAGCGCTTCGAGCAGGCGTATGAATTGCCACCAGCGACCAAGCGTGGCGGCCTCGGCGCCTTCAGGGTCGCCGGCAGCGATGCGTCCGGCGACCACGCTGTTGCGGGCGAGCGGGTCGTCGCCCAGGGCGTAGGCCAGGAACAGCCGGTGCAGCCCATCGGCGAAGCTGTGCCGATCGGTCGCCGGGAGATCCAGGCTGCAGCGACTATCGGCGTCGAGTCCCCAGCGAATGCCGGCGGTGCGGATCCAGCCGTGAATGAGATCAAGATCATCGGCGGCCAGTCCGAATTTTTCCGCTACCGCTTGCTGTTGCAACAGCGCGAATACGGCGCTGGCCGTGAAGCGGCTGCCGGCGAGCGTGAGCAGACTGTCCAGGGCGCGGGCGATCGCATTGGTCCGCGTCTGTGGCAGGCCGGTGATGGTGTAGGGGATGCGGCGGGCGGCCGGGACGGTGCCGAACACCGCATCGATCAGCGCTGCCGCTGCCTTGAGATCGGGTACAAGCACCAGGATCTGGTCCGGTGGTGGCGGATCGACGGTGGTAAACAGCGCCAGCAACTGGTCGTGCAGCACCTCCAGCTCGCGGGTCAGCGAATGGCAGAGATGGACTTCGATGCTGCGATCGTCGGCGGCGAGTTCGAGGCTGCCCGGCTCGAGTTCGTCTAGGTCGAGGATGGCGTTTTGCACGTGCGCCAGTAGATGCTCGCCGCCAGCCGGCAGGAAGACGCTATCTTCCTCGGCGATCTCGCGGTCGTCGGCGAACAGCAGCTCGATGTGCGCTTGCGTCTGTTTCCCCCAGGCGGCCAGCAACTGGTTGCCGACCTCGTGGTAGGCATCCCGGTCGTGCGCCGCCAGGTAGCCCAGTCGCTTGCGGTCGACGATCTCGAACCAGTACTCGCGGCACGGATTGAGGACGTAGACCTGGATGTCGATCCAGCGCGACAAGCGGCGCAGGATGTTCAGGTAGAGCGGCGGCAGGGTGGTCAGGCAAAAGACGCTGGCACAGGCGGGCAGGCCGGCCAGCGCCGGTGCGTTGGCGCCGAGGTCCGCGATTTTCTGGAAAAACGCGGCCGCCGGGTGCTGCCGACGGGTGCCGAGTTCGGCCGTGATGCGTCGCCAGAGAGCGGCCTGCCACGCCTCGTCTTCATCGCGTGCGGCGTCCAGCCCCGGGATGCCTGCACGCTTGCCATCCGACCAGGCAGCCAGCCACTGTGGCCGATAGGTAATGTATTGCTCGATCAGCTGCGCACAGTGCTGCGCCAGATCCAGTCGCATCACCGGGTCGGCATCGCGAAGGTAGCGCGCCAGCGGTGGGTGACCGGCGCTGAAGCTGTGGTCGCCGAGGACCTCGAATACCCGCCACGACAGCAGTTCCGGCGAGAAGGGCGACACATCCTGAATGTCGACCAGGTGGCCGATCTGTGTCCACAACCACTGCGCGAGATAGGAAAACTCGACGTTGGCGCAGATCCCCTGGCGGTCGGCGCAGGCCAGTTCGACGCGGCGCCTTACCGCGGTGCTCGGAACGATCACCTGCTGCGCGGTGAACGGCGAGCATGCTTCATTCGACAAGCGGTCGAGCAGGCTTTCCAGCAGGAGTTCGAAGCGGTTGGACAGGGTGAGCCGAAGCATGGCGATGGGTTTTTTCGCTTGTCAGGCGAGCATTATCGCACCCGCTTGCGCTGATCCCGGTACTGCGCCTTCAACATCGGCCGGGTCGGCGCCTGCCAACCGGAACGCTGCGGAACGCTGGCCCGGCGGCCGCGGGACTGCCCGGTGCGGACTTTGCGTATGCCTTGATGGCAAACCACAGAAAAATCAATTATGCTGAGCTCTCCAGTACACAATTAAAGATGGAGTTCGAAGGATGACTAACAAAGGGCAACTTCTACAAGACCCGTTCCTCAACACGCTGCGACGTGAGCGCGTCCCGGTTTCGATCTATCTGGTTAACGGCATCAAGCTTCAGGGTCAGGTTGAATCCTTCGACCAGTACGTCGTCCTGCTCAAGAACACCGTTACCCAGATGGTGTACAAACATGCGATCTCGACGGTGGTGCCGTCGCGTCCGATTACCATCCAGCAGGATGCCAACGGCGAGGGGTGACCGATCACTGCTTTCTTGCCGGCTCGCCGCCGATAACGTCAGGCGACTACGTCGCCCCTGCTCTTCCGACCAGGTCCGTCGCCTTCGTCTTGTCTCAATTTTCCCCGGATCAAGCGTATGCATGAACGTCCCTCAGCCGAGGAGCGGGCGATCATTGTCCAGCTGGACTTCGGCCGTGAAGACCTTGCCGATCAGCTCGAAGAAGTTCGTCTGCTGGCCAGCTCGGCAGGCGCGACGGTCTGTAGCGTCGTGCATGGCCGCCGACACAGCCCGGATGCAGCAACCTATGCCGGCAAAGGAAAAGTTCAGGAAGTGGCTGCCGAAGTGGAGGCACACGAGGCCGATCTGGTGATTTTCAATCACGAGCTCAGCGCCGGGCAGGAGCGCAATCTGGAGCGCATTCTTCAGTGTCGCGTCATTGACCGGACCAGCCTGATCCTGGACATTTTCGCGCAGCGGGCGCAGACCGCGGAGGGCAAGCTGCAGGTGGAACTGGCTCAGCTCGAACATCTGGCCACCCGGCTGGTTCGTGGCTGGACGCACCTGGAACGGCAGAAAGGCGGCATCGGCTTGCGCGGACCGGGAGAAACCCAGCTTGAAACCGACCGTCGCTTGCTCGGTATCCGGGTCCGGCTGCTCAAGGAACGGCTGGCCAAGCTCGAGCGCCAGCGCGGCGTTCAACGCAAGGCGCGCGGACGGGGTGAGCTGCTGAACGTTTCGCTGGTCGGCTATACCAATGCCGGCAAGTCTACCCTGTTCAATGCGCTGACTCATGCCGGTGTCTTTGCTGCCGACCAGTTATTCGCCACCCTGGACACCACCACGCGCAAGCTGTGGCTGCCGGAGGTGGGGCACATCGTGCTATCCGATACGGTCGGTTTCATCCGCGATCTGCCACACTCGCTGGTGGCCGCTTTTCACGCCACGCTCGAAGCGACGGCAGAGGCGGACCTGTTGTTGCACGTGGTCGACTCGGCAAGTCCGGCGCGCGACGATCAGGTGGCTGACGTCAACAAGGTGTTGGCGGAGATCGGCGCTGCAGACGTTCCGCAGCTGACGGTGCTCAACAAGCTTGATCTGACGGGGCTGCCGCCGGCAGTCGAGCGGGATGAGTATGGTACAATCCTGCGGGTTCGCGTCAGCGCCAGCCGCGGTGACGGCGTCTCGCTGCTGCGTGAGGCGCTGGCCGAAATGGCTCTGGCGAAGGCCCAGAATCAGCGCCAGCGGGCGTCGGCTGACGCCGCTTTACAGGATGTCGAGATGCTAAATGATTCAGATGGGTCCCCATGATTTCAAGCTTTGGAGTGTTTATGTCGCTCAATGATCCACAGTGGGGAAACCGCGGCAACGATGACGGCGGTGGGCGGCGCCCCAATCAAGGGCCGCCCGACCTCGAGCAGTTGTGGCGTGATCTCAATCGTCGCTTGTCGGGTAT
>NZ_JAVTWB010000144.1:0-43706 GCF_032229525.1 Accumulibacter sp. | reverse complement strand
CAGTTCAACCCGAAATTTCTCGGCGGTGGTATCGGGCTGCTGCTGGTCCTGGTGGTGGTCGTCTGGCTGGCCAGTGGGTTCTACATTGTGGACGCGGGCCAACGAGGCCTGGTGCTTCAGTTCGGCCGCTACAGCGAGAGTACTGATCCGGGTCTGCGCTGGCGGCTGCCGTATCCGATCCAGTCGCATGAACTGGTCAATCTTTCCGGCGTGCGCACGCTCGAGGTCGGCTATCGCGGTACCGAGAGGAACAAGGTCCTCAAGGAGTCTCTGATGCTGACCGACGATGAGAACATCATCAACATCCAGTTTGCCGTGCAATACATCCTCAAGGATCCGGTGGACTACGTGTTCGCCAACCGGAATCCGGACGAAGCGGTGATGCAGGTGGCCGAGACCGCCATTCGTCAGGTCGTCGGCAAGAACAAGATGGATTTCGTCCTCTACGAAGGTCGCGAGCAGGTCGCGGTCAATGCCTCGCAGCTGATGCAGGAGATTCTCGATCGCTACAAGACCGGCATTCTGATCTCGAAGGTGACGATGCAGAACGCGCAGCCGCCGGAGCAGGTGCAGGCCGCTTTTGATGACGCCGTCAAGGCTTCGCAAGATCGCGCGCGCCAGAAGAACGAGGGTCAAGCTTACGCCAATGACGTCATCCCGAGAGCGCGCGGTACCGCAGCGCGGCTGTTCGAGGAGGCCGAGGGTTACAAGCAGCGAGTCATTGCCAACGCCGAGGGTGATGCCAGCCGTTTCACGCAGATCAACACGGAATACGCCAAGGCGCCGGAAGTGACGCGTACTCGGATGTACCTGGACACCATGCAGCAGGTTTACTCCAATACCAGCAAGGTGATGATTGACACCAAGGGGCAAGGCAACTTGCTCTACCTGCCCCTCGACCAGCTGATCAAGGCTGCCGGAGCGGCCGTAGCGTCGCCTGGGGGCGTCGCCGGCAGCGCGGAGGCGCCGGGCGTCGTTCGTTCGTCGCCACCGATTTCCAACGAGGTGCCGCCACAAATGAGTGAGTCGCGTTCGCGCGACACCTTGCGAGAGCGTGCACGGGAGTCCCGCTGATGAGATCTGGCATGAATATTTTTGCCGCGGTGTTGGTGACCGTATTGGTGGTGCTCGGGGCGACCATTTTTACGGTTGATCAGCGCCAGCACGCCATCGTCTTCCAGCTTGGCGAAGTGCGCAGCGTGATCGAGGAGCCAGGGCTGTATTTCAAGTGGCCGATGATCCAGAACGTGCGCTATTTCGATAAGCGCATTCTCACCCTGGATAGCGCCGACCCCGAACGCTTCATTACCTCCGAGAAGACCAACGTCCTGGTAGATTCCTTTACCAAGTGGCGGATCGTCGATCCCAAGCTGTACTACATTTCAGTCGCCGGTGACGAGTCGCGTGCCAAGACGCGGCTCTCGCAGACCGTCAACGCCGGTCTACGCGAGGAGTTTGGCAAACGGACGGTGCATGACGTGGTGTCGGGCGAGCGCGATCAACTGATGGAGTTTATGCGCGAAAAGGCCGACCTCGATGCGCGCAAGATCGGCGTGCAGATCGTCGACGTTCGCGTCAAGCGCGTCGAGTTGCCGAACGACGTCAGCGAATCGGTCTATCGCCGGATGGATGCGGAACGCAAACGCGTTGCCAACGAGCTGCGTTCGCAGGGCGCTGCCGAGGCCGAGAAGATCCGTGCCGACGCCGACAAGCAACGCGAGGTAATCGTTGCCGAGGCCTATCGCGACGCACAAAAGATGAAGGGTGAGGGAGATGCCAAGGCGGCTTCAACCTACGCCCTGGCGTTCCAGAAGAATCCGGAGTTCTACGCTTTCTATCGCAGTCTGGAAGCCTATCGCAACAGCTTCAACGGCAAGAGCGACGTCATTGTCGTCGAGCCCAATTCGGATTTCTTCAAGTACATGAAGAGCGTCGGCCGAGGCGGCGACAAAGCCGCAAAATGACCGACCCGTTGTGACCGACAACCTGTTGCTGGCGTTGGCCCTGATGCTGGTGCTTGAAGGCGTGATTCCATTCATCGCGCCGAGCACCTGGCGCGAGACATTCCGTCGTTTGATCCAATTTTCCGATGGGCAGATCCGTTTCGTCGGTCTGACTTCCATGTTGATCGGTCTGGTACTGCTGATGCTTTTCAAATGAACTGGCTGCTACCCGAACATATTGCCGATGCTCTGCCGGCAGAAGCGGCCCAAATCGAGCGCTTGCGCCGTAGCTTGCTGGACCTGTTCCGCGTCCATGGCTATGAGTTGGTCATGCCGCCGTTGCTTGAGCACCTCGATTCCTTGCTTACCGGGTCGGGGCATGACCTGAAGTTGCGTACCTTCAAGCTCGTCGATCAGTTGTCCGGACGCACGCTCGGCGTACGCGCCGATATGACGCCGCAGGTCGCGCGTATCGATGCGCATCTGCTCAATCGCCAGGGCGTGACGCGACTCTGCTATTGCGACAGCGTGCTGCATACCCTGCCGGCGTCGCTGGCGGCGAGTCGCGAACCGATCCAGTTAGGCGCCGAGGTGTATGGGCATGCCGGTCCGGCGGCAGATCGCGAGGTGATCCGATTGATGGCCGACGCGCTCTCGGCTGCCGGTGTGCCGGCAGCACGTATCGATCTCGGTCATGTCGGGGTTTTTCGCGCCCTGGCGAATGCTGCCGGCCTCGATGCAGACCTCGAGGCAATGCTGCTGCAACTGCTGCAAGCGAAGGATGTCACCAGTCTGCGTGAGCGTTGCAGCGGCCTCGACGAGCCTTTTCGCTCGGCACTGCTTTGCTTGCCGGACCTCTACGGTGGCGTGGAAACGCTTGCGGCAGCTGCCAGAACCCTGCCGCAACTGCCGGCAATCAATGCCGCGCTGGATGACTTGCGCGCCTTGCAGCTGGCGCTGCCAGAGCTGCCACTGTCCTTCGATCTGGCGGACCTGCGTGGCTATCGTTATCACAATGGCGTCGTCTTCGCTGCCTATCACGGTACTTTCTCGAGCGCTGTCGCGCTTGGCGGACGCTATGACGGTGTCGGCAGGGCGTTCGGCCGCGAGCGACCGGCTACCGGCTTCTCGATGGATCTGCGCGAGCTGGCGCGGCATGCTGCACGTGAC
This sequence comes from Accumulibacter sp., assembly GCF_032229525.1. Lineage (GTDB taxonomy): Bacteria > Pseudomonadota > Gammaproteobacteria > Burkholderiales > Rhodocyclaceae > Accumulibacter. The sequence continues at coordinate 40,593 of NZ_JAVTWB010000144.1, read as the reverse complement.
CAACCGGCGGGGGCGATTTTGGCGCCGTATTCGGCTGCCTGCGCACCGCTGGCGAAGGCGATTGCCGCGCTGCGCGAGCAGGGCGAAATCGTCGTTGAACTCCTGCCGGCCGAGACCGCAATTGATGGTCCGCGGTGCGACCGCCGCTTGGTCGAGTGCGACGGACAATGGGTAATCGAGGCAATCAACAGGGACGGATGACAGGTATGGCCAAGAACGTCGTAGTCGTGGGCAGCCAATGGGGAGACGAAGGCAAGGGCAAGATCGTCGACTGGCTCACCGATCATGCCAAGGGCGTCGTCCGTTTCCAGGGCGGCCATAATGCGGGTCACACACTGGTTGTCGGCGACAAGGTTTACAAGCTGAATCTGGTCCCTTCCGGGATCGTTCGGGAGGGTGTCGATTGCTTTATCGGCAACGGTGTGGTGCTGGATATCCATCACCTGCTCAGCGAAATGCGGGTGCTCGAGTCGGGCGGCATCGACGTGCGTTCGCGGCTCAAGATCAGTCCGGGTTGTCCAATCATCCTCGGCTACCACACGGCGCTGGATCACGCACGCGAAGCGGCGAAGTGTGCCGATCTGAAGATCGGGACCACCGGCAAGGGGATTGGCCCGGCCTACGAAGACAAGGTCGCTCGCCGCGCGTTGCGGGTCTACGATCTGTTCTATCCGGCGCGTTTTGCCGAGCGGTTGCGGGAAAATGTCGACTACCACAACTTCGTTCTCACCCGCTATCTGGGGGCTGAGGCGGTCGATTTCGAGGCCGTTCTGGCGCAGGCGATGGCCGATGCCGAAGAGATCAAGCCGTTGGTGACCGACGTTTCAGCCGCGTTGCACGCGCTCAACAAGGCCGGTCACAACCTGTTGTTCGAAGGCGCACAGGGCGCACTGCTGGATATCGATCACGGTACTTACCCTTTCGTGACCTCATCCAATTGCGTCGCCGGTCAGGCGGCGGCCGGTTCGGGTGTCGGTCCGGGGATGCTGCATTACGTTCTGGGGATCACCAAGGCGTATTGCACGCGTGTCGGCGGAGGGCCTTTCCCGAGTGAGCTGGATATCGAACAAGAAGGCCTGCCGGGCTATCAGATGTCGCAAAAAGGGCGTGAATTCGGCACCGTGACCGGTCGCAAGCGTCGCTGCGGCTGGCTCGATATCGCTGCCCTCAGGCGGTCGATCCAGATCAACGGCGTCACCGGTCTGTGCATTACCAAGCTTGACGTCCTCGATGGATTGCCAGAGCTGAAGATCTGCACCGGTTATCTGCTTGACGGCAAGACCATCGATCTGTTGCCGATGGGTGCCGACGAAGTTGCGGCTTGTGAGCCAGTGCTCGAAACGCTGCCCGGCTGGTCCGGGTCGACGGTGGGCTCCGCGACGATGGAGGCACTGCCGGCGGCGGCACGTGGCTATCTCGCGCGCATCGAAGCGCTTTGCGATGTTCCGATCGATATCGTTTCGACCGGCCCGGAGCGGGATGAGACCATTGTCCGTCGTCATCCGTTGGGGTAGGTAGTCCCGGGCGCGTCCGCTTCCCGAATTACGCTTCGTGGGCCAGGCCGGGCAAGGTCTGGCGCGGTCCTCGTTGCCTGATATGATGCCGCCAGATTTTGCCATCTCAGGAGACGTGCATGGGGATTCTCGACTGGTTCAAGAACCGGCCGGCGCAGTTCGATACCGATCGAGTGTCCGACACAATGATCCGCGGGGCGACCGAAAAGGCGATCACCTTGACCAACCCCCGGCTGAGTGTGTTGCCCTCCTGCCATGCCCGCCTGGCACCTGCCGTAGATACGACGATCAGGTATCTGCGGGCAATGGTGGAGGCGCTTCCCGCTGCCAGGAAGCTTTCGTCGACGGTCTGGTCTTCAGACCGTGCTTTGCGGGCATTTTTTGTCGCGCCGGCAGATATCCCCGCCGCCATGGGCCGCTCGGACAATCTGCGCACGCTGTTCGAAAAGGCGCCGGCGCTTGACGAGGTCTGCGTGCTCCTGGGCATGGCTTTCGCTGAACAGCAGGTCCTGGGGACCAAGCTGCATGGGACGATCGTTCGCCGCGATGTCCTGCAGACTCGCGCCAGCTTCTCGCGTCACCGGGTGGATATCTGCGGCCGGGACGAGACCGAACTGCGTCGCCTGGTGGGCGTCCAGGCCTTCGAATATCTGCTTGCCCAGGCCTTGGCCGCGATTGGCGAGGATCGGCTCGAAAGGCAGGAACTGGAAGGTGATCGCGCGCTGATCCGGGCACGCCTGCGCTTGCTTCGCCAGCAGGGACCGGGGTTGGGAGCCATGTTCAGCGCCGGGCCGGCAGCCACCTCGGAGCAAGGCGAACTGCAGGCCAAGCTGCTCGAAAACGAGCGGCAGCTGGAAGCGATCGGTGACAGCATGTCAGCCTTGGAAGTGGAACTGGCGTGCCTGAAGGAGGTGCTCGAGAATCCCGAGCGCTATTTGCGGATGGAGCAGAAACGAATGCGGCTGACCACGATCAACGTGGTGTCGGATGGGGCGAGTGATGATTCAGCCGCTGACGTCGATTTCTCCCTCGCCGAATTGACCGGCTCGCCGCCGCTGCGAAGGGCGTTCGTACTGGCGCGCTTTGCGCGAGCGGAAATGCCGGTGCCAACGATCAATTTCGACGCTGCGGCACGTTTTCTCTAGGGCCTGGAGCAGCGCTCGTGAGGAGGCAGATGTGATCGAATACGCTTTCCGGTGTAGCGGAGTCGAGTACAATCGCCATTCCACCGACCGGCGTCCACAGAGATGTCCACCATACGTTCAGGAGAAGCTGCCATGAATCGGGAAGAACTTCGTGATCAATTACTTGCGCCGGTTCTGAAGTGGACGCGGCTCGGGCGGCAGACCAACCAGTTGATGACCGCCAGCAGCGCCGTGATCAGTTACCGCAGCCGTCGCCTGCTGCGAGCGCTAGTGCGCCCGCGACAAGCAGACTGGACCGAACTGACCCTGATGACCCGGGAAAAGATGGAGGTGCCGCTCGAGTCCGCAGCGGTGATGGTCTCCATCATGGCGCCTGCGGCGCAACGATGCTGGACTCACGCCGGGCAATCGATGCTGGCGTGCACCAGCGACACCCTGTCGCTGGCTGGTAGTCGCAGCCCCGCAGAGTTCAGCGAACGGCAGGCGGCGCTGTGTACGACCCTGATCAACGCGACCGTCGGCTGGCTGCAGCTCTGGGGTACAGCCGCCGAGATCGCGGGGCAGGGGCTGGCGCCGGTTCTTCGCCAGGTGCAGTCAAACGCGGAGCGGCTTGGCAAGCGATAAGCCGGCGTGCCAGCAGGCCACGTCTTTCCCTCGGCGCCGCTCGAGCGGCGGTCCGGCGGTGGTCTGAAATGAGCCAGGCGCCCAAGCAGGCTGGGGTCGCCTTGCGCTCGCTGCCGAGACCCCTCATTTAAAGCGCTGGCGGCCTGTCGGCGCGATCGTTTGGGCGGTGTTGGCGACCGTCGACTCCTTGCTCCCGATGACCTTCCTGAACTCGGCCAGGTCTGGTCGACCGGGCGCGCTCTGGCACCCGCAAGACATTTAGAAATGCCGGGCCTGGCGCGCCTGAGGGGGGTGGCGGCGTGCTAGAATAACGGGCTTGATCAAGACGATGACATCATTCCGGAAGTCACGTCGTCAGCGGGAAAAATGATGGAAGCCTTCGCCAAAGAAACCCTGCCCATCAGTCTCGAAGACGAGATGCGTCGATCGTATCTCGATTACGCCATGAGCGTGATTGTCGGCCGCGCCTTGCCGGACGCTCGCGATGGCCTCAAACCGGTGCATCGCCGTGTCCTGTTCGCCATGCACGAGCTGTCGAACGACTGGAACAAGCCCTACAAGAAGTCGGCGCGCATCGTTGGCGATGTGATCGGTAAGTACCATCCGCATGGTGATACGGCGGTCTACGACACCATCGTGCGCATGGCGCAGAACTTCTCGCTGCGCTACATGCTGGTCGATGGTCAGGGTAACTTCGGTTCGGTTGACGGCGACAATGCCGCTGCGATGCGCTACACCGAAGTGCGCATGGCGCGCATCGGCCACGAGTTGCTGGCCGACCTCGACAAGGAGACGGTCGACTTCGGACCCAACTACGACGGGTCGGAGCAAGAGCCGCTGGTCATGCCGGCGCGGATTCCGAACCTGCTGATCAACGGTTCGTCGGGAATTGCCGTCGGGATGGCGACCAACATTCCGCCGCACAACCTTGGCGAAGTCGTGGATGCCTGCCTGGCGCTGTTGGGCAACCCGGAAACGACGATCGACGAGCTGATCGAATTGGTGCCGGGTCCCGATTTTCCAACGGCTGGGATCATCTACGGCATTGCAGGCGTTCAAGAGGGTCATCGGACCGGGCGCGGGCGGGTGGTGATGCGCGGCCGGACGCACTTCGAGGATCTCGATCGCGGTAATCGCCAGGCGATCATCATCGACGAACTGCCGTACCAGGTGAACAAGCGAACGCTGCTCGAAAAGATCGGCGAACTGGTCAACGACAAGCGCATCGAAGGTATTTCCGACCTCCGCGACGAGTCCGACAAGTCGGGCATGCGGGTGGTGATCGAGCTCAAGCGTGGCGAAGTCGCCGAGGTGGTGCTCAACTGCCTGTACAAGCAAACGCAGCTGCAGGACACCTTCGGCATGAACATGGTGGCCCTGGTCGATGGCCAGCCACGGCTGCTGAATCTGAAACAGATGCTCGAGTGTTTCCTGCGTCACCGGCGCGAAGTCCTCACCCGACGTACCGTTTTCGAATTACGCAAGGCGCGTGAACGGGCGCACATCCAGGAAGGTCTGGCGGTGGCGCTGGACAACGTTGATGAGATCATCGCCCTGATCAAGGCATCACCCACCCCGGCCGACGCGCGTCGGGGCTTGATGGCGAGGTCGTGGACCTCGCCGACGGTTGCCGAGATGCTGCAGCGGGCCAAGCTCGACGCTACCCGACCCGAAGGCCTTGATCTCGAGTACGGCTTGTCGGCGAGTGGGTATCTGCTTTCGGAGGCGCAGGCCCAGGCGATCCTGGAGCTGCGCCTGCAGCGCCTGACCGGGCTCGAGCGAGACAAGATCGTCACCGACTACGGCGAACTGCTGGCCCGTATTGCCGACCTGATGGATATCCTGGCGCGACCCGAGCGGATCACCGAGATGATTGTCGAGGAATTGACGGGCATCCGTGCCCAGTTCGGTGATCCGCGGCGCTCGGAAATCGTCATCAGTACGCAGGATCTGGGCATTGCCGATTTCATCACCCCGGTTGACATGGTGGTAACGCTCTCGCACACCGGCTACATCAAGTCGCAGCCGCTCGCCGATTATCGCGCGCAGCGACGGGGTGGGCGGGGCAAGCAGGCGGCGGCGATGAAGACCGACGATTTCGTCGATCACCTGTTCGTCGCCAATACCCACGATTTCATCCTCTGCTTCACCAATCGCGGCCGGGTCTATTGGCTCAAAGTCTATGAAGTACCGCAAGGAACGCGGACCAGCCGCGGCAAGCCGGTAGTCAACGTGTTCCCCTTCCAGGATGGCGAAAAGATCAGCGCCATCTTGCCGATCAAGGAATTCACTGACGACCGCTACATCTTCATGGGCACCGCGCAGGGCACGGTGAAAAAAACGCCCTTGTCCGATTTCTCGAACCCGCGCAAGAACGGAATCATCGCTGTCGCTCTCGACGACGACGACGTCCTGATCGGTGCCGAGATCACCAATGGCAGCCAGGACGTCATTCTCGTCTCCGACGCCGGCAAGGCCGCCTGGTTCGACGAGGAAGACGTCCGCCCGATGGGCCGCACGGCGCGCGGTGTGCGCGGCATGCGGCTGGGCGACAAACAGCAGGTGTTGTCGCTGCTGATCGCCGATAACGACCAGCAAACGGTTCTGGTGGCCACCGAGAACGGTTTCGGCAAACGAACGGCGCTGGCCGACTTCCGCCATTCCGGCCGTGGTACGCAAGGCGTCATCGCCATTGCCGCCAGCGAACGGAACGGCAAGGTGGTCGCCGCCCGCCTCGTCGGCGACGATGACGAAATCATGTTGATCACCACCGGTGGCGTGCTGATCCGCACCCGCGTGCGGGAAATCCGCGAGCTGGGCCGGGCGACCCAGGGTGTCACCTTGATTGCCCTTGATGCCGGTGAGAAGCTCGCGGGTCTGGAGAAGGTCGTCGAGTCGGAAGACGACTCCGATCTGCCCGAACTAGTCGAGCCTGGCGCAACCGACGAAGCTGGCGCAACTGACGAAGCTGGCGAAGCTGATGGACCGGCGGCTGAGCCTTCGGCAGGGGAGCCGCCTGTCGATCCGGATCAGGAGTAATACGCATGTCGGGTGTTCTGCGATGCGCCGAATTTCCGCTACCGACCCTGCTGCTGTTGCTCGGGGTGACGCCATGCGCTGATGGGCGGCCAGGCGGTAAGCGCTGCGCGCCAGTGAGCTCCCGGGCTCGGCGCTCGCAACGTCAGCTGGCGTTCGCTGGATGAATGACGACCTGCAGAGCGAACTGGCAGTCGTCCGTGAGGAGATCGACCGGCTCGATGGGCAACTGCTGGAGCTGCTGAACCAGCGTGCACGGTTCGCCCAGCAGGTCGGTGAGATCAAGGCGCGGCACGGCGAGGCGGGCTTCATCTACCGGCCGGAGCGCGAGGCGCAGGTGCTGCACCGGATCCAGGAAATGAACCCGGGGCCACTTTCTGGCGAGACCGTCACCTGGTTCTTCCGCGAAGTGATGTCGGCCTGCCTGTCGCTCGAGCAACCTCTGGGCATTGCTTTCCTCGGCCCGCTCGGAACCTTTTCGGAGAGTGCCGCAACCAAGCACTTTGGCCATGCGGCGCGCCTGATGCCGCAGCTCTCGATCGACGATGTCTTCCGCGAAGTCGAGGCTAGTCATGCCGACTACGCTGTCGTGCCGATCGAGAATTCGACCGAGGGCGCGATTGGCAGGACGCTCGACCTGCTGTTGACCACGCCGCTCAAGATCTGTGGCGAGGTCGCCCTGCGCATTCACCAGCATCTGCTGTCGAACGAGGGCTCATTGGGCGACGTGACCAGGGTCTACTCGCATGCCCAGTCGCTGGCGCAATGTCACGAGTGGCTGAACCGTTCCTTGCCGCACGCGCAGCGTATTTCGGTCGGCAGCAATGCGCAGGCGGCACAGCTTGCGGCGGACGAAGCGGGGGCGGCGGCCCTGGCCGGCCAGGCTGCCGCCGAGCGTTATCAGCTGCCACAGCTGGCGAGCAACGTCGAGGATGAGCCGAACAATACGACGCGTTTCGTCGTTCTCGGTCGCCAGGAAGCCGGGCGGTCGGGACGCGACCGGACTTCGCTGATCATGTCGGCGCACAATCAGACCGGCGCGCTCAGCCAGTTGCTGGCGCCCTTCTCCGATGCCGGGGTGTCGATGACCCGGCTCGAGTCGCGCCCGGCGCGTCACACCTTGTGGGAGTATGTTTTCTTCGTCGATCTGGACGGGCACCGCGACGACGAGTCAGTCGGCGCAGCGCTGGCCGAACTGGGCCGTCGCGCGCCTTATCTCAAGATTCTCGGTTCCTACCCGATGGCCGCCTACTGAGCGGGTTGACTTCTTTTCGAGGAACGCCGATGGCACCGCAGACGCAATCTTTGCCGTATATCCGGGCCATTTCGCCCTACCAGCCGGGCAAGCCGATTACCCAGCTGGCGCGCGAACTGGGTCTTGCCGTCGAGCAGATCGTCAAGCTGGCTTCGAACGAAAATCCGCTGGGCATGAGCCCCAAGGCGCAGGCGGCGGCGATCGAGGCCATGTCAACGCTGTCGCGTTATCCGGACGACTTCGCGCTGAAGCAGGCGCTCGCCGAGCGTAGTGGCCTGGGAATGGAGCGCATCGTGCTCGGTAACGGCTCGAATGACGTCCTCGACTTGATCGCTCGCGTCTTCCTGGCGCCCGGTCGCTCGGCAATCTTCGCGCAATACGCGTTCGCCGTTTATCCGCTGGCCACGCTGTCGACCGGCGCCGAGCCGATTGCCGTGCCGGCCAGCGACTACGGCCACGACCTCGATGCCATGCGCGCGGCGATCCGGCCCGACACCCGGCTGATCTGGATTGCCAACCCGAACAACCCGACCGGCACTTTTCTGCCGTACCCTCAGCTCAAGGCTTTTCTGCAGTCAGTGCCAGCCGATGTGGTGGTGGTGCTCGACGAAGCCTATAACGAGTACCTGCCGCCCGCCGAGCGCGTCGACACCACGGCCTGGCTGGCCGAGATGCCCAATCTGGTGATTACCCGTACGTTCTCGAAAATCTACGGTCTGGCGGGTCTGCGGATCGGCTATGGGCTGAGTTCCGCGGAGATTGCCGACCTGATGAATCGTGTTCGGCAGCCGTTCAACTGCAACAACCTGGCCCTGGCTGCAGGCACAGCTGCGCTCGACGATCACGAATTCGTCGCCAGAAGCTACGCTCTGAATCGTGCGGGCATGGAGCAGGTCGTTGCCGGAATCAAACGACTGGGCTGCAGCCATATTCCCTCGCACGGCAACTTCGTGACCTTCAGGGCTCCCGAAGCGGCGAAAGTGAACCAGAGCCTGCTCAGGAATGGGGTCATCGTGCGTCCGATCGCCGCTTACGGGATGCCGGATTGGCTGCGCGTGACGATTGGCACCGAAAGCGAAAACAAGCGTTTCCTCGCAGCCCTGGAGGTGTCGCTATGATCGTTTGCGTGGTGGAGGCCTGGTCGTGAACAACGCCACCCCGTTCGGCAAGGTTGTGGTGTTCGGCGTTGGCCTGATCGGTGGATCCTTTGCGCTGGCGCTCAAGGCCGCCGGGCAAGCCGGAGAGATCGTCGGCTTCGGGCGTACGCTGGGCTCGCTGACGCAGGCGCTCGAGTTGGGTATCGTCGATCGCGCCGGTTTCAACGCCGGCCAGGAGGTGTCGAACGCCGACCTCGTGCTGATTGCCACGCCGGTTGGGACGATCCCGGAAATCATGGCGCGCATTGCCCCTTGTCTGGGACCACAAACGGTGGTTACCGACGCCGGCAGTACCAAGGACGACGTCGTTGCCGCAGCCCGCGCCTGCTTCGGCGACCGGCTGGCGCAGTTCGTTCCCGCCCATCCGATTGCTGGCGCCGAAAATAGCGGTGCGCTGGCCGCACGGGCGGATCTCTACCAGGGGAAGCTGGTAGTGCTGACGCCTCTTCCGGAAAGCAGCGCGTCGAGTGTCGCCCGCGTACGTGCGGCGTGGGCATGCTGTGGCGGCCTGATCAAGGAGTTGGCACCGGCCGAGCATGATCGTGTTTTTGCCGCGGTCAGCCATCTGCCGCATCTGTTGTCATTTGCGCTGGTGCATGAGCTGGCACGACGCGAAAATCGCGAGCTGCTGTTCGCTTTCGCGGCCAGCGGATTTCGCGATTTCACGCGCATTGCCGCCAGTCATCCGGAGATGTGGCGTGACATCTGCCTGGCTAACCGGACCGCGCTGCTTGACGAGCTCGATTGTTACCGGGTGCAACTTGATGAACTGCGCGATGCCCTGCAGCGTGGCGACGGTGCCAGGCTGGAAGCAACTTTCGAATCGGCCCGGACCGCTCGGCGCGCGTGGGCCGAGCGCAAGGCGCGAGAGTGAGCGTGGACTACATTGATCTGCCGCAGCTGCTCGCTGCGCGGGGCACGGTGCGCTTGCCCGGCTCGAAGAGCATCTCCAACCGGGTGCTACTGCTGGCGGCGCTGGCCGAGGGGGAAACCGAAGTCCACCACCTGCTGCAGTCGGACGACACGGCGCGCATGCTCGATGCATTGAAGACGCTTGGCGTCAGTGTCGAGCCGGCGGCCGACGGCGTCGTTCGTGTGAGGGGGGTCGGCGGCGTTTTCCCGGTTCGCCGGGCCGAACTTTTTCTCGGCAACGCCGGCACTGCCTTCCGCTCGCTAACCGCAGTGCTGGCCTTGGCCGGTGGCGATTACCGACTCTCCGGCGTGCCGCGGATGCACCAACGCCCGATCGCTGATCTCGTCGACGGCTTGCGTCAGCTGGGTGCCGTGATCAGCTACCTCGATGACGATGGCTTTCCCCCGCTGGCGATTGCTCCACCGGGGCGGCGTCAGTCCGCCGTGGTCAGCTTGCGCGGCGATGTGTCGAGCCAGTTCCTGACCGGGCTGTTGATGGCCTTGCCCTTGCGCGGCGTGGAGACGACCATCGAAGTGATCGGTGAACTGATCTCCCGCCCCTACGTCGACATGACGCTGGCCACCATGGCCCGCTTTGGCGTGCAGGTGCGGCGTGATGGCGGACAGCGCTTCATCGTGCCGGCCGCCAGCATCTATCGCTCACCGGGTGCCGTAGAGGTCGAGGGAGACGCCTCGTCGGCGTCCTATTTCCTTGCCCTCGGCGCTATCGGTGGCGGCCCGGTGCGCGTCGAAGGCGTTGGCCGCGACTCGATCCAGGGCGACGTACGCTTTGCCGACGCGCTGACGCTAATGGGGGCAAGAATCACCACCGGAGCCAACTGGATAGAAGCATCGACAGCCGCCGATGGCAAGCTTCAGGGTATCGAGCTCGACTGCAATCACATCCCGGACGCGGCGATGACCCTGGCTACCACCGCCCTGTTTGCGGAAGGGCCGAGTACCTTGAGCAATATCGCCAGTTGGCGGGTCAAGGAAACCGACCGCATCGCGGCCATGGCCACGGAGTTGCGCAAGCTCGGCGCCACCGTCGTTGAGGGCGACGACTTCATCCGCGTCGTCCCGCCAGCCAAAACACAGTCTCTGCGCCCGGCGGCAATCGACACCTATGATGACCATCGCATCGCGATGTGTTTCTCGCTGGCGACTCTTGGCGCACCGCTGCGAATCAATGATCCGACGACAGTGGCCAAGACCTTCCCGGACTATTTCGAACGCTTCACGCAGCTCACCCAGGCGGTGCCCGTGATCGCCATCGATGGCACGTCGGCGTCGGGCAAGGGGACGGTCGCGTCGCGGGTCGCGGAGGCGCTTGGCTGGCATTACCTCGACTCCGGCGCGCTGTACCGCCTGACCGCCCTGGCTGCCCGCCGGGCCGGCGTCGGCTGGAACGATGAGGTGGGCGTCGCGGCGATCGCAGCCAGCCTGGACGCCAGCTTTTCTGGCAGTGCAATCAGCCTGTCGGGAGAGGATGTCGGCGACGCCATCCGCCGCGAAGAAATCTCGGCTGGCGCTTCGTTGGTCGCTGCGCTGCCCGCGGTGCGGGCAGCATTGCTGTTCCGGCAGCGCGCCTTCCGCCGGCCGCCGGGGCTGGTCGCCGACGGGCGTGACATGGGTTCGGTCGTCTTCCCCGATTCGATGACCAAAGTCTTCCTTACTGCAAGCGTGGAGATGCGCGCCGAAAGACGTCATAAGCAGTTGATCGAAAAAGGAATCGCTGCTAGTATTGCAGCCCTCTCGCTGGATCTGCGCGAACGCGACGAACGGGATAGCCAACGTAGCGTCGCCCCGATGCAGCAGAGTACGGATGCTGAATTGCTCGACACGACAAACCTGACCATTGCCACCGCGGTGGCGCAGGTACTGGACTGGGTCAACAAGGTTTCCGAAATAAGGTGAACGGCAAGTGCCGTTGGCCATGGTTGTCACCAGATCCACGCGTCGGTCCGGCGGCTCGGCGGCAGTTCCCTCAAGGTCTGCCGGTGTAGTGTCCGTGCTCCCCGCTTTGGCGAGCTGTCCGGAGTGTCCGGCTCTGGTGATTGTTTTCAACTCACCCCGCAGCTCTGCGGTTAGGTAACTCAATCCATATGTCAGACAATCCCACAATGCAAGAAAGCTTTGCCGAACTTTTCGAAGAGAGCCTTGGGCGCCAGGAAATGCGTCCAGGCGAGGTCATCACCGCGGAAGTGGTGCGCATGGACCAGAATTTTGTCGTGGTCAATGCCGGCCTCAAGTCCGAGAGCTACATCGATATTGAAGAATTCCTGAATGATCAGGGCGAACTGGAAGTCGGGGTCGGTGATTTCGTCCAGGTGGCCATCGAGCAGCTGGAAAACGGCTTCGGTGAAACCCGCCTGTCGCGCGACCGTGCCAAGCGCGTCGCCGCGTGGAACGCGCTTGAGCTGGCGCTGAACGACGGTACGCTCGTCGAGGGCACCATCACGGGCAAGGTCAAGGGCGGGCTGACGGTCATGACCAACGGCGTCCGCGCTTTCCTGCCGGGTTCGCTGGTGGATATGCGCCCGGTCAAGGACACCACGCCGTACGAAGGCAAGACCTACGAATTCAAGGTGATCAAGCTCGATCGCAAGCGTAACAACGTCGTCGTCTCGCGGCGTGCCGTGCTCGAAGCGAGCGTTGGCGAAGAGCGCGATGCGCTGCTGGCTGCCCTCAAGGAAGGTAGCATCGTCAAGGGCGTGGTCAAGAACATCACGGATTACGGCGCCTTTGTCGATCTCGGTGGCATCGATGGCTTGCTGCATATCACGGATCTGGCATGGCGCCGCGTTCGTCACCCCTCGGAAGTGCTGGCGGTCGGCGACGAATTGCAGGCGAAGATCCTCAAGTTCGACCAGGAGAAGAACCGCGTTTCGCTGGGCCTCAAGCAATTGGGCGAAGATCCGTGGGTCGGCATTTCCCGTCGCTACCCGTCGACCACCCGTCTTTTCGGCAAGGTTACCAACCTCACCGACTACGGTGCATTCGTGGAGATCGAGCAGGGCATCGAGGGTCTGGTGCACGTCTCCGAGATGGATTGGACCAACAAGAACGTTCACCCGTCCAAGGTTGTTCAACTGGGTGACGAGGTCGAAGTGATGATCCTCGAGATCGATGAGGATCGGCGCCGTATCTCCCTGGGCATGAAGCAGTGTGCTGCCAACCCGTGGGACGACTTCTCGATGAACTACAAGAAGGGTGACCGCGTTCATGGCGCGATCAAGTCGATTACCGACTTCGGCGTCTTCATCGGCCTGCCCGGCGGGATCGACGGCCTGGTTCACCTCTCTGACCTTTCGTGGTCGCTCTCCGGTGAAGAGGCAATCCGCAACTTCAAGAAAGGCGACGAGGTTGATGCGGTGGTGTTGGCCATCGATACCGACAAGGAGCGCATTTCCCTGGGTATCAAGCAGCTTGATGGTGATCCCTACACCAGCTACATCGCGACCCATGAAAAGAACAGCGTCGTTCGTGGAATCGTCAAGTCGGTCGATGCGCGCGGTGCCGTGGTGATGCTTGACGGCGACATGGAAGCTTATCTGCGCGCTTCCGAAGTATCGCGCGATCGAATCGACGATTTGACCAAGGTGTACAAAGAAGGGGACTCGCTCGAAGCGATGATCATCAACGTCGATCGCAAGACGCGTTCGATCAGCTTGTCGATCAAAGCCAAGGACCAGGCGGAGCAGCAAGAGGCGATGCAGAAGTTTTCTGCGGACAACAGTGCCAGTTCCGGAACCACGAACCTGGGCGCCTTGCTAAAGGCCAAGTTGAACAATCCCCAGTAGGGTTAGATGAATGACCAAGTCGGACCTTATCGGCCACCTGGCCGGGCGCTTCCCGCAGCTGGTTGCAAAGGACGCGGACTTGTCGGTGAAGATGATTCTCGATGCGATGTCGGAGGCCTTGGCCAAGGGCGATCGCATCGAAATCCGCGGCTTCGGGAGCTTTGCGCTGAACTACCGGCCGCCACGTGTTGGCCGGAATCCCAAGTCTGGTGACAAGGTTGACGTTCCCGAGAAATGGGTGCCGCATTTCAAGGCAGGTAAGGAATTGCGGGAGCGCGTCGACGGCTCGCTGGAATTGATCTGAGTGGTCAGGCTATGTTTTTTGCGGGCGGCAACGCGAGTTGCCGCCCGTTTCCTGTGGGAAGGTGATTGATGCGTTTGTTCTTGTGGGTTGTTCGGGGCGCCGTTTTTCTTTTTCTTTTTGCGTTTGCCATCAGGAACACCGATCCGGTCGGCGTTCACCTGTTTTTTGACAACGTCTGGCACGCACCCCTGGTGATCGTCCTGCTGGCCTGCTTCGCCGGCGGTGCGCTGCTCGCCTTGCTCTCTTTGCTGGGTACCTTGTTCGGCCAGCGTCGTGAAGTGGCCAGATTGAAGCGCGCGCTGAAGGAGGCGCAGGCGCGCATCCTCCGCAATCGAGAGCACCCGGTGTGACGCTGACCGGGAGACCATTGGCGGCTGCCCGGACGGTGCGACAAAGTTGCGCGCATGATTGAATTCGAGTACTGGCAGCTGCTGCTTTTTCCGCTGTTTTTCGGGCTGGGTTGGGCCGCGGCTCGCGTCGATATCCGGCATCTGGTCAAGGAGTCACGGACGTTGCCCCGCTCATATTTCCAGGGGCTCAACTTCTTGCTCAACGAGCAGCCCGATCGTGCGATTGAGGCTTTTGTCGAAGCCGTCAAGGTTGATCCCCAGACCGTCGAGATTCACTTCGCACTCGGTAGTCTGTTCCGTCGTCGCGGTGAAACCGAGCGCGCCATCAGGATGCACCAGAATCTCGCCGAGCGTGAGGATTTGCCGCATGATCTGAAACTTCAGGCGCTGGCAGAACTTGGCCAGGATTATCTCAAGGCCGGCTTGCTCGATGGCGCGGAGGCGGTATTCGAGAAACTGCGTGATTCGCCGGTGCGGGAAGACGCCCAACGCAAGCTGCTCGAAATCTATCAGCTTGAGAAGGACTGGGAGAAGGCAATTGCCATCGCCTCGGAGCTGCCGGACCTCGCGTCGCAAAAGGAAATCGCCGAGTACTATTGCGAGCTGGCTGCCGCCGAGATGATCCGCTCGCGTCGGGATCTGGCGGCAGATTATTTGCGGACGGCGCTTGAGCGCAATCGCAAGTGCGTGCGCGCCAGTCTTCTTCAGGGTGACCTGCAGTTCCAACAGGATCAGTTTGCTGCGGCGATCGAGTCGTGGCAGCGGATTGAACAGCAGAATCCGACCTACCTGGCACTGGTTGCGAAACGCTTGCTCGACGCTTTCCGCAAGCTCGATCGGCGCGAGGCGGGGCTGCAGCTCTTGCGTGGTTATCTCGACCATTACCCCTCACTCGATCTGCTGGACGTGGTCTTTCAACTGGTGCTCGAGAGCGATGGCCCCGAGGCCGCTTACCGGCTGGTTCGCGACGAGCTGAAACGCAATCCGACCCTGATCGGCTTCGACAAACTGCTCGAGGCGAGACTGCTGTTTGCCTCGCCTGACATTCGTCCCGACCTGGATCTGGCCAAAGGGATTGTCCAGAGCTACACCCATCGCCTCGCCCGCTATCGATGCGATAATTGTGGCTTCAAGGCGCGCCAGTTCTATTGGCGGTGCCCAGCGTGCGGCGGTTGGGAGACCTACTCGCCAAAGCGTAGCGAAGAATTCGACCTGACGCCTTAGGAGTTCCATGTTGCCGTTCACCGTGTCTGGTACCGGGCGAGCCAGCCCGGTGAGCAGCGTTTTCCTTGTCGAGGTGCTCAGCGATGGAACTCGGTAGTCTCTCGACCGCTCGGCTGCTGATCGTTGGCGACGTAATGCTTGATCGCTACTGGTTCGGGGATGTGGCCCGCATCTCGCCCGAGGCGCCGGTGCCGATAGTCAAAGTGGCGCGCTGCGAAGAGCGCCCGGGAGGAGCCGCCAATGTGGCGCGCAATGTTGCGGCCCTTGGCGCGCAGGTCGCGCTGCTTTCGGTTGTCGGGGACGACGAAGCCGGACGGCAGCTACAGCAACTGCTCCAAGCGAGCGGGATCGATGTCAGCCTGCATGTCGACGCGGCGATCAGCACGACTGTCAAGCTGCGAGTGATTGGCCGGCAGCAACAGCTCTTGCGCATCGATTTTGAAACTTCGCCCTCGCATGAGGTGTTGCGCGCCAAACTGGTCGAGTTCGAGGCGCGCTTGTCCGCTTGCGACGCCGTGATTCTCTCCGACTACGGCAAGGGGGGTTTGGCGCATATTGGCGAGATGATCCGATTGGCCCGGAACGCCGGCAAGAAAGTGCTGGTTGACCCCAAGGGCGACGATTTCTCGAAGTATTCCGGGGCGACCATCGTTACCCCGAATCGTGCCGAACTACGCGAAGTGATTGGTCGCTGGCAGGACGACGAAGGGCTTGCTCGCAAGGCGGAAGCGCTGCGCAGCGCACTCGGCCTGGAGGCTCTGCTGGTGACGCGCAGCGAAGAAGGAATGTCGCTCTTCCATGCCGCCGGGGTGGTGCACGAACAGGCCGTGGCGAGGGAGGTTTTTGATGTTTCGGGTGCTGGCGATACGGTCATCGCGACCTTGGGGGTGATGCTGGCGTGTAATGCCGGTTGGCCGGATGCGGTGCACGCGGCGAACGTCGCTGCCGGCGTCGTGGTCGGCAAGCTGGGAACCGCGGTAGTCGGTCGCGACGAGCTTGTTGCGGCACTGAAGTGAGGTAAGCCCATGTACACCATCGTTACCGGTGCTGCCGGTTTTATCGGTTCCAATCTTGTCAAGGCGTTGAACGAGCGCGGCGTGCGCAAGATCATTGCGGTCGACAATTTGACCAGAGCGGACAAGTTCAGGAACCTCGTCGATTGTGACATTGCGGATTACATCGACAAGCTGGACTTCCTGGACCGGCTGCTCGCTGGCGACTTCGATGGTGACGTCGATGCCATTCTTCACCAGGGGGCCTGCTCCGACACCATGGAGAGCGATGGCCGCTACATGATGAACAACAACTACCGCTACTCGCTGGCCTTGCTCGACTGGTGCCTTGATCAGGAAGTGCAATTCCTCTACGCATCGAGTGCGGCGACCTACGGCAGTAGCAGCGTTTTCAGCGAAGGGCGGCAGCACGAGGCCCCGTTGAACGTTTACGGCTACTCGAAATTTCTCTTCGATCAGATCGTTCGTCATCGCCTTTCGGTAGCCGGGTCGCTCAATTCGCAGGTGGTCGGCTTCCGCTATTTCAATGTCTACGGTCCGCGGGAGTCGCACAAAGCGCGCATGGCGTCGGTCGCCTTCCACCACTATCACCAGTTCCTTCAGGCTGGCAAGGTCAAGCTCTTTGAAGGCTGCGATGGCTATGGCGATGGCGGGCAGCAGCGTGATTTCGTCTATGTCGACGACGTCGCCCGGGTCAATCTCCATTTCCTCGACCATCCCGAAAAATCAGGGATCTTCAACGTCGGTACCGGACGTGCGCAGAGCTTCAATGAGCTGGCGGCGGCGAACGTCAATGCTTGTCGTGCCGTCAACGGCGAGGACGCGCTGCCGCTTGCCGAACTGGTGAAGCGGGGTTTGATCGAGTACATCCCGTTTCCGGAAGACCTCAGGGGAAAATACCAGAGCTACACCCAGGCTGATCTCGCGAAGCTGCACAAGGCCGGCTACGATCAGTCCTTCGCCAGTGTCGAGGAGGCTGTCCCGCAGTACGTCAAGTGGTTGAGCGGCAATGGATGAAACGCTCGAAGGCTACGTGGGCGGGACACCGCTGGTGCGTCTCAAGCGTCTACCGGGTGCTGCCAGCGATGCGCGTGGCAACGTCATCATGGCCAAGCTGGAGGGCAACAACCCTGCCGGTTCGGTGAAGGATCGCCCGGCGCTGTCGATGATTTCGCGTGCCGAGGCGCGTGGCGACATCAAACCTGGCGACACACTGATCGAAGCCACGTCTGGCAATACCGGCATCGCTCTGGGAATGGCCGCTGCCTTGCGCGGCTACCGGATGATTCTGGTGATGCCGGAGAACCAGAGTGTCGAACGCCGGCAGACCATGCGTGCCTTCGGTGCTGAACTGGTATTGACGCCCAGGGATGGGGGCATGGAACTGGCGCGCGACGTCGCCGAAGGCATGCGCAAGGATGGACGCGGCATCATCCTCGATCAGTTCGCCAATCCGGACAACCCCCTGGCACACTATGAAGGGACCGGGCCCGAACTCTGGCAGCAGACCGCGGGGCGAATCACCCATTTCGTCAGCAGCATGGGTACCACCGGCACGATCATGGGCGTCTCACGCTATCTCAAGGAGCAAGACCCCAGCATTTGTATCGTTGGTTGCCAGCCCGAAGACGGGTCGCAGATTCCGGGCATTCGCAAGTGGCCGGAGGCCTATCTGCCGAAGATCTTCGACCGGGCGCGGGTCGATCGTATCGAATCGGTCTCCCAGGGTGAGGCTGAAGAGATGACTCGTCGCCTGGCTCGCGAAGAGGGTATCTTCGCCGGCATTTCATCCGGGGGGTCGCTGGCGGTTGCCTTGCGGCTGGCGGGCGAGCTCGAGGGGGCGACGATCGTCACCGTCGTCTGTGATCGCGGTGACCGCTACCTGTCGACGGGTGTCTTTCCGGCTTGAGGGTGGCAGATGAAGCCGGTCCTCGCGTTTGACATTGAAACCATCCCCGACGTGGAGGGGGTGCGTCGGCTGCACGACCTTGATCCGGAGCTTTCCGACGCCGAGGTCGCCGAACTGGCTTTCCAGCAGCGGCGTGCCACCAACGGCAACGATTTCCTGCCGCACCACCTGCAGCGGGTGGTGGTCATCTCGTGCGCGCTCCGCGTCGGCAAGGATTTCCGCATCTGGTCACTGGCCGAGCCAGAGCAGGGCGAAGGTGAGATCATCCAGCGTTTCTTCGACGGCGTTGAAAAGTTCACGCCCCAGATCGTGTCCTGGAATGGTGGTGGATTCGACCTGCCTGTGCTGCACTACCGCGGGCTGATCCACGGCGCCATTGCGCCGCGCTACTGGGATCTCGGTGATGGTGACTACGCCGACAGCCGTGAGTTCAAGTGGAACAACTACATCAGCCGCTATCACACGCGCCATCTCGATCTCATGGACCTGCTGGCGATGTATCAGCCACGTGCCAGCGTGCGGCTTGACGAACTCGCCAAGCTGATCGGTTTTCCCGGCAAGCTGGGGATGGACGGCAGCAAGGTCTGGCAGGCCTGGCTGGCGGGTGGCATGGCGGATGTGCGTGACTACTGCGAAACGGATGTCCTGAATACTTATCTCGTTTCAGTCCGCTTTCGCCTGCTACGGGGCGAGCTTTCGCGCGCCGAATACGACGCCGAGATGGCCTTTGTCCGCGGCGAATTGGAGAAAATCGGCAAGCGACACTGGCAGGAGTTTCTTTCGGCCTGGCAGTAGGAGGCTTGGCGTCGGGCGAGCGCTTTTCGCTCGCTCAGGCCCCGCTGTTGTCGGCAGCTTCTTGCTGCCCCGGTTGTCAATGCGGCGAGATGAGCGCTGTCGCCTGGCGCTTCTCGCCGCCGCGAGGCCGTCGTCAGCGCCGGGGACGCCAATCATTTTCCACGTCGCCAGTGGCCGGACCTGGCCCGTCGGCCCCCGGCTGCTGGCCGCTGCTGGTGGAAGTGCCAACGGGGCTGCAGAAATCCCTTAGAATTAGACCTCTAGCGCCTGGGCTTGGTGGGTGGTTCGCAGACCAACCGTCGACAGGTTGCGAACTGGCGTCGACACTGTCAGTTTACGGATGAATGGTGTAACCCAGGAGGAGATCAGGTGGAGAAGATCTGGCTGAAGAGCTATCAGGAGGGCGTGCCCGCCGAGATCACGTTGAACGATTTCCAGTCGCTTGGCGAGCTCTTTGAGAAAAGCGTTGCGCAGTATCGCGATCGCGTCGCGTATATCAACATGGGGGTCGAACTCAAGTACGGGGAGCTTGACAAGTTGTCACGGGATTTTGCCGCGTACCTGCAAACGGTCCTCAAGCTACCGCAAGGAGCACGTGTGGCCTTGATGATGCCGAATGTTCTGCAGTATCCGGTTTGCATTTTTGGCGCCTTGCGCGCAGGTTACGTGGTGGTCAATGTCAACCCGCTGTACACGCCACGAGAGCTCGAGCATCAACTCAAGGATTCGGGCGCTGAAGTCATCGTCATCCTCGAGAATTTTGCCGTCACCCTCGAGCAGGTGCTGGCCAGGACGCCGGTCAAGCATGTGGTGTTGGCTCGTCTTGGCGACATGCTTGGCTTTCCGAAAGGCACCGTCGTCAACTTCGTCGTCAAGTACGTCAAGAAGATGATCCCCGCGTGGAGCCTGCCGCGGGCAGTCAACTTCCGGGCAGCGCTCGCCAAGGGCGCCTCAGCCGAGTTGAAGGCGGTGACCGTCGGCCAGGAAGACGTCGCGTTCCTCCAGTACACCGGTGGCACGACCGGTGTCTCGAAAGGAGCGATGTTGCTTCATCGCAACATTCTGGCGAATCTCTCACAGGCACATGCCTGGATCAAGCCGGCGCTCGGGAAAGAGCAGCACCTGATCGTCACGGCACTGCCGCTGTATCACATCTTCGCTTTGA
Organism: Accumulibacter sp.; assembly: GCF_032229525.1. GTDB lineage: Bacteria > Pseudomonadota > Gammaproteobacteria > Burkholderiales > Rhodocyclaceae > Accumulibacter. Next base: position 20,387 of record NZ_JAVTWB010000144.1, on the reverse strand, counting down.
CCGCGAACTGCTTCACCTTTTTCAAGGTTGGTGCCAGTAACCTGCTGATCACCAATCCACGCGACATTCCAGGATTTGTCGTCGAGCTGAGCAAGTATCCTTTTACGGTGATAACCGGTGTCAATACCTTGTTCAATGCCATGCTCAACAATGACGCTTTTTGTAAACTCAATTTCAGCCAACTGAAAGTCACGCTCGGTGGCGGGATGGCGGTGCAGAAAGCCGTTGCGGAGCGGTGGAAAGAGGTGACGGGCAAGCCTCTGATCGAGGCTTACGGCCTTACCGAAACCTCGCCGGCAGCGACCATCAATCCGCTCGATATTCCCGAGTACAACGGCTCGATCGGCTTGCCGGTCTCTTCCACCGAAGTGGCGATCCGCGACGACTCGGGGGCCGACGTTCCTCTGGGAGAGCGTGGCGAGCTTTGCGTGCGCGGCCCGCAGGTGATGGCCGGCTACTACAATCGTCCCGAGGAGACGGCCAAGGTCATCATGGCGGATGGTTTTCTGCTCACCGGCGACGTTGCCGTGATGGACGAAAAGGGCTTCGTGCGCATCGTCGACCGCAAGAAAGACATGATTCTCGTCTCCGGTTTCAATGTCTACCCGAACGAGGTCGAGGACGTCGTCGCGCAGCATCCGGGCGTTCTGGAAGTGGCGGCGGTCGGCGTCCCGCATGACAAGTCAGGCGAAGCGGTCAAGATATTCGTCGTCAAGAAGGACCAGGCGCTCACTGCCGAGGCACTGATCGCCCATTGTCGGGAGCATCTGACTGGCTACAAGGTGCCGAGTCAGGTCGAGTTTCGAGCCGAACTGCCGAAGACCAACGTTGGCAAGATCCTGCGCCGCGAACTACGCGACGAGGCCCTGAAGAAAGGCTGATTTGTCCGGTGCCGCGCATTGAGGCGGCTGCGGGCCTGCCACTGACCAGCGTAGGCTCGGATGCTCCGAGAGGTGAGCGGGTTGTCGCACGAGCGCGTGCCACTCATCAATCCTGGCCGCGGGTGAACTGCTGCAGGACTCCGGTGGTGATCGGATGCCCGTTCCTCGAGGCGTAGAAGAGAGGGGTCTTGCCGTTATTGTCCTTGCTCTGCGGATCGGCGCCTTGCGCGATGAGATAGCGCGACAGCTTCGGCTGGCCCGTCGCCGCGGAAAGATGGAGTGGCGTTTGCCCTGCCTCAGTGGTCGCGTGAACGTCGGCGTTCCTCTCGATCAGCGCTTCCACCTCCTGCCTGCCGCCTGAAATCACCGCTGCGTGCAGTGGCGTCATGCCGATTCGGTCCTTGGCTTCGAGGTCTGCGCCGCGGCTGATGAGGAGGGCCGTTGTCTTCGGGTTGCCGTAGAAGGCAGCCATGTGCAGGGGTGTCCGTCCGAGCGCGTCGGCAGCATTGATTTCTGCTCCGGCGTCGAGCAGCGTCCTGACCTCGCCGAGATCGCCGCGGCTGGCGGCGCTTGCCAGTGGCGAGACAACGGTCGGGCTGTCCGTTGCCGCAGCCGGCGCTTGCTTTGGCGGGGCGGGATCCTTCCCCGACTGTTCGCTGCATCCGGTCAGCGCCAGCGCCAGCAAGGCAATGGCAACTATCGCGTTGCGCGGTGCGGCTGTTTTCATCTGAGAAACTCTCCTGCCAGGATGAAACTGCTGTTCACGTGCTCCCAACTCCAGTTTGATCGCCTTGGTGCCTACCTGTCGACCCCAGGATGGGTCGGACGGGACGGTGATAGGCAAGCTCATTCGGAGCTGCGTCTCGTCCCCGTCCTGCGCGGCGCGTCAGGTGAAGGAGCGACTGTCATTTCACCCTTGCTTGGCGCCTAGCGTCGCGCATATTACCATTGCTGCCAATGACCAAGTTCTCTTGCCAGCAGACCGTTGCTGATGGCGCAGCTTGCTGGGTTCGCACATTCGGCCGCTTGACGGTCTTGCTTGTTGCTTGCTGTGTCCCTGGCGGCCTGGCGCCTGCCGGCGCGCAGGCACTGGCGGAGTCAGCAACTCGGCAGGCTGTGGTCGTGCAACTTTCATCGAAGCTTCAGTTCGAGTTTGCTTCCTTCATCGCCGCACTGGAGCAGGGCTATTTCCGCGAGGCCGGGCTTGATGTGTCCCTCAAGGAGTGGTTTCCGGGCGTCAATGTCGCCAAGGAAGTGGCGGAAGGAAGGGCTGATTTTGGCACTCTCGACTCGTCACTCATCGTCGAGCGGGCGAACGGCCGGCCGGTAGTCGCCCTCGCCGCGCTGATGCAACATTCGGCGGTTGGACTGCTGCTGCGTCGGCAAGCGGAAACCCTTTCGGCAAGCGATCTTGCCGGCAAACGTGTGGGCACCAGCAAGGACACCGAAAGTGAGGTTCTTGCCTACCTGCAAGCCAGCGGTGTGTCGTCAGGCGAGTTCCGACATCTCCCTCAAATCGGTGATGCGCGTCGCGCTGTCCTCGAAGACAAGGTCGATGCGGTGGGCGTCTTCATCGGCGACGACGCAGTTCGGGAACTCGGGGGTCGTAGCGATTTCCTGCTCCTGTCACCGCGCAGCGCTGGGGTCGACTTGTATGGTACGGTGCTGTTGACCTCGGAAAGCCTGCTCGAAGCGCAGCCCGCCATGGTGCGGGCGTTTCGCTCGGCAACCCTCAAGGGGCTCGATTACGCGCTCGATCATCCGCAAGAGCTGGTCAATCTTATCCTGGCGAGATACAACACGCAGCACAAGAGCCGTGAGCAATTGCTCTTCGAGGCGAGGCAGATTGGCGAGCTGTCGCGACCGGCAAACGTGGCGCTGGGAGCAATGAGTATCGCTCGCTGGCGGCATGTGCTGGAGGTCTACAGCGCGCAGGGCAGCGTCAAGCCGGGGGCTGACTTACTGGGTTTCGTTTACGATCCCGACGCCGGCCGCCTGGGCCCTTTGTTACCCTGGATGCTCGGTGGTGCGATACTGGGACTGTTGGCGGTGGGCTGGGGGCTGCGCAGGTTTCTCGCCCGGGAAAATTGATCTTCTGGAGGAACAGACATGTTGATCCATCCTGACCGCTCCACCCTGTTGCTGATCGATCTGCAGGAGCGACTGGCACCGGCAATCCACCAGGTAGGGCAGGTGCTTGAAGCCAGCGTGTGGCTGACCAGAGTAGCGCAGCGCCTGGCCGTTCCGGTGATCTGCACCGAGCAGTATCCGCAAGGCCTGGGGCCGACTTCGCCCGCACTACGGGGCCTGCTGCCGGATGAGTGTATCGTCGAGAAGATGCATTTCTCGGCGCTTGCCGAGGGCAAGCTTTTCCGTGCGGCTGGGGGAGACCGTGCGCAGTTTGTCGTCGCCGGTACGGAAGCGCATGTCTGTGTGCAGCAGACCGTACTCGACCTGATCGCCGCCGGTCGCCGGGTTTTCGTCGTCGAGGAGGCGGTTGGGTCGCGGCGAAGTACCGACAAGGCTTTGGCACTGGAGCGAATGCGTCGTCACGGTGCCGATATCGTTTCGCGCGAGATGGTCGCTTTTGAATGGTTGCAGCAGGCGGGGACAGCGCTTTTTCGCGAGATCAGCCGCGAGTTCATCCGCTGAGGCGCGCCGGTGGCACGTGCGGACCCCTCTTCACAGCCGTGCCGTTGAGGTTTGAGAGCGGCTGCGATTTCCGCTACAATCTGGCTTTCCCGCTGCAGCCCTCCCCATGATCAAATACGTTTTCGTTACCGGCGGCGTGGTGTCATCCCTCGGCAAGGGCATCGCGGCCGCGTCCCTGGGAGCGATTCTCGAGTCACGCGGCATCCGAGTCACCAATCTCAAGCTCGACCCCTACATCAACGTCGATCCCGGAACGATGAGTCCGTTCCAGCATGGTGAGGTGTTCGTCACCGAGGATGGTGCCGAGACCGATCTCGACCTCGGGCATTACGAACGTTTCACCAACGCCAAGATGGAGCGGCGAAACAACTTCACCACCGGCCAGATCTACGAATCGGTGATCAAGAAGGAGCGGCGAGGGGAGTACCTGGGCAAGACAGTACAGGTGATTCCGCACATCACCGACGAGATCAAGGCACACATCCGGCGTGGCGCCGAGGGTGCCGAACTGGCGATCATCGAGGTTGGCGGTACGGTTGGTGATATCGAGTCGCTGCCCTTCCTCGAAGCGATCCGCCAGATGGGCCTGCAGGAAGGGCGCAACAACGCCTGCTACATGCACCTGACGCTGGTGCCCTACATCCCGACGGCGGGCGAACTGAAGACCAAGCCGACGCAGCACTCGGTCAAGGAATTGCGCGAGATTGGCATTCAGCCGGACATCCTGCTCTGTCGCACCGATCGACCGATCCCCGAGGACGACAAGCAGAAAATGGCGCTGTTCTGCAATGTCCAGCGTGAGGCGGTCATCGAGGCACGCGATGCCGACTCGATCTACAAGATCCCGGCCATGCTGCACGACCAGATGCTCGACGAGATCGTTTGCCACAAGCTCGGCATTCTCGCCAAGGCTGCCGATCTGACGGTGTGGAAGACGATCGTGCACGCCCTCGAGCACCCGGAGCGGGTGCTCAATGTTGCCTTCGTGGGCAAGTATGTCGACCTCACCGAATCGTACAAGTCGCTCACGGAAGCCATGGTGCATGCCGGCATCGCCACGCGCAGCAAAGTCAAGATCAGCTATATCGATTCCGAAGAAATCGAGCGTCAGGGCTGTGGCGCTTTGCAGGGTATGGACGCGATTCTCATCCCGGGGGGCTTCGGACGCCGCGGGACCGAAGGCAAGATTGCCGCGATTCGCCACGCGCGCGAAGGAAGGATTCCGTTTCTCGGCATCTGCCTTGGCATGCAACTCGCCGTCGTCGAGTTCGCGCGCCACGTCTCCGGCTTGAACGGCGCGCACAGCACCGAGTTCGACAAGGACTGTCCCTATCCGGTGGTGGGCCTGATCACTGAGTGGCAGGACGCCTCTGGCCGGCTCGAAAAGCGCGACGAGAACTCGGATCTTGGTGGCACGATGCGTCTTGGTGGCCAGTTGTGCAAGCTCCGCGACGGTACTCTGGCACGTTCGGTCTACGGGCAGGCGGAGATCATCGAACGCCACCGCCATCGCTACGAGGTCAACAACCTGCTGCTTGGCCAACTGGAGGAGGCCGGCCTGGTGGTCTCGGGTCGGGCACCGGTGACGGATCTGTGCGAAATCATCGAACTGCCGACTGACGGGGCGAATGCCCACCCGTGGTTCCTCGGTTGCCAGTTTCACCCCGAATTCACCTCGTCGCCGCGCAAGGGCCACCCGCTGTTCACGTCTTTTGTTCTCGCCGCCGCGGCCTACCAGGCGCGAACATGAAGCTCTGCGGCTTCGAAGCGGGCATCGACCAGCCGTTATTCCTGATCGCCGGCCCGTGCACGGCCGAATCGCTGGCGCTGTGCGTGGACATCGCCGGGCAGTTGAAAGAGACCTGTTCACGTCTTGGGCTGCCCTACATCTTCAAGGCTTCCTATGACAAGGCCAACCGTAGCTCGGGTCGCTCGGCGCGTGGGCCGGGCGTCGACGCTGGTCTGCAGATACTCTCGGAAGTGCGGCGCCAGATTGGCGTCCCGGTTCTCACTGACGTTCACCGTGAACAGGACATCAACGCCGTTGCCACGGTTGTCGACGTGCTGCAGACGCCAGCTTTCCTCTGTCGTCAGACCGACTTCATCCAGGCTGTTGCGGCGACCGGCAAGCCGGTGAATATCAAGAAGGGGCAGTTTCTCGCGCCGGGCGACATGCGCAACGTGGTCATCAAAGCAAGGGATGCCGCCGCCGGCGCCGACACGATCATGGTTTGTGAGCGTGGCGCTTCCTTTGGTTACAACAATCTGGTTTCTGACATGCGCAGCCTGGCGATCATGCGCGAGACTGCGTGCCCGGTGGTTTTCGATGCCACCCATTCGGTGCAACTGCCGGGTGGGCAGGGCATCGTTTCCGGCGGGCAGCGCGAGTTCGTCCCGGTGCTGGCACGGGCGGCGGTCGCGGTGGGGATCGCCGGCCTGTTCATGGAAACGCATCCGCATCCGGAAGCGGCATTGTCCGACGGGCCGAACAGCTGGCCGCTCGATCGGATGGAGAGTCTGCTGACGACGCTGGTGGCGCTCGATCGGGCAGTAAAAACCGGTGGCTTCGAGGAGCTTCGCTAGTGGCTGCCTACTTGTTGGTCGAAGTGAAGGTCACCGATCAGCAGGCCTACGAGATTTACAAGCAGCTGGCACAAGCAGCGATCGCGCAGTACGGCGGCCGCTATTGCGCGCGTGGCGGGCGTATCGAAGTGCTTGAAGGTGGCTGGTCCACGCCGGAGCGGTTGGTGATTGTCGAGTTCGATTCGCTGGAACAGGCAAAGAAGTTCTATCATTCCCCCGAGTACCAGGCAGCGAGAGCCTCGCGCCAGGATGCGGCAGAAATGAACATGCTGGTCGTTGAGGGATTACCAATCTAGTATTTTTGAAGACAAGGGAAAGATCATGAGCTCTGTCGTTGATGTTGTCGCCCGCGAGATTCTCGACTCGCGCGGCAACCCTACCGTCGAATGTGACGTTCTGCTCGAATCCGGCGTCATGGGGCGCGCGGCGGTTCCTTCGGGCGCCTCGACCGGATCGCGTGAAGCGATCGAACTGCGCGATGAGGATCCCACACGCTATCTGGGCAAAGGCGTCCTGCAGGCTGTCGAGAACGTGAACACCGAGATTTCGGAAGCGATCATCGGCCTCGACGCGCAGGAACAGGCGTTCATCGATCAAACACTGATCCATCTCGATGGCTCCGAGAACAAGGCGCGTCTCGGGGCCAACGCCATGCTTGCGGTGTCGATGGCGGTGGCCAAGGCGGCTGCCGAGGAATCAGGGCTGCCGCTGTACCGCTATTTTGGTGGTTCCGGGCCGATGCAGATGCCGGTGCCGATGATGAACATCATCAACGGTGGCGAACACGCCAACAACAGTCTCGATTTCCAGGAGTTCATGATTCTGCCGGTGAGTCAGAACTCGTTTCGCGAAGCGCTGCGTTGTGGTGCCGAGGTATTTCATGCACTGAAGAAGGTGTTGCATCAGAAGGGCTTTTCGACTGCCGTCGGTGACGAGGGTGGCTTTGCCCCAAACCTGGGCAGTCACGCTGAAGCACTGGACCTGATCGTCAAGTCGATCGAGAACGCTGGTTATTGTCCCGGCGATGACGTGCTGATCGGCCTCGACTGCGCTGCCTCGGAGTTTTACCGAGATGGCCGCTATCATCTGGCTGGCGAGAATCTGCAGTTGAACTCGCACGAACTGACCGATTATCTGGCCAATCTCGCCGACCGCTTTCCGATCGTCTCGATCGAGGATGGCATGGCCGAAGGCGACTGGGATGGCTGGAAAGTGCTTACCAGCCGGCTCGGTAAAGGCATCCAGATCGTCGGCGACGACGTCTTCGTGACCAATACCCGGATTTTCAAGGAAGGGATAAAGCAGGGTATTGCCAACTCGATCCTGATCAAGATCAATCAGATCGGCACGCTCTCCGAGACCTTTGCCGCCATCGAAATGGCCAAGCGAGCGGCTTACACCGCGGTCATTTCACATCGCTCCGGCGAGACCGAAGACAGCACCATCGCCGACATCGCGGTCGGCATGAACGCGCTGCAGATCAAGACCGGGTCCTTGTCGCGCTCAGACCGTATCGCCAAGTACAACCAACTGCTGCGTATCGAGGAGGACCTCGGCGACACGGCAGGCTATCCCGGGCGTGACGCCTTCTACAATCTGTCCTGATCCAGCGCTCGTCCGCATCCCTCGCCGTGCGTTGGCTTGCTGTCGCGCTAGTGGTGGTAACCGTCCTGCTGCAGCATCCGTTGTGGCTCGGCAAGGGGGGCTGGTTGCGCGTATGGGATGTCGATCGGCAGTTGCAGGAGCAGAAGGAAAACAACAAGACCCTGGAGATGCGTAATGCTGGGCTCGATGCCGAAGCGCGTGACCTGAAGCAAGGTTACGAGGCGATCGAGGAGCGTGCGCGCTTCGAGTTGGGGATGGTCAAGCGGGACGAGGTTTTCGTCCAGATTCCCGACCGGCCTCGGGTCGAGCAAGCGACCGCACCGATGGCCGAAGAAGCTGCTGGTGGGATGGTCGCCGTCCCGCCAAAGCCTGCCACGCGCTAGCCGCTACCCGCAGCCCGGCCGACCGACCGACGTACTTGCCGCATCGCCGCCGCGATTTTTGGCCCTGCGCCTATTCCAGCAGCTCGATCTGGCCCGAGACCGTCACGTTGACCTGCGTCTCACCGGCATCGATCGGCATCGGTACCGGTTCGGCCGAGGCCAGCGCCGCCGCGCGCATCAATGGTGCTGCTGGCGGTCGGCCACTGCTGTTGATGGCCAGGTGCTTGATCCGGTAAGGTTTCCCCAAGGCGTCGGCGATCACCTTGGCGCGTGCCTTGAAGGCGGCGATGGCATCGATCATGGCCTCGCTTTCGGCCTGCTTTCGTGTCTCGGGCGCCGGCAGCATCACCAGGCTGGCGACACCCATCGATTCCTGGAGCTTGCCCAGCAACTCGGAGAGCGTGGCGGTATCGCCGGACTCCAGCGTCAGCTCCGAGCGCATGCGCCAACCCTCGATCTTGCTGCCCTTCGTGTATACGGGATAGGTGTGGGTCGCACCGCTCTGGATCTTTATGCTGCGGTAAGCTTTGGCGGTCTTCAAGGCATCGGTGACCAGGCTGTTGACCCGTTTGGCCAACTCGCCCGGCGTTGCGCCGGTGGCCTCGGCGAACACCGTCGCGCGTGCCAGGTCGTTGACTGCCGGTTGGGTAGCTTCAGCGGAGAGGTCGATGGTGGTCGTGCTGATGGTTGGTGCGGCCGCTGTCGGTGTGGCGAGCAGGACGGCCAGCAGGACGGCCAGCAGGGGCGCCACGCGCAGTAGAGGCCTGAAGGAAGTCAGCATGTCTGTCTCCGGGTTTGCAGGGTTCGCAGGGAGCGAGTATCCTTCGGCGCCCTGCGCAAATGGGTTGTGCAGGTCCGGAATGGGCCCGGTGATCCTCGTGAAAGCACATTCTAGCCTGATCCTGGGTTCGCTTTCTTGTGGTCAGTTGCCGGAAGCTTGGTTAGAATCCGCTTCAGCCGTTCGCTTCCGTGCGAGCGGGACGGGTCTTTGAGGTGTCCCCATGCTGAAAGCAGGACAGGCTGCACCGATGTTCGTCCTCCCCGATGCGGACATGGAACTCATCGATATTGCCCAGTTTCAGGGCAAAAAGAATGTCATTCTCTTCTTCTATCCGAGAGATGACGCACCGTGCTGCACCTTGCAGGCGACCGATTTCTCGGATCATGAGGATCAGTTCGCGCGCCATGACTGCACGATCATCGGCATCAGCCGTGACGACTGCATCAGGCACGCCGAGTTCCGGGACAAGCATGGTATTTCCGTGTCTCTGCTTTCGGATGCCGACGGGGCGGTGTGCAAGCGGTACGGTGTCTGGCAGGCGAAAGAAGTGAATGGTGCCAAGAAGTACGGCATCGTACGCTCGACTTTTGTCATCGACAAACAAGGCGGTCTTCGTCTCGTACTTTACGGGGTGACCGCCAAAGGCCACGCGCTGGAAATGCTGCGCGCGGTGAAGGAAATCAATTCATGAACATGCAAGTTGCCAAGAATACCGTCGTCACGCTCGACTACAGCGTCGCCGATTTTGAAGGTGAGCTGGTCGATGCCGGTCAGGAGCCGCTGGTCTACCTGCACGGCGGTTACGATGACATCTTTCCATTGATCGAAGAAGCCGTGCACGGGAAAGGGATTGGCGAGTCGGTGATAGTGAAAATGCAGCCCGACGATGCCTTCGGGGAATACGATGCGGCACTGGTCCAGGTCGAACCACGGAGTCAGTTTCCGCAGGAACTGCAGGTCGGCATGCAATTTGAAGGTTTGCCGGAGGACGCTGCCGACGACGATGAAGACGAAGAGGTGCTGATCTATCGGGTGACCGAAATGGCTGATGACAAGGTGGTCCTCGATGGCAACCACCCTCTGGCGGGAATGGCGCTGGTCTTTACCTGTACGGTGACCAATGTGCGCCCCGCCACTAGCGAGGAAATCAGTCACGGACACACCCACGACGGCGACTTCGACGACGAGGACTGACCGGCGTTTGCGGTGCTTTCCGCCGGGACTTTCTGCTAACCGTGCTGGCGGCAGAGAGTCCCGGATAGTCCCCGGCAGCGGCAGTATCCGGGGCTCTCCACGAAGGCCAGAGTTGTCGCCGGCTTGACCGCGTTGGTGGCGCGCTGGAACAAGTGCGCAGGACTGAAGTGGCGCCAGGAGTATCGACCATTGCCGTGCCGCGGCAACTGCTTCGTGGCCAGCGGCGGCCGCGCGTGGCGCTGGTCGGTCGCGTGCGCACAGGCAAAAGCAGCTTGTTTCTTGCCGCATCGAGCAGCTCGCCGCAGCAGGAGAAACTGCTGCATGACGGCGAGACCTGTGAGGAATGTGTGGTCGAGGTCGGGCTGGAGCAGATCTCGCTGGTCGATCTGCCGTCGCTCGGGTCGCTGTACGCGCTCAGCCCGCGCGATCGGGTGCTGGTCAAATATCTGCTTTGGGGTAACCGCTGGCCGCCAGTGGCCGCGCACGAAACGGAACAGCCCGTGGCCATTGTGGTCCGCCCGGGTTTTTTGGCAAAAAGAGGAGAAGAACACCGCCCTTGCCGGGGTCAGCAGCATGCGTCAACGGTGCGGCGGCGGGTCCGCCTAGCGCAGAAGCTTGCCAGCGCGATTGAGGATGGTGATGTCGACGTAGCGCGAGCCAGCGTGCCGGTTTGCCGAGAAGCTGATGAAGACCTCGCCCGCGTCGTAGTTCTTCATCGTTTCCAGAGCATCGCGCAGTTTCTGGCGTGTCGGGTTCGGGCCCGCCCGGCGTAGCGCTTCGACCAGAACCTTGGCACCAAGGTAGCCTTCGACGAGGGTGTGATTGGCCGTCACGTCCTTTGGCTTGAACTTCGCGAAGTTATCCTGCATCTCGCGAATCAATGGAACCGTCCGGCTGTCCGGATCGGGAACGACCTGGGTGAGCACCAGTCCCTGTGCGTTGTCCACACCGATTCGCTGCACGATCTGCGCCCCGTCCGTCACCGAGAGAGCGACGTACTGCGCGAGATTCCCTGCTTCGCGCGACTGCTTGAGGAACTCGGCGCTGGCCGCCGTATTGGCAATCATGATCACCACGTGCGGCTTGGCGGCCGCAATGGTCTTGACGGCGGCGGCTACCTCGGTGGTGTTTTTCGCGTAGGAGCCAGTGGCGACCAGAGTGCCGCCGGCTTTTGCGATTACCTGCTCGGCGCTGCCCAGCACGTCGCGCCCGAAGGCGTCATCCTGATAGACAATCGCAAAACTGGTGTAGCCGGTGGTGGCGTACTGATCGACAATTTTCTCCACTTCTTCGGCGTAGCTGGCGCGGGTCATGAATACCAGTGGATCGTTCCGTCTCACCAGAGAAGCCGCACCGGTTCGTACGGCGAGCAGCGGAATCCCCGTTTCACTGAGGATCTTGCTTTCGACGATCGCCTCGACGTTGCCGGTACCGACAAAGGCGATGAACGCCAGCGGTTGCGAAACCTTGGCCATTTCGCGCGCCAGACGAACGGTCTCGCTGGACTTGTAACCGTCATCCTTGGAAATCAGCCGAAGCTTGGCGCCGTGGACTCCCCCCTCGGCATTGACCGCGTCGAAGTACAACTGCACTCCTGCTCGCATGTGCGTGCCGGTGGGCGCCAGCGGGCCGCTGAAAGCTGCCACCTGGCCGATGACGAGGTCGGCGGCAGTGGCCGTCAATGGCGACAGACCGACGAGAACGGTGGCCAAGGCGGCGGCCAGAAAAGAAAACGGCTTCATGGTCCACTTCTCCGGAGACGGGATTCCTTGTCCAGTCTAGGGCTTTGCACTATGCCTGTCGATGGACTTTTCCGGATCATCACCTTGAAAGGCAAAGGAAGTTGTCTGGGATGCTCGGAGATGTTCGTTCAGGCCAGATGACTGACCAAGTGGGTTGTGTTCACCGCCCGGAATTCTTCCGGTTGGCTGACTTCTCGAGGCGACGGAACCACGCCGCGTGGCTGGTACGCCATTGTCGCTGGCTGGTGACTGATTCGCGAACGTTGCCGATTGGCGGATACTGGATTGCAGCCAGCCGCTAATGAATCGATCGTGTGTTGGCGCCATAGTCCGGTTGGTCGGCGGTGGCCATGGATAGCAACGCCCGTCGGCGCAGTCTATCCTGCGGCGAGCGCGCTATGCTCCGCGCCCGCGCGCGGCGTAGTTCGCCAGCGGCCACGCCGTTGGTTGAGGCCATGATTGGCAGCGCAGTTGGCGGGACACCCGCAGCGCGTGCGGGTGATTGCGGCGGGGCGCTCGATACTTCGCGAACCGCCGCGTCCTCCATCTAATTGATCCTTCGGATAAGGACCAGTCCCTGCGTTTCAGGTCCGTTGGGTACGGCTCTGTCTCAGGAGTTCTGGAGGAGAATCTCTTCGACCGTCTGGGCCGATTTCTTGCTGGCCCGCAGAACCTTCTCCTGCAGCGCATAGAATTGCCGCATCCGCATTGCCCGCAGGGCGGCTACTTCGTCCCCCTCGGTCTCGAACAAGCGGTGGATGGCCCGGTAAATGACGGCGACAGACTTCTCTTCAATGCGCTCGATTTCGACGCACAGGTTGACAGTCTCCTGGCTGCGTTCCCTGTCCTTCAGCGAGCTGATCGCGCGCGTGAGGCGGGTGCAGGCGTCGACAGTCATCGATGCCAGTGCGTGCGACTCGCTATTCGATTCGGTGATGTTGTACATGCTGACTGCCTGAGCGACATCTTGCACGGCATTCATCACGTTATCGATGTCCAGGGTCAATGCGTAGACCTGGTCACGGTTGAGTGGCGTGACGAAGGACTTGTGCAGCATCGTCAGCAGGGCGGCCTTGATCTGGTCCGCACTCGCCTCGTTCATGTTGATTTCCTCGGTCAGTGCCGCAACGTCCTGCTTGCTGACCCCGAGACTGGTAACCAGACGCAGCATGGCGTTGGCACCGGCCAGAACGCGCTCGCTGTGTGCCGCGAGAAGCTCAAAAAATTCGGTCCGCTTGGGTAACATAGAAACTCCCTCAATGTTCGGTTGCAACTTTTGAAACGACGGGTGACGGGCCGCACTGGACGCCCCTTCGTGGGGCGTCCATTGCCGCCAACGGCTCGCACCGGACTTACAGGAACCTACTCCCGATGTACCAGAAGATCGCCGCAATCAGTCCCGCAGCGGGAATCGTCAACACCCACGCGACCAGCAGGTTGGCGGTGATTGCCCAACGCACCGCCTTGACGTCGGTCGCCGCGCCGACACCGATGATGGCGCCGGTAATGGTGTGCGTCGTCGACACCGGAATGCCGCCCAAAGTCGCCATCGCCAGGGTGAGCGCGCCCCCCATCGAAGCACACGAACCGCTGACCGCGTTGAGCTTGGTGATCTTGGTGCCCATCGTCTTGACGATCCGCCAACCGCCGAGATAGGTGCCCCAGGCGATCATGAAATAGCAGCCGTAGATCACCCAGGTCGGCAGCGTCGCCACGTCCTTGGTTGCCACTCCGGCGGTGATCATCAGCAGCCAGATGATGCCGATCGTCTTCTGCGCATCGTTACCGCCATGCGCCAGGCTATAGGCGCCGGCGGCGAACAACTGCGCTCCCTTGAACCACTTCCCGGCCTGATACGGCGACTGGTTTCGGAAGACCCAGGCCACCAGCACCATCAGCAGGCCGCCGATGATCACCCCCACCAGCGGCGAAATGATGATGAAAGCGAGGATCTTGCCGAAACCCTCCCAGACGATCGGCGCGCCAGAACCCGCCTTGGCCACCGTTGCCCCGACCAGACCACCTACCAGCGCGTGTGATGATGACGAAGGAATGCCGTAGTACCAGGTGATGATGTTCCAGGCCAGGGCACCCACCAGGGCCCCGAAAATCACGTAATAATCGACAAAGCTCGGATCGACCGTACCCTTGCCGATGGTTGCCGCCACCTTGAGTTGGAAAACCCACAGGGCGGCAAAGTTGAAGAATGCGGCAAACAACACCGCTTGTTTCGGGGTCAGGGCACCGGTCGCGACGATCGTCGAGATGGAGTTCGCGCCATCGTGAAACCCGTTCATGAAGTCGAACGCAAACGCGATTGCGATTAGCAATCCGAGCGTCCAGATACTCATATTTAGGCCTTCCATTTTGCGCGACCTCTCAGGAGTTTTCGATCAGGATCTCTTCGATCATCTTGGCCGCTTCCTGGCAAGAGTCGAGAACGGCTTCCTGAAGCGAGTAGAACTCCTTCATCTTCATCGTTTGCCAGACGTTGGCCCCTTCCTGGAACAAGGCGGTGATCGCCTTGTGCTGGACCTTGTCGGCTTTTGATTCGATGTCCTCGATCTCCTTGCACAGGTTGAGCGTTTGCGCCCCGCGATTCTTGTCGCCCAGCGCAGCCACCGCGCGGTCCAGGCGCATGCACGCGTCGGCGCTCAAGGACGCCATTTCGCGCGCTTCAACCGTCGACTGCGTGATGCTGTACATGCCGACCGCGTTGGCAACGCTCTGCAGGACATTCAGTGTGGTGTCGAGATCGGTGATCAGCGCGTGGATCTGGTCACGGTTGATCGGCGTGGTGAACGACTGGTGCAAGCGCCCGATCACCTTGGCCTTGATCTGGTCGCCCTGTTGCTCATGCTGATTGACTTCCGCCACCAGGGCTGAAAGGTCCGCACCCGCATCACCGAGACCATTGATCAAACGCAAGGTCGCGTTTGCCCCCGCGACGACCTGTTCGGAGTGTGCAGCGAGGAGTTCAAAGAATTCCCTGCGCTGCGGCATCAGACTACTAAACATACGACTACCCCCTCTTGCTATCTGCCCTTTCGAGCACCTACCGGTAAGAACCTCAACGCCGAGCGAATCCCGGCACCCTTTCAACGACCACCAAAAACAATGTAGGAGCGACGGACAGCGCTTGGTCTATCCGCTGGCGGAGGGCCGCCACCTCCTGGACGGGACGAAGCCCGGTCATTCCGTGTTCCGCTAGCGGATCTTTTTTGCTCAGACTCTTTGTGTTGTCCCTTCGAGGTAACGGCCAGCGAAGCGAGCGACGCGTGCGCCTCTTCCAGCTCCTGCTCGGTAATGACGCCGACGGCAACGCGCAGGAACTCGGGCGTGCTCGCGGCGTCGCCGGGTGCTCTAGACAGCTCACAGCGTCCCATGTATCGGATCGGCTGGGCGTTCGTCTGCCAGGCAAGGGGCAGCGCCTTTGAAAGTGACAAGGGCATCAATGTTTGCAGAAAAATAGTTTTGTAAGCGAGAGTGCAATGGAGGCGAATTATGGGCCAACAAAAGAAAACAAGCACAAAAATATTTTGTGTGCAAGCAGAAAAACTTGTTCTTCGCAAATCATTGCGGGGAGGGGTGGCCGGGGGTGTTATGGCAAGCCTGCAGGCGGTGAGCGGCGGCGCGGACGCAGCGCCGTTCACGGCACCTCTTTTTGGCGAAACCTGCCTGTCTGGTCAGGTGGCTACTGCTGCCGAAAGACCTTTCGAGCGTGCGCCGGTGGCTCTTCTCTTGCGGCCGAACCCGCGCTCGATCGCCAAGCTCCGGTCGGCATGTCGGAGGCTGACAACTGCCTTCGGGGCGGAAGCGGAGACGAGTGAGCCGGGCGCGGCTGACTGAAGCCACGGGATCGCTGCGCCGACGTTGATGTGCAACGTCTGGCCGTCAATTACGGCTACCGGGAGCGACTGCACAGCGATGCCTTCCGCCCTGGCAATGCACCCGGACTCCTGGCCGTGAGGCAGCGCTTCGACCTGGTAGCGGCTCGGATCAAGGGCTGGCGCGACCTGCTGCCCGGCGGCACCACAGAGCGGGCAGCCAGCGTGGAAAGACCGAGCATTGCTCATGGCATATTCCTCTGAATGCATCGCACTGGCGCGCGCAAAAGGTGCTTGTCAAGAGATTCGTCGAGGCGATACATTGTTGTCATGACCCAGACCGTGTTCGTTCTCCAACGCCTGGCCGCGTTCATCCACCGACGGATCGGCAAGGATGCTGCTCGCCAGCTGGCGGCACCGGCTCGATGACGCGCTGGCTGCGTCGGGCGGCGACACGCAGGCGTTCAGTGGCGATCTGCGCCGGCTAGTGAGCACCTTGCAAGGGCTCAGCGACCGCCAGGCTTTTGCTCAATGCCGGCACTGTGGCCATTTTTTCGGCGAGGACGTCGGTTACCGCTGTGGCCTGAGCAGTGAGCCGCTGGCCGTCGAGCAAACGATCAAGCTCTGCCGCGAGTGGACGGCGACGGGCGCCACCAGCTGACCGGCATGACGTCGGCAGACTCGGTCGACGCGGCAGCAGCAGCGATCAGCGCGGCTGCGCCGCTCAGCGAGTGGTCGGGGCCTGCGCGCGCGGTGCTTGCCTTGCGATCGACGCAGGCTGGCAGGCGGGCGCCGAAGTACGCCGTTCCCGCCTCATGCCGCGGTTGCCGCCGTCGCTTCTGGTGTGGCGCCCTCTGCCTGGCGTTCGTGCTTGGCGGCAACTTCGACGCTGCGGCGCAGGAAGCGGTCGCTTCGCGGGTCGACGTCGTGCTCAACGGTGAGACCTACGTGATTCATGCCAGTGCCCGATTGGCCGCCGACCAACGGCTGGCCTGGGAAACCTTGACCGACTACGAGCGGCTGCGCGACTTCGTTCCCGGAGTGACTCGCGCGCGCGTGCTGCAGCGCAGCGACACGCGGCTGATCATCGAACAGTCCGGTGTGTTTACGGTCTTGTTTGTCGAGTTGCCCGTGCAACTTCAACTGGCGGTCGAACACAGACCCTATTCGATGGTCCTCGCACGCCTGCTGCCCGATCCGGTCGGCGCTACCGAATCGACGCTGCGCAGCTTCACCGCCAGCTACCGCTTGCGCGCGTTGGTTCGGCAGCAACCGCCCGGCGTACAGCTCGACTACGACGCCAGCTTTGAGCTGGCACAGCCGCTGCCCCCCGTGCTGGGCCGGCTATTCGGCGTTGGCGCTGTTCGTCGTGCGATGCGTGAGCAGTTCGAGGCGATGCTGCGCGAAATCGAGCGCCGTCAGGCTGCGTTGACCGCCCGCGAGCTGGTCGACTGATGCGTGCCCTGGGCATCGCGCTGAGCTGCTCCATTCTGGTAGGTTGCGCCAGCCTCGACCCCTACAGCCAGCGACCGGCGCAGCAGCACCTGCACGCCGACGACGCACGCGGCGAATGCCTGCGGTTGTTTCAGGCCAGCGATGCACGGATCGATGCCGCCGCCACGCGCGATGCGCAGGCGCGGCGCGTTCCTGGCTTCCCCTACCTGCGCGTCGACCGTACCCTGGCGAGGCTTGCCGAGGCGGTCGCGGCCGAGCCGCAGCACGCCGACCAATGGACCGCCGCGCTGGCCGCGCTCGACGATGCCGGCCGACGCTTCGAGATGCGCAACGCCGGCGACGCGGTCGCCGCCGACGCGCTCGCCGCGTGCCGCCAGCAACTGCTGCTCGCCGACCGGCAACAGCTGCCGGCACTGCTTGACGCGGCGCAGGTTCCCGACGACTACTCGAATGTCGAGCGCGCCCTCGGCCTGTACCTGCTGACACGCTATGCCTTCGCCGCCGGCATTCGTGGCTGGCAACGCGACACCTTCGCCGAGTTCGCCGCTGCCAACGCCGGCGGTGCGAGCAATGCTGCACGCCGTCGCTATCTTCCCGCCACGCGAGTCGACGCTGTGCCGAGTCTGCCGCGCGCGCCACAGCTTGGCCTGCCAGAGATTTCGCCCCCGACGCTGAGCGAGCTGATCCTGCGCCATGCGCCGCGCCTGGAGATCGAGACCGTCGACGACAATGATCGCCCCGGCGCGCTGCTCTGGCAGCAGGGCGCCGGCGATCTGCGCATCGCTGTCGCGGTCGACGATCCGGTGCTCTATGTGCGCGCCGCATACACCCAGATGGGCGGGCGCTGGTTGCTGCAACTGATCTACAGCGCGTGGTTTCCCGCCCGTCCATCGGAGCGCGCTTTCGACGTCCTCGCCGGACGCCTCGACGGCCTGCTCTGGCGAGTCACCCTGGCCGAGGACGGGTCGCCGCTGGTCTATGACACCATCCACCCCTGCGGCTGCTATCACCTGTTCATTGCCACCGAGCGGGTGCGCTCCCGGCCACAACCCGAGAGCATCGACGAAGGCCTGTTCGTGCCGCAGCGCGTGCGCTCCCCGGCCGCCAACCAACGCGTCGTGTTACGACTGGCGGCCCGCACGCATTACCTCCAGGGGGTCGCCCTCGAGCCGACCGGGCGCGTCGACGGCCTGGTCATGGCGCTGCGTGACGACGACCAGTTACGTGCGCTGCCGCTGCCCGGCGGCGGCACGCGCAGCGCCTTTGATGCGGACGGGCTGATCGAAGGCAGCGAGCGGCTCGAGCGCTTCTACTTCTGGCCGATGGGTATCGCCAGCCCCGGGCAGATGCGACAATGGGGGCGCCACGCGACGGCCTTCGTCGGACGGCGGCATTTCGACGATCCGACACTGATCGACCGCTACTTCGAGCGTCTGCCGTGACGCACGATCAGGGCGGTCTCTACCAGGCCCAGTCATGAAGCTGAGGGTTGCCACCTATAACATTCATAAAGGCGTCACCGGCATCCGCGGGCGGCCGCGGATCCACGATGTACGGCTGGCGCTACGGGCGATTGATGCCGACATCGTCTTCCTGCAGGAAGTGCAGGACCGCAACGAGCGGCTGGAACGTCACCCCGATCAACCGCTGGGAACGCAGCTCGAGTTTCTCACCTCGGGGGCCTACGCGCATCACGCCTATGGCATGAACGCGGTCTATCCGCATGGCCATCACGGCAATGCCATCCTCTCGCGCCACCCGATAGTGAACTTCGTCAACCACGATATCTCGGACCATGTGCTCGAAAAGCGCGGCCTGTTGCACGCCGTGCTGCGCATCGGCCGTGGCGAGGGCACCGAGGTGCACCTGATCTGCCTGCACTTCGGCCTGATCAAGCGCAGCCGCGTTCGCCAGGCAACCTTCCTGGCTGACCTGGTGCAGCGCGAAGTGCCGGCTGATGCGCCGCTGATCATTGCCGGCGATTTCAACGACTGGCAGCAGCGCGTCGATGGTTTGTTGCGCACCCGTCTCGGCGTCGAGGAAGTGGCGGTCGCGGCCAGGGCCGCGTCACCGGCCAAGTCCATGCTCAACTGGCTGCTCACCTGGCGCAGCGGTAACCCTCCGGGCGCCGGCGTGTCGCGTACCTTTCCCAGTTTCGCGCCCTGGCTGACGCTCGACCGCATCTACGTGCGCGGCTTCGAGGTGCTCGACATGCACGTTCCCAACGGTCTGGCCTGGGCGCGCTGCTCCGACCATGCGCCGCTGATTGCCGAGCTGAAGCTGTGAATCCCCTGGTGGCGCCGTCTCCGGGGCCTTGATCTCGGCCGTGATCGCTGATCCTGCCGTACGCGTCCGCCTGATCGGCGTCGCCTGCATCGTCGCTTCGGCGACGGGTTTCGGGGCGATGCCGATTTTCGCCAAGCTGGCCTATGCCGAGGGCGTCGATCTGCCGAGCATGCTGTTTCTCCGTTTCGCGCTGGCCGGCGGAGCGATGGCGCTGCTGATGCAGCTTCGCGGCATCCCCTGGCCGCGCGGCCGGAACCTGGTGTGGCTGGTGGGGATGGGGGCGATCGGCTATGTCGGCGAGTCGTTCTGCTATTTCGCCGCACTGCAGTACGCGTCTGCCGGGCTGACCGCGCTGCTGCTCTATCTTTATCCGGCGATCGTCACCGTGCTGTCGGCGCTGCTGGCGCGACAACGACTTTCCCCGTTGCGCACGCTGGCGGTAGTTGCCGCTCTCTTCGGCACCGGCCTGGCGGTCGGCGGCAGCCTGGCCGGCAGTCTCCCCGGCATTCTGCTCGGCGTCGGCGCGGCGCTGATCTACTCGGTGTACATCCTGGTCGGCGAGCGGGTGACGCCGGTCAGCGGTGCGATACCCTCGGCGACGGTGATCATGCTCGCCGCGGCGCTGGTCTTCGGCTTGATCGTCCTCTGGCGGGGGCCGGCCTTTCCGGCATCGCCGGGGCCCTGGGTGGCCGTCGGCAGCATCGCGCTGTTATCGACCGCGGTGGCGATCATTACTTTCTTCGCCGGCATGGCGCGGCTGGGGGCTGCCGACGCGGCGACCTTGTCGACACTCGAGCCGGTGGTGACCGTCGTCCTTGCGGCGCTTTTTCTCGGCGAGGCGATCGGTCCCTGGCAGAGCGTTGGCGGCGCCATCATCCTCGCCGCGGTGATCGTCCTGGCCCGTTCCGGGGCGGGCAAGCGGCAGCCCGCTACGCTGGCGCCGCCGGCGTAGGTGCCAGAGCGATGAACTTCAGAAGCTGCTCGATAACAGCCTGTGG
>NZ_JAVTWB010000143.1:0-8971 GCF_032229525.1 Accumulibacter sp. | reverse complement strand
GGCGTGTGACGGACAGCGTTGGACAGCAGATTGCTGATCGCCCGGCGCAGCATCGATCGATCGCCAAAAACGCTACCACTGCCAGAGCGCGTCAATTCGATCTGTTTGTCGTCAGCCAAGGCCTCATAGAACTCCAGTAGTCCCGTGACTTCCTCGGCCAGATCGAACGACTCCCGGTGGGGAACGATCAGTCCGTTCTCCGCTTTCGCCAGGAACAGCATGTCGGCGATCATCCGCGCCAGATGCTCGAATTCCTCGGCGTTCGATGCCAGGATGTCGCGATACTCCTCCGGCGTCCGGTCCTTCGACAGCGTAACCTGCGTTTGCGTCAGCAGATTGCTGACCGGCGTCCGCAGCTCGTGCGCCAGGTCCGACGAGAAATCCGACAAGCGCTGAAACGAGTCCTCGAGCCGGGCCAGCATCTCATTCAGTGTCTGGGCCAGGCCGGCCAGTTCGACCGGCACCGCGTCGGCGGCGAGACGCGAATCGAGCCGTTGTGCCGTGATGCCGGCTGCCTGGCGCTTGATCGCCTGCAGCGGTGCAAGCCCGCGTCGAACAACGATCCAGCCGAGGACACCGGACAAGGCCGACGCCAGGATGACGAACGACCACAGACGGGTGCGGAACGAAGCCATGAAATGTTCGTGGTGCGAGATATCGATGGCCACCGCGACGATGGCCGGTGCTTGACCCGCGATAGCGGTGGCTGCGAGGGCCGAAATACCTCGCAGCGGCTGGCCCTGTGGGGTTTTCCAGATGCTTGGGCCGACCTGATCGCCGCGCTGACCGCGCTCGACAAGTACCTCGGGAAATGCCGCCCCACGGGTGGCGAACAGCGTCTGTCCGGCCGGGCCGACAACCATCACCGCCAGTCCGGGGTGTCCCACCAGCGAGTCATCGAGCCTTTCCGGAAGGCGATCCAGTTCGTCTGGAGAACGCACTTTCTCGATAGCGTGCCGGGCCAGGCTCAGCTTGCCGGTGAGCACTTCCATATCCTGCTCGACGAAATGGCGCTCGACCGAGTCGCCGATCAGGAAACCAAGCAACAGCAGTACTGCTGCCGACACACCGGAAAACAGCAGGGTCAAGCGGAAAGTAAGCGACCGCTGTGCGATCAGTCGCACTCGCTGACCTCGAGCACATAACCCATGCCCCGTACGGTGCGGATCAGTTTTGCTTCGAAACCCTCGTCGACCTTGACGCGAAGACGCCGAACCGCGACCTCGATCACATTGGTATCACTATCGAAATTCATGTCCCAGACCTGCGAGGCGATCAGCGAGCGGGGCAGGACTTCGCCCCGCCGGCGTAGCAGCAACTCGAGCAAGGCGAACTCCTTTGCTGTCAGATCGATGCGCTTGCCAGCGCGGCTGACCCGTCGCCGCATCAGGTCGACTTCGAGATCGGCAACAGACAGGAACTCCGGCTCCCTGTGCCTGCCACCCCGTCGCAGCAGCGTGCGCACGCGAGCCAGTAACTCGGAGAAAGCGAACGGTTTCACCAGATAGTCGTCGGCGCCCAACTCGAGCCCACGGACCCGGTCATCGACGTGGTCGCGCGCCGTCAGGAACAGCACCGGCATCTCCCTGCCTGCTTTCCGCATGCCCTGCAGCACCGTCCAGCCGTCGATCCCCGGCAACATCACGTCGAGAATCACCAGATCGTAGGCTTCGCTCAGCGCACAGTGCAGACCGTCTTCACCAGCACGCGCCAGATCGACGACGAAACCAGCCTCCGCCAGCCCCTGCTTCAGATAATTCCCGGTTTTCGGCTCGTCTTCGACGATCAGGATTTTCATTGCCTGCCTCCACGAGAGGACATGTTAACTCGCGCCATCCTGAATCGGGTGTGCGACGGGAGGCGTTCACTCACGGCCAGAGCATGATCGATGCCGCGGACGAGGACAGCCGGTGGATAGTGCCGCTCTGGCGCAGGCTCGCCAGCAGTCCCCGGGCGCCGAAGGTGGCGCCGACCGCGCGCTTGGCCCGATCGGCGTAACTGCCGGCGACGGCTGCTGCCCCACCGCGTTCGAACAGCTCGAGGTTCACAGCCGAGCCGATCAAGGCCAGATGCGTGAAGGCTTGCGGCATGTTGCCCAGGAAACTCCTGGTTTCGACATCGAACTCTTCGGCGTAAAGGCCGACGTCGTTGGCGCAGCCGAGCAGCGTCTCGAACAACGCTTTCGCCTGCTCACCCCGCCCGGCGGCAAGAAGCGCGTCGACCCACCAGAAGCTGCAGATGAGGAACGCACCCTCGTCGCCTTCGAGACCGTCGCCGGCCGCGTAGCGTTTCAGGAAGGCGCCATCGGCCAATTCCCCCTCGACCCGCTTCAGGGTCGCTTCCAGGCCCGCCTTCGACAGCGGAAAGCCGAGCGCCGGGGCGAGCAGCGTCGCGGCATCTGCGCTCGCCGAACCGAAGGCCTGCAGCAAGGCGCCATCGGCGTCGGTGCCCTGGCGCAGGATCTGATCAGCGATCGCCTCCCTGGCGCTCTCCCAGGCCGGGTTCGGACCGAACAGGCGCAGCGCCCGGTCCATCGCCACCCACGCCATCATCTTGCCGTGCACGTGCTGCTTCGGTTCGTCGCGCATCTCCCACAGACCGCAATCGGGCTCTTGCCACTGGCGCAGCGCGACGTCGACGAAAGTGCACAGCACGCGGCGATCCTGCTTCGCAAGCGTACCGCCGAGCGCCTCGTAGAGCACGGCAAGGTCGAGTACCTGTCCGTAGACATCGATCTGCCGCTGCGTGCTGGCCGCGTTGCCGCGCCGCACGGGCCGACTCTGCGCGTAGCCTTCGAGGTGGTCGAGCGTTACCTCTGGCAGGAAGCGTTCGTGCTGAATGCCGTACATGATCCGGATGTCGGGCAGGGTCAGCCGGACGCAGCGCGAGAGATAGTCAACGTAGCGCTCGGCTTCACCGCTATAACCCAGGGCCGCCAGTGCGTAGAGCGCGAAGCACGAATCGCGCAGCCAGGAATAGCGATAGTCCCAGTTGCGCTCACCACCGATCGCCTCGGGAAGCGAAGTGGTCAGCGCCGCAACGATGGCACCGGTGGGGGCGAAGGTCATCATCTTCAAGCTCAGCGCGCTGCGCTCGACGGCAGCCCGGTACGCTCCGCGATAGCGGTTGTAGGCACTCCATTCCACCCAGAACGCTTGCGTCGTGGCCTGCATACGGTCGACAAGGCGCGAGGGCGGCTCGCTGATCGTATAGCGGGCGGCGAGCACCAGATCCAGGCGCTGGTCAGCCCGCAGGTGAATCGTGCCGGTTACCACATCCTCACCGGTGACCGCCAGCTGATGGCTGCAGAACAGCGTCGGCACGCCATCACCACCGATGCCGCCGTCCTTGATAAGCAACTTGACCGGCTCGGCGGCAAACGCGATCGACGGTTGATAGCGTAGATCGAGGGTGGCCTCGCCCTCGATCACGCGCGCCCGGCGCACCAGCCAGCCCGGGGCGACGAGTTCGACATAGTCGTGCGGGCCGTTATCGAGCCGCCGTCCGACCGGCATGAAGTCGACAAGTTCTACCACGCCGGTCTCGGTGCGCAGCCGTGTGACGAGCATGTTGGTGCCCGGAAGATAGTTGCGCTCGCGGCTGATGACGCCGCGCGGCGTCAGTCTCAAAGTGCCGCCCCTGGTGCGATCGAGCAGGCCGCAGAACACCGGGTCCTGGTCATGCCGCTCCAGGCAGCACCAGTCGACGTCGCCGTTGGTGGCGATCAGCGCGTGACCGTGGCAATCGCCGATCGCGGCGTAGTCGCGTAGTGGCTTGTAGGCATCCATTTTCTTCCCCTTCTGCTTGCTTGAGCGTCGGCGCTGCCGACAAGTCATGTCACGGTTCAGCGGGCGCCCTTTGCGGCTTCCTGAGTCCGCGCCTTGTAGACCAGAGTTTCGGGATGAAAGGCGTACCAGGCGAACCAGAAACCGACCACGCCGGCCAGAAGCTTGCCGTCCGCGTCCTGAGCCGTGGCGTTCGCATGTTGCGCATCGAAGCGCACGACGATGGCGCGACCGCCGACCCGGTCACCAACGGTACCATCGGTCTTCGCCAGTTCGGCGAAGGGATAAGCCTTGAACTGGCCGTCAATCTCCAGCCCCAGCACCCGCTCCTTGGGGTGGTAACCCTGCGCGCGGAAGCGGACGGGAAAATAGGTTTCGCGGTTGTTTTCGTAACCCGCATAGGGGTCGCGGTTGTAGTCGCGGACCTGGCCGGTGTCGCGCGACAAGACCAACGTGTCGGGGTGACGCTGCCGCCAGTCGAGCCAGCTGGTGTGCTCCAGCGGCAGTGAAACAAGGCGCACGCCCTGATGAGGGCCACTGATCGCGCGCCGGTCGATCTGTGACCATAGCGATTCCGTCCGTCGATCGTAGAGCAGCACATCGCTGTTGTAGAGCAGGCCCGAGACGCCGAACTTCATCGCCTGCCCGGCGACCTCCGCCAGGAAAGCCATACCCGTGCCGCACAGCGGACAGTAGGTCACCGTCACCGGTGTCTTCCCAAAGTGGTCGTTGACGATCTCGTGCCAATTGAGAATGGCGAGGGGATAGGCCTTGGCGACACCGTTCACCAGCACCCCGAGTACCCGGTCCTGCAGCTTGAGGTCTCCCGGCGCTCGCGCCGGGAGAAATACGGGCTGGTCAATGGCCGGGATGCCGTCTCGCGGCGGACCACCGGCGAGAATCTCTTCGGCCGGAACCAGGGCGCCAGCCAGGTCGAAGCCGTTCTTCACCGGGGCCGCCCTGGCCGACAGCGGGGCCGCCAGCAACGTGAGGCAAACCGCGAAGACCTGGATGACCTCGCGCATGGACTGTCTGCTGCCGACGATGACACGGTGCTCCGTATCGGCAAGGTAATGCAAGGTAGTCATCATGGCGGTCTGCTCCTCGGTCAGAGTCTTGGCATCTCCCGGTTGCCTGCCCGGCACCGGGCCTTTCCTCATTGGTCGTCGCAAGCCGGATTTTCTGACACTTGCTGAGCGTCTGTAAGAAGCCCGCCGGTGGAGCGACCAAGCAACGAGGAGACAAAACGCCACCCAGCACAGGCAAACGATGAAGCCTCTACTTCCTGCAACAAGGGCAACCTGGACGGCAGCGCGCACGCTGCTGGCTCTCGCGCTGGTGGCCGCGGCCTACCTGGCTGCCGGCGTCTTGTCCCTTGAGTTGTATCCCGTCGGAGATGGTCTTGCCGGCATCTGGCCGGCCGCCGGCATAGCCGTCGCAGCGGCACTGATTCTCGGCCCATTGGCCGCTGTCGGCGTTCTTGTCGGTGACTTTCTCTTTGGCCTGTACGCAGGCTGGGCCCCGATTCCAGCCCTGACGCTTGCCGTGGGTAGCGTCGCCGAGGTCCTGGTCGCCTGGCTGCTACTGGTTCGGCTCATCCCTATCGACATACGCTTGAAACGGACGCGCGATGTCGCCGGTTTTGTCGTCATGGGTGCCTTGCCCGGGGCGCTGCTGTGCATTGCTCTCCGTATCGGCCTGTTGGCACTCCTCGGGAACAGCTACGAGCTGAACGCAGAGAACATGAGCGGGCTGATCATCGGATTCGTCGGGCATAGTCTCGGAATACTTGTCGTCGCCCCCGTGTTCCTGGCCTGGACAGCGGAGCCCAAGCTGCCTCGCCGCCGGGTCGAGTTCTGTCTGTTGCTCCTCGCGACGGCGATCCTGAACGTCATCGGATTTTCGGTGACAGTCGCGGCGCCAGGCTCGGCAGTCCTGTACACCATCTTCGTCGCCGTATTGTGGGCAGCCTTGCGCTTCGGCCCACGGGAAACCGCCTTGGTCATCGCCATAACCGGTGTCTTTGCCACCTGGGCCGCTGGCAGTGGCAGTGGCCCGTTCATGCTCTCCAATCAGAACGAATCGCTGATTTCCCTGAGCCTCTTCCTCTTTGTGGCAACGGCAACAGCGCTGTTCCTGGCAGCTGCCGCCTGCGAACGCGACCTTTACCTGCAACGCGTCGTCGAGAGCGAGCATGCACAGCGTGCCTTGATCGATCAGATGGCGGAAGGCGTTGTCACCCTGAACGTCGACGGACGACTCGACTTCGCCAGCCAGCGTTTCTGCATGCTATGTGGCAAATCGGAAACACAACTGATTGGCCTGCGTCTGACCGACCTCTTCGAGGACGCCGGACCATCCACCATTGAGTCCCTTCCGACCGCCGTTCTCTCCGGTCACGACATCGAGACGGAGGTCTCCCTGACGGTGCCGGAACATGGCAGTCGCACGCTGGCGATCACGGCTCGATGCTTGACCGCTGCCGATGGTCGTCCGACCGGCACCATGGCAGTAGTCGCCGATATCACCGACCGCCGCAGAGCTGAGGAACGCTCACAGCAGCATCTGCGCCAGCTGGCGCACATGGGGCGGGTCAAGTCACTCGATGAAATGGCGGTGGCCATTGCCCACGAGGTCGCGCAGCCCCTGACGGCCATCACCACCTACGTTCAGGCAGCACTGCGCTTCCTGCAAGCCGACAAATTTCAGCGCAACAGCGTGCAGGAGGCCCTCGACGGCGCCTCATCGCAGGCGCAACGAGCCAGCGTCATCGTCGCTCGTATCCGCGCCTTCGTTCAGGACAGGCCATGGCAACCGACCGATTTGCTGGTCGATGACCTGCTGCGAGAGACAGCGCGCTTTGCCGAGCCGGAGGCCCGGCAGCACGGGGCAAGCCTGGCGCTGGCTCCCGGTCGCAGCCCTTGCCGGGTTCATGGCGATGAAATCCAGCTCCAGCAGGTCTTGATCAACCTGATCCGCAACGCCGCGGAAGCGATGGCAGAGCAAGGCAAGTCGCTGCGACAGATCGTCCTGGCAGCCCAACTCACGGGTGACGACCTGGTCGACGTCTCGGTCAGTGACACCGGGCCAGGTATTGAAGCCGGTCAGCGAGAACATCTCTTCGAGGCGTTCTGCACTACCAAGAAAAATGGTGTCGGGATCGGCCTGGCCTTGTGCCGCTCCATCGTCGAGGCTCATGGCGGCCAGCTGTGGGCGGAAACACCTGCCACCGGCGGCGCGATATTCCACATAGTTTTACGGGAGGTACGGCATGGACAACTCACAGCAAACTGATATTCCGGTGGTCTACATCGTCGACGACGAGCCCGCGGTACGCGATGCGCTGGGTTTGCTGCTGCAGTCGGTCGGCCTCGCGCACATCGGCTTTCCGGATGCCCATGCCCTACTCGCTTACCCGCTGAGCAGTGGCCCGTGCTGCCTGGTAAGCGACCTGAGAATGCCGTTGATGAGCGGTATCGAACTGGTGGAAACGCTGCGCAAGAAGGGGCTCTTCATCCCGGCAATCATCATCAGCGGCCACGGCGACATCAAACAGGCGGTGCGCGCTCTGAAATGCGGCGCTGCGGACTTCCTCGAGAAGCCTTTTGACGATCAGGACCTCATCGACGCGGTGCACGCGGCGCTCAAGCGCGCGGCGAACGATGCCGACCCCTCGCCAACGACGGTGGCCGACGAAGCGCCTCCAGGCCGACGCGCCCCGATATCACCGCGCGAGGTGGACGTCCTGCGCCTGGTCGTGAACGGTTGCCAGAACAAGGTGATTGCTCGCCAACTCGGAATCAGCGCCCGCACGGTCGAAGTGCACCGAGCGCATGTGATGCAGAAACTCGGGGTGACATCGCTTGCAGAGTTGGTCCGCGTCGCACTGCATGGCGGCCTTCTCGAAAACCCTTCCGAAGAGCCCTTAAGTAATCACCACGCCATCGCTAGGTAGACGCACGAATGTTTTCCAATTCTTGTCAGGGCTACATTAAGGCTGCAGGCTGAAGGTTGGATCAAGCAACTTCCTGCCATGCAGACCGAGGTTCCGGCAGCGTCATGGAAAACCAGGCGACCGGACCGTTACCGCAAGATCAATCGTTCTGAGGAGACACAAAATGAAACTCGTCAATTCCGCATCCGCCATCGCGCTGCTTCTGGCTCTTTCCGGCGGTCTCGTTTCCGGCCAGGCCCTGGCCGACCTACCGACCGCCAAGGTGGACATTCGAACCATCGACACCAACAAGAACGGCAAGGTCGAGAAGGACGAATACCTCGCTTTCATGGCCAAGGAGTTCGACAAGGCGGCTGGCAAGAAGGGCTACTGCACCTTCGAGGAGATAGACAAAGGCTTCCGGGCGATGCCTGGCAACCTCTATCTCGGTGGCGGCTAGATTAGTCATTCCGCATGTGCGTTGAGCCACACCCCTCTCTTCCGCCTCCATCGAAGAGAGGGATTTTCAACTTCGCCTGGAGGTCTTCATGTCCGGCAGTGACACGACAAACACCCGGAGATCGCGACGTTTGTGGCTACAGTTGGCGACGGCGATAGTCGTGGCTCCACACGCGCTCACTGCGCACGCCAACGGAAACGTCGGGCAGCCGCTGCCACTGCTGAATATCGAGTTGATCGACGGCACGCGCATCACAGGACGCCAGTTGCAGGGCAAGATAGTCGTTTACCTCTTCTGGGCTACCTGGTGCCCGATTTGCGTCGGCGAGATGGAAAGCTACCAGGCGCTGCGCAACGCCTATAAGGATAAGGGCCTGGAAGTGCTGGCGCTGTCGCTTGACCAGGAAGCAGGCGACGTCAAAGCATTTGTCTCCAGAAACCCCTATGACCTCCCGATGGCCATGCGCTCCGATGCAGTACGCGAAGCGTTCGGCGACATCCGCGGCACGCCAACGGTATTCGTCGTCGACCGCACCGGCATCCTCCGCTTCAAACACCTCGGAGGCATCTCGCCCGAGAATCTCGGACGCATTGTTGAACAGCTCCTTAACTGTGCATCTTGACGGCAGCTACGGCACGATGCCCCGGCGCGAAGCGGACACGGGGTCGCCTTCTCCTTTTCCCAGTTTACCAAGCCGCTTCAGCCACTCGCTGAAGCGGTCGAGGTAGAGGTAGATCACCGGCGTGAAATAGAGTGTCAGGAACTGCGAGAAGAGCAGCCCGCCGACCACCG
>NZ_JAVTWB010000142.1:6465-9000 GCF_032229525.1 Accumulibacter sp. | reverse complement strand
GGATTGCTTGCGGCGATGAGCGAATAGAAGGCATCGTAGTTGTTGCCCTGCCCGGTATTACCTACCCCTGATGGCTGCGACGAGACATCCCTGCTGGCCTGAAAGGTGACCAGTGAGCGCGGCCCACGGTGACTGAAATTGGCGTCGTAGCCGGTGCCGAAGAAGCGATTCCTGACGTTCGCCGCTAGTCGCGTACGCGGATCCGGCGTCCAGTCGACGCCGAATCCGCGCGTGAAATTGCGCTGCTGCTGGACGCTGACGTAGTCGTTCGACTCCTGCCCGCCGAGAAGTGAAAACTGAAACTGCGGGTTGAAGCGGTACGATAGTCGAACGCCATAACTGCTCGAGTCGTAGTTCCTGCCGGAACCGTACTCGTTGGACTGACTGCTTGCATTCAGCCCCCAGGTGAGGTGACTCCAGCGAGTGGTACCGTTGAGCGTGCCCACCCACTGCGTGGACTGCAGGCTGGGCACCAGGTTCGACTTTGAATCCGTGGTTGTCGCCGTGTAGCGCACGACATACTCGGCCCAAGTGTGCAACCTCCCCTTGATGTACGGCGAAAGGGAGTAGTACGAAGTTTCGGTCCGGTTATTGTCTACGTTGGCAATGCTCGGTGAAACCGGACCGAAGGCTGAAATGTACTGCTGCGAGATGACTCCGGTGGCATCGATGAAGAAAAAGTCCTCGATCGCCTCGACACTGCCGATCGCACTCAGCGCATTCTGACGGTTGTTCGACGAGGACTCCCGGGCGTACAAGTTCTGCGTAAGCGAGTAGTTCAAACGCAGGCTGGCACGGTTGCCTTTGCCCTCGATCGCGATACCTGGGCTGATGCCGGTAACCGAATCGCTCGTCGGGTTCTTGGCCGAGAGAAGAACATTGTTGGTCAGCGTTTCGTTGACCGCGAGGTTCGGCGTGATTCGCCAATTCGCTGCGTGTACCGGGATGGCGACAGAAACCAGCGCTACACCAAGCAGCAAGGTCTGCCCGGGATTGTGCTGCCACCAGCAGTTCGCAGCGCAATCGAACGAGCGTCGATCGACCGCCGAGCGCGGACGATGGGGTCCTGAACCTGGGGCACGCCCCTCTCGTTCAAGCCCCATTGGAACCATCTGAACCGTAGCCGTAGCCGTAGCCATAGCCATAGCCATAGCCATAGCCATAGCCGTAGCCATCCTGGGCGCCTGCTCGCGCCTGGTTGAGCAGCATCAGCTTCACCGGGCACGAGTCGATGGCGGCCAGAGCGTGCTTGACATCTTTGCGAGAGGTGCTTTCGGCACGCACCACAACGACCACCTGCCCCATGTGGGTCGCCAGTACACGTGACTCGGTAGTCATCAGCAGCGGCGGCGAATCGAAGATAATGATCCGGTCCGGATAGCGGGTGGCCATTTCCTCGAGCAG
The DNA here is from genome assembly GCF_032229525.1 of Accumulibacter sp. Lineage (GTDB taxonomy): Bacteria > Pseudomonadota > Gammaproteobacteria > Burkholderiales > Rhodocyclaceae > Accumulibacter. The sequence continues at coordinate 7,596 of NZ_JAVTWB010000142.1, read as the reverse complement.
GTTGACCATGGCACCACTGGCCAGAAGTTCGGTGGCGCGGGCGTGCTGCGTGCCGCTCGGCAGGATGCTCAGCGTTTCGACGTTGGTCTTCATCAGCACCTGAGAAAGCTCGATCGACTCGTCGGTCAACACGTCGAGCAGGCCAGGCGATGGTGGCAAACCGAGCATCTTCAGCACCGAGGGCTTCGGCACGTCGGCATCGACCAGCATCACGGTGTTGTCCATTTCCATGGCGATGCTCATCGCGAGATTGATCGCGGTAAAGCTTTTTCCCTCGCCGGAAAGCGCGCTGGTGACCATGATCAGGTTGCCGCTCTTTACCGGCGCCGCACCCTTGCCCATGGCGTTGGCGATCAAGGGGCGCTTGATGACGCGATACTGATCGGCGATCTGGGAGCGTGGCGCGTCCGGGCTGATCAAACCACGAGCGGAAAGCGCATTCAGGTCCAGCTCGATGCGGCGAGAAACCGGCCCATCCTCGGGCCGGCACACCTCAACGGGCTTGTCCATCTCGTCCCGCTGTCGCTTCAACTGCGAGGCCGCCGCCACCTGGACGCGAACACTGCTGGGTTCCGGAGGCACTTGCTCGGCGCCAGCCGGCGAAGCGGGAATATCCACGCCCGCCTTGCGCAGTTGTGCCAGACGCTTCGCAGCTTGTTCAATGAGGCTCATCGCTTTTCCTCAGGCAACACGGGCAGAAAAGAAGAACAAGGCGACCAGCCCCGCACCATAGACACCGACCAGCGAGATACAGGCCGCCGCAAAGCGGAGCAAGTCGCGCTTTTCACGGCGTTTCGTCGCCTCGTCGGCGAGCATGGACACCGTCCCCAGCAGCGGCAAGCCGCAGGCTTCCCGCAAGGCACGTGAATCGAAGAATACCGGGCGGAGCTGACTCGCCGCAAAGGTGACGGCAATGCCGGCAGCCAATGCGATGAGCAAGGTCAGCGGGAGAAAGAGCGTGCGATTGGGAGCCACCGGTTTCGGCGACACCCGCGGCGGATCGATCAGGCGGAAGTCCACCCCGACGCTGGCGTCCATCTCGCTGCCCATGGTGGCCGATTCACGGCGCTTGACCAGTTGTTCATAGTTCGACTTGTTGATGTCGTAGTCGCGATTGAGCTGGGTAAACTC
>NZ_JAVTWB010000142.1:3849-6365 GCF_032229525.1 Accumulibacter sp. | reverse complement strand
GTTGTTCATAGTTCGACTTGTTGATGTCGTAGTCGCGATTGAGCTGGGTAAACTCAGCCTCGATCTGGGGCATCATCTTTACCGCCTCTTTCATCTTGTCGTAGCGAGCCTGGTATTCGGCGACACGGGTTTGCAGGGCGGCAACATTCGCCTCCGCCTGGGAGGCAGAAATTCTCATCTGCTGATGTACCGGGTTGCTCGACACCGACGTCGCCGGATTGTTGAACGCGGCCTTGCGCCGGGCAGCGATCTCCTGTCGCTTCTCGTCTTCGAGGTCCTTGATCAGCCGACGCGCACTGATCACATCCGGATGTTTTTCGGTAAACCGCTGCAACATGGCGTCGAGGTTGCGCTGCATGGCGTCCAGCCGACCATCGATTTCGGGCACCGATACGCCAGAAATCGACTCCTGGCCGGCATCCGGCAGGAAGACCGGCTCCTCACCCAGGATCTGGCGTTTGAGCGAATCGCGAGACTGCTCCGCCTCGCGCAATGCGAGCTTGCTCTGCTCAAGGATCGCGCCGGTTTCGCTCATCCGGCTGAAATGATCCTTTCCCTCGGTACTCTGCGTTGCCAGATTGCGCAGCTTGAATTCCTTGAGCCGCGCTTCGGCCTCTTCGAGTTTCTTTTGATAGGTGGTGATCTGTTCGTCTATGAACTTTCGGGCGGATGCCGAATCCTTGCGCGCGTCGCCAAGGTTTGATTCGACGAAGATCGATACCAGCGACTGCACCACCCGCTTTGCATGCTCCGGTTGCGTATCCCGATAGTTGACGGTGTAAATATTGTCACGCGTCGTGTTGACGATCTTCAGCGATGCCATCAGGTTTTCGACCAGCGCGTCTCTCTCCGTCTTCGACTTAATGGCGAGATCGAGGTCGGCCATCCGGATCAGCTTTTCCACGTTGGGCCTGGTAATCAGGGTGCGGCTGAGCATCATGACCTGCTGATCGAGATTGGGCTGCGTGACAAGACCTGCCATCAGCGGCCTGAGGATCGACTGGGTATCGACATACACGCGCGCAGAGGCTTCGTACTTGTCGGGTATGGCCAGGACAGTCACCACACTGGCGACTCCAACGACCCAGGCAACAATAATCCCCAGCCAACGACGCATCCACATGCCCCGCAGGATGCTCATCGCTTGTCGAATCAGTTCATCCATCGGACTCAGACTCTATCGGTAATTTTGGTTGCAGGAAGAGTGTGGTGTGCGCCACATCCGGTAATGCCACAGGCAGGAGAAATCAGACACGACAGGACCAGCACGAGGTCGATCAGAACCAGCTCTGTGGAATGATCAGCACGTCGCCGGGCTTCACATCCACGTTGGCCGACACGTCGCCACGTCGAATCAGATCGTTCAGGCGCACGTTGTACTGTCTGTTGTCCTCTGAAGGACGCAGGATCGTCGCGCCATTGCCGTCGGCAAAATCAGTCAGCCCGCCGACGACGATCATCACGTCGAGCAGTGTCATCTTCTGCTTGTAGGGAATCGCCTGCGGCCTGGATGCCTCGCCGATCACCCGAATCTGCTCACTCGCACTGCCGACGAAACCGGTCACTATGACGGTCACGACGGGATCCCGAATGAAGGTCCCCAGCGCCTTCTCCATATCACGCGCCAGAGCCGTGGGCGTCTTGCCCATTGCCTGCATATCCTCGATCAGGGGTCCGGCAATCAGGCCATCCGGGCGGACGGGAACCGACATCGAAAGTTCCGGGTTGCGCCAGACATTGATACTGACATTGTCGCCAGGACCGATGATATAGCGATAGTCGGGCGATGCCGCTTCGGTTGGCGCCGGCGGAAGGGATTCGCAGCCGAGAACAAGCGCGCCCAGCACGCCGACTACAAGCCACCGAAACGCGGCGCCGATCACATGATGCAAGCGTGTAAGCATGATCCTCTCCTTTTTAGTCGCCGGCCGGGAAGCGCGTTGCGGCATATCCCGAAGACATTGAGCTGACGAGTATCGTCAAGCGCGCCACAGTATAGTTGAATTGTCCCGGCACACAAAAGGGATGCACAAAGCCCACCAATACTCTCTTTTCGTTCAAGATTCGCCCCCTCGCGACATCAAGTACTCGACTGGCACAAGCAGAACTGCAAGCCGACGCATTCACCCCAAGGACAGCAAGCTTGCTCGCCCCGGCGCCGCAGGCCCTGCTATCGGCCCCGGCATCGTGCCGTCTGCCGATGGTCGGCGACAGGTTTTGAACGGAACAAGAGTACTTGCTTCGCTGCGCCCAACAAGAGACATAACGCACACTTCCCCGCTTTTCTTTAGCCCCATACCATGCAAGACGACGGGTAATTCTATAACATACTGATATATCGCGATAAAAATATCCACCGCCAGTTACCCCCTGCGCCTTCCCGCCCAACAACGAGTTCCCCCGGAATTCTCGTAACGGAAACGACCTGACGCCGCCTGCCCTTTGCTGGCCCCGACCGATGGACACCGAAGCTTTCGTTCAAGGAACCGCCTCCACAGGGCTCGGCACCGAGAAGC
>NZ_JAVTWB010000142.1:0-3749 GCF_032229525.1 Accumulibacter sp. | reverse complement strand
GACACCGAAGCTTTCGTTCAAGGAACCGCCTCCACAGGGCTCGGCACCGAGAAGCGCAACATGGGCTTGCGGCAGCAGGACGGATAGCGCAGCATTGACACCCATGATCCATTTCAACCTCCCGCCCTGGCGACAAGACAAGCGCCCGACGGACCAGCGGACGGCGTCAAGCGATACCGCGCCGGTGCGCTGGTCAACGCGCTGGGTCGCCGGCAAGGCCATCGGGCCGTGGTGATGAACCAGGCGACAATCACCGACCAGGAATTCGCTCTTTTTCAGCGACTGATCTACAAGATCGCCGGCATCAATCTCGCAGACAGCAAGAAGGTGCTACTCGTCGGCCGGCTGCAAAAGCGCTTGCGCGAACGCCAGCTCGACAGCTTCGGTGACTACTACCGCCTGCTCGACAGCGGCAGGCACCCGGACGAGCTGCAGACGATGGTTGATCTGCTGACCACCAACGAGACCTACTTCTTCCGCGAACCCAGACACTTCGACTTTCTGCGCGACGAGGTTCTGGCTACGCGCCGACCGGGCGAACGCTTTCGTATCTGGAGCGCCGCAAGTTCGAGCGGGGAAGAGGCCTACAGCATGGCCATGGTCATCGCCGAGAGCCTGCCTCATGCCTCCTGGGAGGTTTTCGCTTCGGACATCAGCACCAGGGTACTGGCTGCTGCGCGGGAAGGGCGCTACCCGCGTAACCGCAATGAAGGCATCCCCGCCGCCTGCATGCGCAAGTACTGCCTGCAGGAATCAGGCGCCGGCTCGGACTCCCTCCTGATCGCGCCAGTGATTCGCCAGAAAGTCCGCTTCGCCCAAGTCAACCTGACGCAATCGATCAGTCCCGGAATCGGCTCCTTCGACGTCATCTTCTTGCGCAATGTGTTGATCTACTTCGATAGCGAAACCAAGCGCAAGGTCGTCGCCAATCTCCTGCCCCGCCTGCTCCCTGGCGGCTATCTGGTCGTTGGCCACTCCGAGTCACTCAATGGCATCAGCGATCGGCTGTCGGCCGTACGGCCGACGATTTACCGCAAGCCGGAGTAAACGCGTCGCTTGTCGACCGAGGAACGCGCCGCCGGATAGTGTTGCGACAAACGCCGCCATACCCGATTAGCCCGATTAGCCCGATTAGCTCAGCAAGCCCCGCGACTCGATGAAAGCGATGATCTCGGCGAGCCCATCACCGGTTTTCATGTTGCTGAAAACGAACGGCCGGTCGCCGCGCATGCGGCGGCTATCGGTATCCATCACCTCCAGCGAGGCACCGACCATTGGCGCGAGGTCGGTCTTGTTGATCACCAGCAGATCGGACCGGGTGATTCCGGGGCCACCCTTGCGCGGGATCTTTTCACCGGCGGCGACGTCGATCACGTAGAGCGTCAGGTCGGAGAGTTCCGGACTGAAAGTCGCCGCCAGGTTGTCACCGCCCGACTCGACGAAGACGATCTCGATATCCGGAAAAGCCGTAGTCAGCCTTGCGACCGCTTCGAGGTTGATCGACGCATCCTCGCGGATCGCCGTATGCGGGCAACCGCCGGTTTCGACACCGAGAATCCGCTCCTGCGGCAGCGCCGCATGGCGGACCAGAAACTTCGCGTCTTCCGCCGTGTAGATGTCGTTGGTCACCACGCCAAGGCTGTAGCGGTCGCGCAGGGCCAGACACAGGGCCAGGGTCAGTGCGGTCTTGCCGGAGCCCACCGGGCCTCCAATGCCGATGCGCAGAGCGCGGCGTCGGCTGGTCTTGGGTTCGCTTTCTGTCATGATCGGAAGAGTCTCGAATATTGCGTTTCGTGGCGGCTGGACGCGAGCGCCAGGCCGGGAGCGAAGTTGCTCCATTGTTTCTCGGGCAGTTCGAGTGCCTGGCGCACGACCTCCGGTACGCGACCACCCAGCGCCAGCAGGAGGCGTTGCCCGGCGGCCTGCCCGAGCGGTACCGCCTTGAGTGCTGCCATCACCTGGTTCTCGCACCAGGACCACAGATAGGCGGTCAGTGAATCGGCCAGCGGGATGTGCCAGACGTCGGCGGCCAACGCCCAGCCAACAGGGAAACAAACTTCGGGCATGGCGTCGAAGGCTGGCGGCACCGCGAACTCATCGAGGTCGTGCAGCAGCCGGCGCAGCGAATAGCCCATCTGCAACGTTTCGGCCCGCAGCTCCGACGATTCTCGGCTGGCCAGGAAGTCGGCGTTGAGGCGTAGCACTTCGCCATGCTCGGCGACGGCCCAAGCCCGCTGCAGAGCGGCGATGAGCGGCGCCTCGAAGCGGCCGACACCTTCCTCGAGCAGACCGGCAATCCACTCCTTGGCGCTGACGGGGTCGTGTACCTGACCTGCTTCCACCGCCCATTCGAGACCTTGCGAATAGGTGTAGGCACCTACCGGCAGCGCCGGGCTGGCCAACTGCAGCAGGCGAGGCAGCGCCAGATTCACTTGAACTCGTGGATCCTCGCTGACGGGCGCGGCAGGACACGCCCGGAAGGACAGGCTTCGATCACGTCGGTGCTACGCCGCCGGCGATAGGCGGGAGCACGCGCATGGCCTTCAGCATGCGCGTGCGCGCCGTAGGCGCCACCTTCGGGATCGAAGGACGCCTCGACCTCGCTGACCGCGCAACCGAGGCCGAGCAGCATTTCGGCCAGCACATGATCCGGCTGGAAGCGCAGGAAGTGCTGGCCAAGTTGCACCGGCACATGCCGATTGCCGAGATGGTAGGCGGCACGGCCGAGTTGCAGACAATCGCTGGCGTGGACTTCGAGCAGCGCTTCCGAGGCGGCCTCGACTTCGATCACCCGCCCGTTGCCGGTAAGCAGACGGTCGCCATGCCGCAGCACGGTACCGGCCGGCAGGACGTAACCCAGCTCCTCGCCACTGACCAGGGTCACTCGCTGGCGACTTTTCCGCCGGGCATCGTAAGGCAGCACCAGACGATCACTGGCGGGTGTGTCATCGTCGGCGAAGGATTCGGCAAATAGCATGGTCCGCTCAGAAGAGAAAGTAGCGCTGTGCCATCGGCAGGACGCTGGCCGGTTCACAGACCAGCAGTTCGCCATCGGCACGCACGGCGTAAGTTTCAGGGTCGACGTCGATCTTCGGCGTCGCGGCATTGTGCACCATATCCGACTTGCGGACCTGGCGTGTCTGGCGGACGGCAAGCAGCGGCTTGCTGAGTTGCAGCGCCCCGACAGCTGGATTATCCAGTGCCGCCTGGGAAACGAACGTGACAGAAGTCCTCAACGCCTTGCCAAAGGCGCCGAACATCGGCCGATAGTGCACCGGTTGCGGCGTCGGGATCGAGGCATTGGCATCGCCCATCGCCGCCGCGGCGATCATCCCGCCTTTGACGATCAGCGACGGCTTGACGCCGAAGAAAGCCGGCTTCCACAACACCAGGTCGGCGAGCTTGCCGACCTCGATCGAACCGACCAGATGGCCGATGCCATGGGTGATCGCCGGGTTGATGGTGTACTTGGCAATGTAGCGCTTGACGCGGAAGTTGTCGTTGGCGCCCGGCGGCGCTCCGCCCGCACCGTCGGCGGCCGGCAGATGGCCGCGCTGCACCTTCATCTTGTGCGCCGTCTGCCAGGTGCGGATGATCACTTCGCCAACCCGGCCCATGGCCTGCGAATCCGACGACATCATCGACAGCGCGCCGAGGTCGTGCAGGATGTCTTCGGCGGCGATCGTCTCGCGCCGGATGCGGCTTTCGGCGAAAGCCACGTCCTCGGCGATCGCCGGGTCGAGGTGGTG
>NZ_JAVTWB010000141.1:52295-57341 GCF_032229525.1 Accumulibacter sp. | reverse complement strand
CCCACGCCTGGTAGACACCGGCCGGCACGAGCGACATGAAGACCATCATCGCCAGCCCGACATTCAGCGACCAGAACATCAGGCCGACCAGTTTGTCTGACCACGCCGCCCGGTTCGAGAGACCGCGCAGGCAGAACAGCAACAGGCCGATGCCGAGCATGCCATAGACACCGAATAGCGCGGCATGACCGTGCGCCGCAGTCATGTTCATGCCCTGCATATAGTAGAGAGCGATCGGCGTGTTGAGCGTAAAGCCCAGGAGGCCGGCACCGACGACGTTCCAGAAACCGACGGCGATAAAGCACAAGATCGGCCACTTGTACGCCTGCACCCAGGGAGCGGCCTGGGAGCGCTGATAATTACGCCAGGCTTCGACGCCGATCATCGCCAGCGGCACCACTTCCAGCGCCGAGAACATCGCCCCAATGGCTATCACTGAAGTCGGCGTGCCGGTGAAGTAGAGGTGGTGCAGTGTGCCAAGAATGCCGCCGAACAGGAAGACGATGGTTTCCAGGATGATCGCACTGTTGGCGGTCGCCGCGCGGATCAGGCCGAGACGGGTGAACAGCAGGGCGATGACGGCGGTGGCGAAGACCTCGAAGAAGCCCTCGACCCACAGGTGCACCAGCCACCAGCGCCAATATTCGACCATCGCGTAGTGTGTTTTCTGACCCCAGGCCAGCGAGGTGGCGTAGAAGCCACCGATGCACAGCGCAGCAAGGAAGACCATGGCGATCAGCCCGCGGCTTTCGGAGGGTTTGCGCAGCGCCGGCATCAGGGCGCGGCCGAGCAGCGTTACCCAGATCAGCAGACCGGCGAACAACAGGATCTGCCAGACACGGCCCATGCTGGTGTACTCGAGGCCCTGGTTGCCAATCCAGAAACTGTAGTCGTTGCCGAGATTCTGCAAGGTGCCCAGCCAGCCGGTGACCGTCGAGCCGGCGACGATGATCAGCAGGGCATAGAACAGCACATTGACGCCGAGGCGCTGGTATTTCGGTTCGCTGCCGGAAATCGCCGGCGCGATGTAGAGGCCGGTGGCCAGCCAGGCGGTGGCGATCCACAGCACGGCAAACTGCGTATGGATGGTTCGACTGACGGTAAATGGCAGGATCTCGCCGAGCGGGATACCGAAGAAGCTCGTTCCCTCGACCGCATAGTGCGCGGTGATGACGCCCATGCCGACTTGCGCCAGGATCAGCGCGATGACCACATAGAAATACTTGCGAGTGGCCAGCATCGATGGCGTTGCCTTGAGCTTGAAGAGCGGGTCAGCCTTTGGCGGACTTGGGTCACCTGCTTCGTGGCTGGTCGAGTGGAAGAAGATCATCGCGGCGATCGCGCCGAGCATGAGAATGACGCTGGCGATCGACCAAATGCCGGTACCGGTAGTCGGCGTATTGCCGACCAGCGGCTCGTGCGGCCAATTGCTGGTGTAGCTCAAGTTGCTTTCGCCTGGGCGGTCGGTCACTGCCGACCAAGCGCTCCAGAAGAAGAAGGCCGTCAGGTCCTGCCGATCGGCCGCGTCGCGCAGAATATTGGCTGGCATCGCGTACTGCTCGCGCAATGCATCGAGCGCAGGCTCACCACCAAAGAGGTCGGCGTAGTGCTTCGCCACTTGCGCGACTGCGGCAGCCCGATCAGCACTCAGGCTGATCGAACCGCTGGCAGCGTCGTAGGTATTGCGCCGGAGCTCCGTCTTCAACTGCGCATCGAGTTGCGCTTGCTGGCTGGGCTGAAGGTGCTCGTAGGCCGCGCCAAAATCACGCTGTGCCCAGATCCCCCGCAGCGCAACTGCTTCGCGGTGCAGCCAGTCGGCCGACCAATCTGGCGCGAGATAGCTGCCATGCCCCCAGACCGAGCCCAGTTGCTGGCCGCCGGCCGAGAGCCAGGATTGCTGGCCTTGCTGCACCTGCCCTTCGGAGAAGAGAACCTGGCCGTCACTGCTGACCACCTGCGTCGGAATGGGCGGCGCGTGCACGAAAATCTCGCGGCCAACCCAGCCCAGAGCGGCGAAGGAAAGCACGCAGATCAGCGCTAGCCAGATCCACAGCTTGCGTGTGTTATGCATGATGAAGCTCCTTTACGGTATCGGTAGGACCAATGTAAGAGAACGAAACGGCGACAACTTTCTGTAAGCGGCATTTTAGATACCTCTTATAAAAGATGCAAACGCAACGCTTCTTATGTGGCGACAGAACCGAATCAAATTGACGACGATTGTCGCCAAGTGCGGAGGAGCTACCTGGGAATGGCCAGGACAGGTCGCAGGACGTGAAGGATCACACGTTCGCTCTTGCCGAGCAGATCGGCAAGCGTAACGCCATCCAGCACCTTGAGGAACGCAGCGAGGGCCTCGGAAAGCGCAACCTTCAGCTGGCAATCAGGATCCAGGATGCAGGTGGAGTTCTTGCCGAAGCACTCGACCAGGTCCATGCCCGACTCCATATGGCGCATAACATCGCCGACAACGATGGTCGTGGCTGGACATGCAAGCCGCAAGCCACCGCCCTTGCCGCGCAAGCCATCGACATAGCCGCCACGGATCAAACGACTGACGACTTTCATCAAGTGGTTGCGCGACACGGCGAAGCGGTCAGCAATCTCCTGGATGGTCACCAAGCGGTCCTCGTTGGTCCCGAGGTAGATCAGTACGCGCAGTGCATAGTCAGTGTGCTGGGTGATGTGCATGGCAGGTTCTCGCTTCGCCCATTGGCATCGCCATCACTGGCAGTCCTGCCTTCGGTGACAGCAACGGACAAATTGCGAACTCTACCGGAGGGCGTCTTCTAGGGTAAGCCTATCTCATCTTCTTGCCGCGCGGGCGACGTCAGGTCTTGACCCTGGCCTCTTTTATCAAAGCTCTTCGACGAATCGACGGCGTCGCATTTGCCAGTCGGGTTGGTGCCCGACTTACTATTGATAAGCTATTTTATCAACAGAGAACTTCGCCCATGACCACCCCCCAACTTCCCGCCCCGCTCCGCCCCGTCCTCTCCTTTTCCTTCTCGATCACTCACCGCCGAGGCGTTCCACCACCTGGCCGACGTACCGCCCGAAGTCGAATGGTTCGCCAACCTGACCAACCGCTGTACCCGCCGCGCCTACGAAAACGCGATCAAAGATTTCATGCGTTTTCACCGGCATCGTGGGAAACGTGAACCGCAGCCTGCGAGGCTGGGCCAACTACTTTCACTACCGCAACTCAAGCCAGGCGATCAATAAAGTCAGATACCACGCGGAAGACCGATTGCGAACCCACTTGCTGAAGCGTCACAAGATGAAGGGCCGAGGAGCTGGCCTCCGCTTGGTTCCAGGTGTTCATCTCTACCGGCGCCACGGGCTATACAAAGTCCCGACCAGGGCGGGCTGGAACTCGGCGCATACCTGGGCGTGAAGAACATCGGAAAGCCGTGTGCGGGAAGACTGCATGCACGGTTTGATGAGGGAGGGCAGGCGAGAGCCTGTCCTGTCCTCTACCCACTTGCCGTGCGGCGGGCGATAGTAGACTCCCATGCTTTCAAGCTCGACTCGCTTCATCGCCGTAGAAGCCTCCAACGCGATCCGGCGCGCAGCCACAGGAAAAGGCAAACGAACTGCCAATGAATAGCAGCCACAAGAAATTCGTCCTGGTCATCGGTACAGGATGGGCGATGCCGGCAAAGCGCCGCACCGCGCGCATGATCGGCACGACGTTGGCCGAGGCCGGCTTCGGACTCGTCACCGGCAACTCGACCGGTATCGACTATTGGGTGGCCGACGCTTTCTGCGCGGCGCTCGCGCAGCGCGGCGAGGCGCCACAAGGCGCGCTCCGGCAGGTCTCGCTGGGCTGGGCGCGCCTGTTCGAGCGCGGCGGCCTGCCACTGCCAGGGTACTCCGCGCCGAGCGATGACTGCGTCGTTTCGGTGACTGACGTCGAAGCGTGGAAACGCGAAGCGATCGTCCGCTGCGATGCGGCAGTGATGGTCGGCGGCGGGCGTGGTGCGCTGGACATTGCGCGCCGCGTCATCGAGCAGGGCAAGCCGGTCTTTCCCCTCCCCTTCATGGGCGGTCTCACCGGCAACTCGGACTATGTCTTTCAGGAGATTCTCAAGACCTGGGAGGGGCACCCGGTGCCCGGGGTGAGCCGCTCGCAGTTCCTGCGCCTGGCCGAGCCCTGGGTGAGCGGCACCGGCCAGTTGATGAACCTGCTGCGCGGTACGCTTGCCGACGCGCCGGATGTCTTCATCTCCTACCGCCGCAGCGACGCGCCCGCGGCGGCCGGCCGCCTCGCACACGACCTGGCGGAGCATTTTGGCGACCGCCGCGTCTTCCTCGACATCAGCGATATCGCGCCGAGCAGCGCGTGGGACGAGTCGATCGACGGCGCGCTGCGGGCGTGCAAGGCCGGCGTGGTCGTCATCGGCCGATCCTGGATGGCCGGCAGCGAAGACGGCCAGCCGCCCCGACTGCAGGATCCCGCCGATGTCGTGCGTGGCGAGATCGCGGCCCTGATCGAACAGCGAAAGGCGATCTTCCCCGTGCTCGTCGAGGGTGCCAGGCTACCGGAAGAGTCGGAACTTCCGGCCGAGCTGCGCACCTTGCTGCGATTCCAGGCGACGGCGATCGACAACGGCGGCTGGGAGGCGACGATGAGCCTTCTGATTCGCGCGATCGAGTCGGTCATTCGTCATGCCGAAAACGCTGGTGGCGCGCAGTCCGGCGACGCGTTGCCACGAGAGACATGACAGTCGCGGTGATGGACGACGACGAACAACGTGCCTCGGTCCTGGAGCCCTGGACTACCATTTGCGCTCGATGAACAACTTTTTCTCCGAACTACCGCCTTCAAGCCTGCCCGACGAGCAGTTCGTGGAGTTGCTGGCGCGGCCAGGCCTCCGAATCGAGCGCATCGTCTCCAGCGGCCAGTCGAGCCCTCCAGGCTTTTGGTACGACCAGCCACACGGCGAATGGGTGCTGCTGGTTCAGGGAGACGCCCACCTGCGCTTCGAGGACGAGCCACAGGCGCGCCACCTCAAGGCCGGGGATTACCTCGACATCGCGCCG
>NZ_JAVTWB010000141.1:49649-52195 GCF_032229525.1 Accumulibacter sp. | reverse complement strand
ATCACCGGCAACACGACGACGCCACCGTAGAAGAGAAACTCGAGCGACGCATCCGGTGACGCGGCACTGGCCACGGTCAGCGAATAGGGAATCATGTACGGCCAGAACATCACTCCCAGGCTGAGAAAAGCGGCGACAAAAAAGAGCGCGCTCATCGCGAACGGTACGCCATCGCGCTTCTCACGCGCACCAAGCACCACGCCGAGCAGAGCGAGCACGCCGAGCGCCGGGAAAGCCAGCCCCCAGGGCCGATCTTGCAGCCCGCTCCGTGCGATGACGCTGTCGTCGAAAGTAACGGCGAACGCCAGGCAAAGCACGAGCAGCACAGCGACGGCCAGGCCCGGAAGGCGACGGTAGGCCCACTCGCGCAGTTCGCCTTCGCTCTTGAGCACCAGCCAGCTCGCGCCGAGCAGCGCGTAACCGAGCACCAGGCCGACCCCGGTGAGGATCGGAAAGGGAGCCAGCCAGAGCAACGGGCCACCAGCGTACTGGCCATCGACGACCGGAATGCCGCGCATCATCGCGCCGATGGCAGCGCCCTGGACGAAGGCGACCAGCGTTGAGCCAAGCGAGAAGCCGAGATCCCAAAGCTTGCGCAGGCGCGCGCTGCGAAAGCGAAACTCGAAAGCGACGCCGCGAAAGATCAGCCCGAACAGCAACAGCAGCACCGGCAGGTAGAAAGCGCCGAGAAACACCGCGTAGACTTCCGGGAAAGCGGCGAAGAGACTGGCGCCGACGACCACCAGCCAGGTCTCGTTGCCATCCCAGAACGGCGCGATGCTGCCCATCATGCGGACGCGCAGCGCTTCGTCGCGGGTCGTGCCAAAGAGCACGCCGACGCCGAGGTCGAAACCGTCGAGGATGACGTAGGCGAGGATCGAAACGGCTATCACCCCGGCCCAGAACAATGCCAGGTCGCTGGCCACCATGGCGCTCACCCTTTCCTCGGCAGGCCACCGCCGGTGGCGCTGTCGGCCGCATCGGCGAAAGCCATGGGCCGCGAGCCGGTGCCGCCAGAAACGGCCGTCGCGTCGGCGGTCGGCCCCTCGCGCAACAGCTTGTAGATGTAGTACACGCCGAAGGAAATGACCACCGAATAGACCAGCACGTAGCCGATCAGTGACATCAGGACGGTGCCACCGCTCAGCGACGGCGTCACCGCATCCCTGGTGCGCAGCAGTCCGTAGACCACCCACGGTTGGCGCCCGACTTCGGCGGTATACCAGCCGGCGAGGACGGCGATGAAGCCGCTGGGGAACGAGAGGAAGGTTACCCACAGGAAGCCGCGCGCGGTCTCCAGCCGGCCGCGCAGTCGCAGCAGCTTGCCCAGCCACGAAACCGCCAGCATCAACAGCCCCATACCGACCATGATCCGGAAACCGAAAAACGGGATCAGCACCGGCGGCCGATCCTCGGGCGGGAAGGCATCGAGACCGATCTCGCGCGAAGTCCAGTCGCCGGAAGCGATGAAGCTGCCAAGCCCGGGTATTTCGACGGCGAAGCGATTGCGCTCCGCCGCCTCGTCGGGAAGGGCAATCAGCACTTCGCTCGCCGGCTGTTGCGTCTGCCAGCGCGCCTCGATCGCCGCGAATTTGGCCGGCTGATGTTTGAGGACGTAGAGCCCGGTCAGGTGACCGAAGTAGAGCTGGATGGGGATCAGTACCGCCACCAGTCCGAGGCCCCAGTGCAGCATGATGCGTGCCTCGGCGCGATGAATGTTGCGCAGGACGTACCAGGCGCCGGTGGCAGAAACGCACATGCCGGTGGTCAGAAAAGCGGCCAACAGCATGTGCGGCCAGCGCACCCGCATGATCGGCCCGGTCGTGATCGCCCACCAGTCGGCCGGGATGATCTTGCCGTCGACGATGCTGTGGCCGAGCGGCACCTGCATCCAGCTGTTGTTGGCCAGGATCCAGAACGACGAGAACATCGTGCCCAGCGAGACCATGCAGCAGGCGAAGAAGTAGAAGCGGGGCGAGACACGCTCGCGTCCGAGCAGCATCACGCCAAAGAAGGTCGCCTCGAGCATGAACGCGGTAAAGGCTTCATAGCCGAGCAGTGGCCCCTGGATCGAACCGGTCTTCTGCGCCAGCACACCCCAGTTGGTACCGAACTGGAAAGCCATGACGATGCCGGTGACCACGCCCATGCCGAAGGACACCGCAAAGAGCTTGAGCCAGAAGTCGAAAACGCGCCGGTAAAGGGGATTGCCGGTAAGCAGCCGCGCGCCCTCGATGCTCGCCAGCCACGCCGCCAGGCCAATGGTGAAGGACGGGAAGATGATATGGAAGCTGATGACGAAAGCGAACTGAATCCGCGACAGGAAAACCGGGTCAAGCTCCATGTCCTGGCCCCCTCAAACGCCCGCAGCAATGCTCATCATCGGGTCGGCATTCCCCCTAACGATCCTCGCCGGCAGCACGCCAAGTGGCCGGCGAGATGCGCCGGGCTTGGCCGGCAGCGCACACCCCTGGCTCTGCTCCGTGCTCCCGCCCGTGATCAGCGCTTACGCCCGCGCGCACCCGCCGGCGCTGCGCTGATCGGCC
>NZ_JAVTWB010000141.1:13574-49549 GCF_032229525.1 Accumulibacter sp. | reverse complement strand
TCCACCGCCCCGGAAGCGCGGCTGACCTTGTGCAGCGGGTTCTTCTGGCTGTGATACATCGCCGTGGCGATGGCCATCGGCGTCGGCAGGAAAGTCTGCACCTGGTCGAGACGAAAGCTGTTGCGCTTGAGCCACAAGGCCAGGTTGAGCATGTCCTGGTCGGTGGTTCCCGGATGGGCGGCGATGAAATAGGGAATCAGGTACTGCTCCTTGCCCGCCTCTTTCGAGAACTTCTCGAACATCGCCTTGAACTGGTCGTAGGAGCCCATGCCAGGCTTCATCATGTGCGCCAGCGGCCCCTCTTCGGTGTGTTCGGGGGCGATCTTGAGATAGCCGCCGACGTGGTGGCTGACCAGTTCCTTGACGTACTGGGGGTCGCGCACGGCGAGGTCGTAGCGCAGGCCGGAGCTGATCAGCACCTTCTTTACCCCCGGCACTGCCCTCGCCTTGCGGTAGAGATTGACCAGCGGGGTGTGGTCGGTACCGAGGTTCTCGCAGATGCCGGGAAAGACGCACGACAGGCGGCGGCAGGAGGACTCGATCTTCGGGTCCTTGCATGCCAGGCGATACATGTTGGCGGTCGGCCCGCCGAGATCGGAAATGATGCCGGTGAAACCGGGGGTCTTGTCGCGGATTTCCTCGATCTCGTGCAGGATCGACTCCTCGGAGCGGCTCTGGATGATGCGCCCTTCGTGCTCGGTGATCGAGCAGAAGGTGCAGCCGCCAAAGCAGCCGCGCATGATGTTGATCGAGAAGCGGATCATCTCGAAAGCCGGGATCTTCGCATCGCCGTAGGACGGATGCGGCCGGCGCTGGAAGGGCGAGGCGAAAACGCCGTCCATTTCCGGCGTGCTCAAGGGGATCGGCGGTGGGTTGAGCCAGACGTCGCGTTCGCCGTGCCCCTGGATCAGCGCGCGCGCGTTGCCGGGATTCGATTCGATATGGAAGGTGCGCGAGGCGTGCGCATAAAGCACCGGATCGGCGGCCACCTGCTCGTACGACGGCAGGCGGATCGCCGTCCGCTCGCGGTCGAGCTTCGGCATGCGCTGATGCAACTGGAACTGGATCTTGATCACCTGCGTGCGTGGCTGTGCGGTGGTCGCGGCGGTCGCCGCGGCCGCGTCCGGGGTTGACGACCTTGATGCACAGGTGGCTTCCTTGCCGCTATCCGGGGTCATCGCATACGGGTCGGGGTGGCGGACCAGCGTTCCCGGCGTATCGACCTCCCGTGAATCGATTTCGGCCCAGTCGCCGCCCGGCAGGCAACCACGCGGCACCATGAAGGCAGTGCCGCGCAGATCGCGGATTTCGGCAATGCTTTCGCCGGCCGCCAGGCGGTGTGCGAGTTCGACGATCGCCCGCTCGGCGCTGCCGAAGATCAGCAGGTCGGCTTTCGAATCCGGCAGCACCGAGCGGCGCACCTTGTCCGACCAGTAGTCATAGTGGGCGATGCGGCGCAGGCTGGCCTCGATCGAGCCGATCACCACATTGGCGCCAGAGTAAGCCTCGCGACAACGTTGCGCGTAGACAACCACCGCGTGATCGGGGCGCCGGTGCGGCTCGGCGTTCGGCGTGTAGGCGTCATCGGAACGCGGCTTGCGATCCGCAGTGTAGCGATTGACCATCGAATCCATGTTGCCGGCGGTCACGCCGAAGAACAGATTCGGCTTACCGAGCGTCCGGAAAGCGCTGGCCGACAGCCAGTCTGGCTGGCTGATGATGCCGACGCGAAAGCCCTGCGCCTCGAGCAGGCGACCGACCAGGGCCATGCCGAAGCTCGGGTGGTCGATGTAGGCGTCGCCGGTAACCAGGATGATGTCGCAGGAATCCCAGCCGAGCTCGTCCATTTCGGCCCGAGACATCGGCAGGAAAGGCGCCGTGCCGAAGCGGCTGGCCCAGTACTTGCGGTACGAAAAGAGATTGCGGGGGGCGCTACGCGGCGCCTCAATGCTGGCAACAGGGTTCATGGGCTGGGGATTCTACAGGAACAGGCCGCTGCTCGACGTGAGCCCTGCTCGGGCGCGGCGCCGATCGAGCCTGGCAGCATCAAGGTATTTGCCTGACTTAACGTCTATTTTCTGGAATTTTTCGTTTCCTCTTCCTATACTACGGCGATAACAAGAAACGCAGATTCTTGCCCGAGGAGACTTGCCATGGAGATCGGTCCTTCCCCGCTACTGCCGGAAGCCCTGTTGGTTGATTTGCCGGAGGTGGACGCCCAGCATGAAGAAATCTTTACCTGTATCGAGTCGATCAAGTCAGCCTGCTTCGAAAGTGCGTATGTGCCGATCAACGAGCTGCACGCGTTGATCGAACTCTTCGAACGGCATTTCAGCACCGAGGAACGAATTGCCAGGGAAGCTGGAATGGAGTTCGCTGACCACACCAGGATCCACCGTGACACGGTGCGCCTGCTGCGCAAGGGATTCGCCGATATTCTCGCTGGCGAGCATGAGACGCATCCCTTCCTGCGTTACGCCGAGTACTGGTTCGAACGTCATATCAAGGAAGACGACAAGGAGTTCGCCGCCACCCTGCGGGCGAGAATCTTCACCATCCCCCCCAACCACTGGCCAGCGGTCAATCATTCGTTTTCCGCTCGCGCCTGATCACCCGACTGCCGTGCATCACCCGCAAGGGTCACGGCTGTATCTGCAACAGCCAGCCATTCCGGCAACAAGCCGCAAGCCCACCAGCTCATGATCCTTCTCTCGACGTAGAGGGATCATGACGTGATTGGCGGGCCGCTGACGCGCCGCCGCCCCGCCCCGCGCTCTGCCTGCCCTACACCCTTCCGCTCCACAGGCGGGCAGCGCTTTCGGAGTGCGGGAAGGGAATCCGTTCCATCAGATAACACAGGCAGTCCTGCCGTACGACACGTGCGTCCAGCGTCAGCATGGCCGGCGTCGATGCCCGTCGCAGGCTGATGGTGCCGTCACCGCAAGCGAAGAACTCTTCGGTCACGTCGCGCCGACTCTCATCGCGCACGTCGAGCGGGAACGACAGCTGGCTGCGTCCGAAGGCTGTACCGGGGTCGAGCTGGCGGAAGTTCATGTGATCGAGCCGCGGGTCGAAGTCGATATCGGCCAGCGCGTCACCAAACCCGAACGACACCGTCGCCGGGATCCGTACCGTTGCCACCGTGTGATAGAGATCAATGTCGTGCTCGTGCACGTCGTGGGCTGGAAACTGCGCCAGATGCAGGCAGGCGTCGACGAAACTCGCAGCGTGCGCTTCGTTGACCGGCACGCCCGGTTTGCCGCATTCAACCGTCAGCGCCGGGCAGAGCGACGAGAACGCAGTCGTCTGCGACCCGGCCAGGCCTCGGAACCAGACCACCGTACGCGAAAACAGCAAGGCCAGATGCAGGACCGCCTGATCAAGGGTGTTAACCACGCAGTAGAGCGGGTTGATGCCGGTATTGTTGTGGATATCGATGGCCGCGAAAACACCGCGCTCCGCCATCATCCGATAGACCTCACTCATTGCCGCGTGCTCTGGCGAACCGGCATGCAATTCGGTGCCCGGCCAGACGCGGTTGTAGTCGGGTTGATGATCGAGCCGACGCAGACCTTCGCGTGCCGCCGCGACATTGCCGATCAGGATCGACATCGCCCGCGGCAACTCACGGTCGGCATACCCACGCAAGACGCTCTGCAGGGCGACCAGGCCGCTGTCTTCATTACCGTGCTGGAGCGCTGAAACGAGCAGCGGCGCACTGCGCCGGCCAGGCAGGTGGATCAGGGTCGGTCCGGACAACAAACGATGGAGTTCGCGGGCGGGAGTGTCGAGAAAAGCTTCGGGTAGGGCTTCAAGTACGGTCAACATGGATGGCGGGACTAGCTCATATCGGCCACTCATGCACGGGCATGAAACGGCTCTGATGTTCAAGATAATCGGCAGTAAGCCGGAAGAAATCCTGGTGCTTCGCGTAGTGCGCGAGTTGCCAGGCGGCGCCATTCTGGCGGCTATGTAGGCGTCCAGCAATGACTTCGAGATAACGTTCGATGTCGGCGCTGGCCAGATTCAGTTCGCTCAGCCCTTCGCGCGCAAGGGGCAGAAGTTCGCGCAACAGGAGTTCGGCGACATTCTCGTTGCGACCGTTCAGCCAGACCAGCTGCGCCTCCAGACCGTAACGCGCGGCACGGTAGAAATTATCGCGCGCGACAGCAAAAGGCAACTGTGATTCGGGTGAACCGGCCAGCCTGGCGAGCAGGCGCACCACACCGTAATAGAACGCCGCATTGGCGATCATGTCGACCAGGCTCGGACCGGCAGGCATCACCCGCTGCTCCACCCGCAAGTGCGGCACCTCGTTGGCGTCGAAGCCGATCAACATTCGATTCCAGCGCCAGATGGTTCCGTTGTGCAGACGCAAATGGGCGTACGAGGACAGCGGCCCCGGCTCTTCGTAAGGCAACAGGATCGGATAGGCCGACAGGTTTTCGGCGAAGCAGGTGGTCGGGTCGTCATCGAGATAACCCGAACCGAAAGTGACACGCATGTGCTCGGGATGCCCGGGTTGACAGCAGTCGACGGCCTGCTCGAACAAGGGAATCCGCGTCTCGTGCCAGAGCGCTCGCCCGAACAGGAACGGCGAATTGGCGGCCAGCGCGACCAGCGGTGCGGCGAGCATCAGCGACGCGTTGTAGGTGCGCGCCACCTCGGCTGCCGGGGTCTGCAAATGCACCTGAAAGGAGGTCGTCGCCGCCTCGAGCATCACATCGTCGTGTGTCGCGGAAAGCGTGTCGATTCCGGCGATATCGAGCGCCAGCGGCCGCCCACCGCGTAGCCGCAGGATCTGCTCGTTGAGTGCCGCGTAGCGCTTGAACGGCGACATGCTGGCCAGCGACAGATCACGCTCGCGTAGCGTCGGCAGGGTTCCGATGGCGATCAGCGCAGCGCCTTCTTCGTTCGCCGCGCGAATGCACTGTTGCCAGGTCGCCTTGAGTTCGTTCTCCAGTTGCGACAGCGCCGTACCGCGCAAGGGTTGTGGCGTGCCGTTGATCTCGACGTTGAACAGCGAGAGCTCGGGCACCACCAGCGGATTATCCATCCGTTTCAGGAAGGAGACGTTACGCGGCACCGGAAAAAAATGCTCGTCGACAAGCCAGGCCTCAACTTCGAAACCCGCCACCAGTCCCTCTTTCGCGAACGCTCCGCTTGCGAAAGCTTCGCGGGCGTGCGCGGTCTCGGCTTCGAGGCGCCTGCCGAAGCGCGCGAAGTCATCCTCCGTAAAACCGTCGCTGCCAATTTCCTTCCCCATCGGCCTCCCCTCAGAGTGTGCTGCATGCCTCGCCGTTTGCCAGCGGAGTCCAAGCGCAAGCCATCATGATAGCTTGCGGTAGATCAAGTTCTCGGCACAGGTGCACAATGGCCCGTTCGGTCTGCGCGCGTTCGCGCCACGCCGGCACCCGCTCACGCCGTGCCCACCCGCATGCTGCGGCCGACAGCCACGGTCAGACACACCAGCACGGCAAACACCAGCGTCATTGTATCCACCGATTCGCCCAGCAAGACCGCCGCCGCGACCAGCGTGAAGAATGGTTGCAGCAGTTGCGTCTGGCCGACGCGCGCGATTCCCCCCAGCGCCAGCCCTCGATACCACGGAATGAAGCCGAGAAACTGGCTGACCAAACTGACATAGAGGAAAGCAAGCCACGCGCCAAGTGAAACCTCGACGCTGCCGGGTAAAAACAGGCTGGCCGGAATCACCAGAAAGGGCGCGGCGATGACCACCGCCCACGAAATGACCTGTACGCCCCCCAGCGATCGAGCCAGGCGGGCGCCTTCGGCGTAGCCGATGGCGGCACTGCCGACCGCCGCAAGTAACGCCAGATCCGCCCAACTGATGGTCCCCGCACCTTTGCTCAGGGAGAAGGCAACGACCAGCAGCGTACCCAGCACTGCCATGCCCCAGAAACCGGCCGAGGGACGTTCTCCCGTCAGCAGTGCGCCGGCAGCGGCGGTCGCCAGCGGCAGCACGCCGAGCATGATGCCAGCGTGTGAAGCCTCGACCTCGCGCATCGCCAGGGCGCTGAGCACCGGGAAACCGAAAGCGATGCCCAGGGCGACCACGATCAGGGACTTCAGCTGGGCCCGGGTGGGCCAGCCACGGCGGCTGATCAGCAGATAGATTGCGGCTGGCAGCGCAGCGACCACCACCCGCCCCATACCGACAAAGATCGGACTGAGCGAGGCCACCGCGGCACGCGTCGCCGGCAGTGTCAGGCTGAACGCGGCGACCCCCAGCAGGCCCAGCCACATCCCCCTGGTTTCGCTGTTCATCGCTGCTCAGCGGGCAGCGAAGGAGCGGCCACCGAGGACCTTGGCAAACAGCTTGCGGTCGACATTGCCGCCCGACAGGACCACACCGACCCGGCGCCCGGACAATCTCGCTTTCTCCTGCAGCGCTGCGGCGAGCGGCGCCGCTCCCGCACCTTCGGCCACATTGTGCGTGCAACTGAAAATGACGCGCATCGCCTCGGCGACCTCACCGTCACTGACCTCGACGATGCGGTCGACACTGCGCCAGATCACCTCCAGCGCTTCCGGCTGCGGCGTGCGGCACGCCATGCCGTCGGCGAGCGTGGTGGTGACCGGTGCTTCGCGGAGTTGTCGGGCGATGAACGAGGCTGCATAGGCCGGTGCCTGCGCCGACACCACGCCGACCACCTCGGTCCTCAGCCCGAGCGCATCGCGCGCCGCGATCATGCCGCAGATTCCCGACCCGAGGCCGATCGGCACGTAGACGGTCGCCAGATCTTCCACCACACTCAGCAGTTCCAGGGCATAGGTAGCGACACCGGTGAGCAGCAGCGGATGGAAAGCCGGAACCATGTGCAAGTGCTGCTCCTCGGCCAGACGGGCGGCGTGCTCGCGCGCCGCCTGGAAATCCTCGCCATGCTCGATCAGTTCGACGCCGAGCGCGCGCATCGCTGCATTCTTCTCGACGCTATTCCCCTGCGGCACGACGATGCGCGCCGCCAGGCCGTGCCGCCGGGCAGCAACCCCTACCGACTGACCGTGATTGCCACGGGTAGCGCTGATGACCCCCTTGACCGCTGCCGCGCTGGCCAGATTGGCGAAATAGACCAGGCCGCCACGCAGCTTGAAGGCACCGACCGGGGTATGGTTTTCGTGCTTCATCCACACTTCGGTGCCGAGTTCCTGGCAAAGCAGCGGCCAGCAATACTGCGGCGTCGCCGGCATGCAGGAGTAGACGATCTGCGCTGCGGCTTCGATCTGTGTCAGATTCGGGAGCATGTGATCAGGCGTTCCGCAGGTGAGTTCTTCGCCGGCAAGGGCTCGCCAGCGGCTGGATTTCCCCTGCCCTGGCGCCGTGTTCCGGCCGCTGTCGCTTGTCCATTGGCGCGGCCAAATCCGCTCTAATGCCGGTAAACGTGGGTGGTCGACATTTCTGCCGGGACATAGTGTGTCAGCAGCCGCTCGCCCGGAAACCAGTCGTGCGCCAGGTAGCCTCCCGGCTCCAGCGTATAGGCCAGCGGTCCGTCCTGGAGCGCGATCTGGTGTGCCGGCGAAGGCGCTGTCCTCGCCGGCCGACCGGCGAAGCTGGTGCTGACAAAGCGATGCACATGCCCGCAAAGCAGTGCCTCGACCGCTTCATGACGCGCCAGCCATTGCGCCAGAGCGTCGTCCCCACGGCAGCGAATGGCGTCCATGCCGCTGATGCCCACCAGGAAAGGCGGTTGGTGCTGCGCAAGCAGCACCCGTCTGCTGTCCGGGCAGGCCTCCTCCAGCCAGTCCAGTTGCGCGGCGGCGACTTCGCCCCACTCCTCGCCGGGAACGACGGTATCGAGCAACAGCAAGGTGCCGGCATCGACATCGATGCGCTGGCAACACAGCGATCCGGCACACCACGCCTGCTCGGGAAAAGCCGCCCGCAGGCCGGCGCGGTGATCGTGATTGCCGGGCAGCAGGGCGTAGGGGAAAGGCAGTGAATCAAGCCGGTCACGCAACAGGGCATACTCCGCCGGCGCGCCCTTGCTGACCAGATCGCCGGTAATCAGCAGCAGATCCGGGGCCGGCGAGGCCAGCACACGGCGCAGGGCCCGGTCAAACGCCGCCAGCGTATCGACCGATCCGTAGAGCGGCTGGCAGCTGAGATGCAAATCGGAAAGCTGAATGATTCTCATGGCCACAGCTTAACAAAAAACCGACGCTCTCACCGGCAAACGCTGGCTCGGCGCCGTGCCGCCGCCAGCTGCGCTCGTCAGCCAAATCCGGACCCGATCAACGACCCCATCGGCCCGGCACCCGCGGTGGCCGGGAGCTCAACTGCTCGCCAGCTGCATGACGAAGGTCTTGACGCCGCGGAGCATCATTTCAATTGACACGGCGACCAGTACCAGCCCCATCAGGCGCTCCAGGGCGACCACGAAACGTTCGCCGGCGACGCGCTGAATGCGCTCGGCAAGCACCAGCACGACGGCACACACGGCCATCGTGATGCACAGTGCGCCGATCCATTCCAGCCGCCGATCAGGCGCCTGCGAAACCAGCAGCAGCACGGTGGCCAGCGCCGATGGCCCGGCAATGGCGGGAATTGCCAGCGGCACGATCAGCGGCTCGCCGAGGGTGTCAGGGACGTCCGCAGCCGGCTGCGGGAAGATCATGCGCAGCGCGATCAGGAAGAGGATCACCCCGCCGCCGATCTGCAGCGAGAGTTCGCTGAGATTCATCAGCCGCAGGAACGCATCGCCGACGAACATGAAGGTCAGCAGCAGGACGAAGGCGATCAGCACCTCGCGCAGGATCACCCACGGCCGGCGCTCGGGGGGGACATTGCGCAGCGCATTGGCGAAAATCGGGATGTTGCCGATCGGATCGGTGATCAGGATCAGCAGAATGGTGGCCGAGGCGAAGGTGTAGTTCATGGTCAGACTCCCTCGGTTTTTCCTCTGGCAAAGGGCAAGTTTCATGCTACCAGTTTTTCCTGACACTGCACTCTGATCCAGTGTTCGAGGAACTTTGGCAAACGGAATTTCGCGGGAAGCTCACTCATGCCTGAACTGGAAAACACGCCCCCGGTGAAGCAGCGCCTTTGCCAGAAAGTAACTCAAGTCGCCACCGCAAGCCTCCAAGCTGAACGGGTGATGCTCTGCAAATGGGCCCGAGGCCGGCAATCCACTGTGCTGCACTGCACAGTGGATTGCCGGAACAAACAAGGTATATTGCCTGTCGCCGCTTTCCCGGCCTGGCCGAAGCGCTTTGCGGACGGTGGTCGGGGCGGCCTCGAATGGCCTTGGCTGACGGCCCGAAGTCCGGAGCTTTGTGTTTATAATCGGCGATTATCCTTGGCGCGGGCGCTTCTGGCCCGCCGTCGTTGTGCCAAATCGACTCATACAACCACACGGAGTGGGCGCACATGAATCCCTTCAAAGCGTTCCTGATCGAGGAAAAAGACGGCGTCACGCGAGGCGACTTCGTCAGCATGGACGAAGCGCAACTCGACCCGGGCGAAGTGACGATCAAGGTCACCTACTCGAGCGTCAATTTCAAGGATGCGCTGGCGGCGACCGGTGCCGGCCGAATCATCCGCCGTTACCCCTGTGTCGGTGGCATTGACCTTTCGGGAACGGTTGTCGCAAGCACCGACCCTCGCTTCAGTGCCGGCGACGAGGTGATCGCCACCAGCTTCGACATCGGCGTCGCTCACCACGGCGGCTACGCCGAGTACGCCCGGGTGCCCGCCGAATGGGTAGTCCCCCTGCCCGCGGGTTTATCGCTCTACGACGCCATGGCCCTGGGTACCGCCGGCTTTACGGCCGCGCTTGGCGTCGTCCGCATGGAGCAAAATGGCCTCGAACCGAGCAAGGGCCCGCTGATCGTCACCGGCGCCAGCGGTGGCGTCGGTAGCCTGGCAATCGACATGCTCGCGCAGCGCGGCTATCAGGTCACTGCGCTGACCGGCAAGGAAAATGAAGTCGATTATCTGAAGAGCCTGGGCGCGGCGCAGGTGATGCTTCGTTCGTCGCTCGATCTATCGCGCATCCGGCCGCTCGATAAAACGCTGTGGGCGGGAGCCGTCGACAACCTCGGGGGCGAGGTCCTTGCCTGGATCGCCAGCAACATGAAGCAAGGTGGAACGATTGCCAGCATCGGCCTGGCGGCCAGCCCTTCGCTCAATACCACGGTAATGCCCTTCATCCTGCGCGGCGCCTGCCTGCTCGGAATCGATTCGGGCTATATCGGCGAGCCCTATCGAAGCGGTATCTGGCAGCGCCTGGCGACCGACCTGCGACCGCAGCATCTACCGACGCTGACGCGCAGCATCGGTTTCGACGAGTTGCCCGGCATCTTCGACGACTTCATCAAGGGTCGAGCGCACGGCCGGGTCGTCGTCGACATCGCAGGTGCGTGAATCGCGCAGCAGCTGATACGGATCGCGAGACACCATGGATAATCCGGGCCAACAGCCTCGCATCCTGATTGTCGATCAATCGCCGAGCGTCCGTGCGGCGCTGGTCGAGCGTCTTCGTGACGAGTACCGTTTTCGTGAGGAAGTCGATGGCGAAGGCGCCTGGCAAGCCCTGGTTCTCGACAACTCAATCCAGTTGCTGATCTGCGCACCCTCGTTGCCGGTACTTGACGACGATGGCCTGCTGGCGCGCGTTCGTTCGTCCAGATTGGCCCGCCTGCGTCAGCTACCGGTGCTGATGATCGCCGACGACAATGAAGCGATCAACGAACGCGCGCGGCTGCTCGGGACCACCGACTTCATCGCCAAGGGCATCGGCACCAGCGAAATGCTCGCACGCATCGACTCGCAACTCCGCCTGGCACAGGCACACAACGAACTCAGGGAGAACCCCGAACGCGATACTCAGCACCGCGACACCGGACTGGCGACCCGTGAGCGTCTCGGCGTGCAGGCAGCCCGGGCGATATCGCACGCGACACGCCATCACAGTCCGGTGAGCATCCTGGTCATGGGTTTCGACAACTTCGACGCGCTGCGCGAGGAGCACGGCGACGACCTGGTGAAGGAACTTCAGAAGCGTTTCGCGACCATGCTGACCAGCACAGTGCGCACGGAAGACCGCCTCGGCCACTACTCCGACAGCGATCTGGCGGTGGTTTCGCCCGGCACCCCGTACCCGGCCTGTGAGGCTTTTGCCAACCGCCTTCGCGAGGCCTTTGCGCTGGCCAAGATTGCCGTACGCGGCAAACGCCTGCAGCTGCTGGTCAGCATCGGTGTCGCCAACGCTCCCGTTGATCAGCCAAGTTCGGCGCGGTCCTTGCTCGATCTCGCTGCCGAGCGCCTAGGCAATGCCCGAAAAGCTGGTGGTAACCGCGTCATTGCCTGTCGCCAGGAACCGTCAAGCACATTACCGGCACTACAGCTCGGCCAGGCAATCAGCCTGATCAAAGCCGGACACGAGGACGCGGTAGTCCCGCATCTCATTCATCTCGGCAAAGAAATACTTCCCTTTCTCGAGTTGCTGGAAAGGGAGTTGAAGTTGGGTCTGCCTTTGGCAGATATCCGAAAAAGGACGCTGGACCGGGAGCAGCAGTGCCAAGATACCCGGCAAGCGTAGTTTCCACTGGAGCAGGTGGTTCACATTTTGAAGAGGGAGTCTCATGACGACAGTTAAAGAGTTTCACAAGCAATCAATCGACAATCCGGACGCCTTCTGGAGTGAAGAGGCAAAACTCATCGACTGGCACAAGCCGTTCAGCCAGACACTCGACTTTTCTCGCCCGCCCTTTGCCAAATGGTTCGTCGGCGGCGAAACCAATCTTTGCTACAACGCCGTTGATCGGCACGCAGCGACGCGGCCGAACGACCGGGCACTGGTCTTCATCTCGACCGAAACCGACGAGGAAGTGGTCTATACCTTCGCCGAACTGAAAGCCGAAGTGGTGCGCATGGCGGCGGTCATGCAGAACCTCGGCGTCAGCAAGGGCGACCGCGTCCTGCTGTACATGCCGATGGTTGCCGAAGCCGCTTTCGCGATGCTCGCCTGCGCGCGCATCGGCGCCATCCACTCGGTGGTCTTCGGCGGCTTCGCCTCCGGATCGCTGGCCACGCGCATCGATGATGCCGAGCCGGTACTAATCGTTTCTTCTGACGCCGGCATGCGCGGTGGCAAGGCAGTGCCCTACAAGCACCTGCTCGACGAGGCCATTTCCCTGGCTCAACACAAGCCGGCGAAAGTCCTGATGATCGATCGCGGCATCGACAAGGGCTTCAACAAGGTCGCCGGCCGTGACGTTGATTACGCCAGCGAACGCGCCAAGGTCATGGACGCTGACGTGCCGGTCGTCTGGCTGGAGTCGTCCGAGCCGTCGTACATCCTGTACACGTCCGGCACCACCGGCAAGCCGAAGGGCGTGCAGCGCGACACCGGCGGCTACGCCGTCGCCCTGGCGGCGTCGATCAAGAACATCTTTTGCGGCGAAGCCGGCGAGACCTTCTTCGCCACTTCCGACATCGGCTGGGTCGTCGGCCACTCATACATCGTCTACGGGCCGCTGCTGGCCGGCATGGCCACGATCATGTACGAAGGCACGCCGCTGCGCCCCGACCCGGGCATCTGGTGGCAGATCGTCGAGAAGTACAAGGTCAGCGTCATGTTTTCGGCGCCGACCGCGGCGCGCGTGCTCAAGAAGCACGACACCGAATACATGCACAAGTACGACCTGTCGACGCTCAAGCACCTGTTCCTCGCCGGCGAGCCGCTCGATCAGCCGACGCACGAATGGCTGATGGGCGAACTCGGCCTGCCAGTGATCGACAACTACTGGCAGACCGAAAGCGGCTGGCCAATGCTGTCGGCGATGCCCGGTGTGGAGAAGACCGAAATCCGCTTCGGCACGCCGAGCTTCCCGGTCTATGGTTACAACCTGAAGATCTTCCGCGAAGACGGCACCATCTGCGATCCGGATGAAAAGGGCATCGTCGGCATCCTGCCACCGCTGCCGCCAGGCTGCCTGTCGACCGTCTGGGGCGATGACGACCGCTTCGTGTCGACCTACTTCACCCTCTTCCGCGAACCGCAGGTCTACTCCTCGTTCGACTGGGGCATTGCCGACAAGGACGGCTATCACTACATCCTCGGCCGTACCGACGACGTGATCAACGTTGCCGGCCACCGTCTTGGCACGCGCGAGATCGAAGAAGCGATCCAGGGACATTCAGCAATCGCCGAAGTCGCCGTCGTCGGTGTCGCCGACAAACTCAAGGGTCAGATGCCGATGGCCTTTGCGGTGGTCAAGAACGCCGACAGTATCGCCACACCGGAACTCGTCGCAGCGCTCGAGAAAGCAGTGATGAAGAAGGTCGACGAAAGCCTCGGTGCGATCGCTCGTCCGAGCCACGTGCACTTCATCAGCGTGTTGCCGAAGACCCGTTCGGGCAAGCTGCTGCGGCGGATGATCCAGGCGCTCGCCGAAGGTCGCGACCCGGGCGATCTGACGAGCATCGAGGATCCCAAGGCCCTCGAACAGCTGCAGAAAGTGATCAGCGCCGCCAAGGCCTGATCGACGCCAGGCCGCTGAGCAATCAGCGGCCAAGGCTTGCAGCATTTACCTGCCGCCCAATCGGGCGGCATTTTTTTTGCCCTGCTCGCGGGACGAACGACAAAAATCGCCGACCGCCGACGAAAAGACCCTAAAGAAAGCATGTTTTATTCCGTTAGAACTGTTATCGGTCGCCGCTCAGCGCAGGAAGCGCGCCTCTCGAGACGATGACGATTCGATAGCGGGAAAGCCCTCGCGACCAGGCCAGCGGCCAGCGAACCACGGCGCTGACGACCAACCATAGAGAATGCACCCGCCATGATTCCCTTGCCGTCACGCCTGATTCGTTGCTTCTCACTGGCCTTCGCGGTCGGCCTCATGGGCAGCGTCAGCGCCGAGTCGCTGCCACCGGAACCGCTGGACATCAGCCTCGAAGACCTGCTGCGCGTCGAGGTGACCAGCGCCTCGCGCAAGAGCGAGCGCCTGCACGACGTCGCGGCGGCGGTGTACGTGATCAGCCGTGAAGACATCGAACGCTCGGGAGCGACGAGCATCCCCGAAGCGCTGCGCATGGCACCCGGCGTCGACGTGGCGCGGCTGGCCAACAACCGCTGGGCGGTCAGCGTACGCGGCTTCAACAACCGCTTCGGTAACAAGCTGCTGGTCCTGATGGACGGTCGCAGCATCTACTCGCCGCTCTTTTCCGGGGTCGTCTGGGAGAACGAGGACACGCTCCTCGAAGACATCGACCGCATCGAAGTGATCCGTGGGCCGGGAGCAGCCATGTGGGGCGCCAACGCGGTCAACGGGGTGATCAACATCATCACCCGCCGCTCTCGCGACACCCAGGGAAACCTGCTGGTCGCCGGCGCCGGCAGCGAAGAGCGCGCGTTTACCTCCTTCCGTCACGGTGGTCAGGCCGGCGACGGCCATTACCGCGTCTGGGGCAAGGCCTTCGACCGCGACGAGGCGGTCACCGGCGACGGTCGATCGGGTAACGACTATTGGCGCGCCGGGCGCGTCGGCTTTCGCGGCGACTGGTCGGTCGCCAGCGGGCAGCGCGTGATGCTCAGCGGCCAGGCCTATTCGAACGATACCGGCGATCGCTGGCAGGTCCCCGACATCACCGCGGCGAAAGGTGTGCGGCTCACGGACATGAAACAGACCGGCAAGGGCGCGCACCTGCTCGGGCGCAGCGAATGGACCCTGAACGACGGTTCGGAAGCCGCGCTGCAGGCCTATGTCGATTACAGTCAGCTCGAAGTGCCCGGCGCGTTCAAGGAGGAGCGGACGACCATCGACATGGATTTCCAACATCGCCTGCTGCTCGGCGAGCGCCACGACGTCCTCTGGGGCCTCGGCTACCGCTACTCGGGCGACCGCATCGACTCGGCGGGAATCATTTCTTTCCAGCCGGACAGCCGCAGCTTCAACCTCGCCAGTGCCTTCGTCCACGACGACATCACGCTGCTCCCCAACACCCTGCGCATGATTCTCGGCGTCCGCTTCGAGACCAATAACTTCACCGGCTACCAACCGCTGCCGAACGCGCGCCTGATGTGGACGCCCAGCGAAACGCAATCGGTGTGGGGCTCGGTGGCGCGCGCCGTGCGCACTCCATCGCGCGGCGAATTGGACGCGGCGATCGACTTGTCGGTATTGCCGCCCGGCGCGCCCGGCAATCCATCGCCTTTCCCGATTCTCACACGCAACGTCCGGGGCAATGACAGTCTCGAGAACGAGACGGTCCTGGCTTATGAACTTGGCTACCGGCAGCGCCTGGCGAGCAATTTGTCGCTCGATGTCGCGGCCTTCTACAATCAGTACAGTGATCTGCGCTCTGCCATGCTCGCTGCCCGGAGTTTCGAATTCGCGCCGCCGCCACCGCATATCGTTCAGACGACCACGCCTGACAACAGCATCGAAGCGCACACGCATGGCGTCGAGATCGCCGTCGACTGGTCACCGCTTTCCTGGTGGCGAATTCAGCCGATCTACAGCTATCTCTCCTTGACCTCCTCGTCAACTAGTGGCGACCCGGTCTCCGTCGCCAATGCGCAGATCTTCAATAGCAGCGATCCGCAGCATCAATGGTCGCTGCGTTCGTCGATGTCCTTGACCGACCGGCAGCAGTTCGACCTCTGGCTGCGCTATGTCAGCAAGCTCGGTGACAGGAATTCGCAGTTCTCGATTCCCGCCTACACCACCCTCGACCTGCGCTACGCCTGGCGGCCGACGCGCGACCTGGAGCTGTCGCTGGTCGGCCAGAACCTGCTTGACAGCCAGCATCCCGAGTTCGTGCCAAGCCTTCTGCCTGGGGAGTCGCTGGAAATTCAGCGCGGCGTATACGTCAAGGCAAAATGGCAGTTCTGAGCTGGCCACCCCTCGAGCCAAGCGCATGAACTCTCAGACCCGCTGCTGGCTGGCCGTACTGTTGGCGTTCGCCGCCATCGTGACGACGAGCCGCAGCCTCTCCCAGGGCACGCTTACCGAAGCTCAGGCCAAGGCCGCTTTCGTGGTCAATTTTGCGCGCTACATCGAGTGGCCGGAACGCGCTTTCACCAACCGCACGGCACCGCTGCTGATCTGCGCCCTCGGCCGTAGCGTGGTCGGCAACGCACTCGAAGCGCACGAAGGCCGGCAGGTACAGGGCCGCCCGGTCGCCGTGCGACAGTTGCTGGGTATCGACGAGGCGCGTCCCTGTCAGGTCCTGTTCATCGCTGATTCGGAAGAGCGTCGGATGAGCCAGCTGCTGCGTGTTGTCGCCGCGCAGCCAATACTGACCGTCAGCGATGCCGACGCTTTCATCGATAGCGGCGGCGCCATCGGCCTGGTTCGCGCCGATCAGCGGCTACAGTTCGAAGTCAATCGTCAGGCGATCGAGCAGGCACAGCTCAAGGCCAGTTCCAACCTGCTCAAACTGGCGCGCAACCTGGCCGATTTCAAGGGGAGCCACTGAAATGCGTTTCCGCGATCTACCGCTGAAATACAAGATGATGCTGATCATCGGGCTGACCGTCGGCGCCGGGCTGCTGATCAGCACTCTGCTCTTTGCTGCCTCGGAGATCGCCGATAACCGCGAGGCGGAGCTGGCCAAGCTCAATGGCATGGCCGAGATCCTGGCGGCGAGCAGCACCGCAGCGATCACCTTCGACGACAAGAACGCGGCAAGGGAAGCGCTGGCCGGTCTGCGCGCGCGCCCCGAAATCATCGGCGGTTCGATCACCCTCCGTGACGGGGCAATTTTCGCGTACTACCCTGCGCAGCGGACGCCAGACGCAGCGACTCGCCCCGGTGCCGCCGCAGCGACCGTGGCGGGCGGCTACTGGGATGACTCGCTGAAGATCGAGTATCCGATCCGCCAAGGCAGGGAAGTCATCGCCACGCTGAGCATCGAGTCTGACCTCCGGCCGATGTGGCGGGACATCGCTCGGCGCATGCTGGTCGTCCTGGCAGGCGCCGTGATTGCCTTCGGCGCTGCCCTGCTCCTTGCAGTGCGGCTGCAACGCTCGGTTTCGATGCCAATCCTGGCGCTCAGGCAAGCGATGCGCCTGGTCGCCAGCGACAAGGACTACTCACAACGGGTGGCGATCGATCAGCGCGATGAAATCGGCGACTTGATCGCCGGCTTCAACGTCATGCTCAGCGAAGTCCAGCTGCGTGACGTTGAACTCGCCAAGCATCGAGCGACTCTTGAAGAGCAGGTCGAACAGCGCACCGTGCAGCTGCGCCGGGCTAAAGAGCAGGCGGAAAGCGCCAACGTCGCCAAGTCACGTTTCCTGGCCAACATGAGCCACGAGATCCGGACACCGATGAACGGCGTCATCGGCATGGCCGACCTGCTCATCGAGACGCCGCTTTCGCGGCAGCAACGGCGCTACACCGAGACTCTGCGCGTTTCTGCCGAGTCGCTGCTGCATCTGCTGAACAATGTCCTCGACCTGTCGAAAATCGAGTCCGGCCGCCTGGAAATCGAATGCCTTCCCTTCAGTCCACAGCAACTCGTCAAGGAGGTCGTGCAACCCTTTCGCGAAATGGCGTCGGCCAAGGGCGTGCTGCTCAGCGAGGAGATTGGCCCGGACGTGCCCGCCGCCGTACTAGGCGATCCCTACCGCATCAAGCAGATCCTCGGCAACCTGCTCAGCAACGCCGTCAAGTTCACCGACAGCGGCTCGATTGTCGCCACCCTGACTTGCGAATGCGCCAGCCCTGAACACGCCGGGTTGGCAGCGCTAGACGCGCAACAGTGCTGGCTGTGCTACGCCGTCACCGACACCGGCGTCGGCATCTCACCGGAAAATGGCAGCAAGCTGTTCGCCCCCTTCTCACAGGCCGACAATTCGACAACGCGCAAGTTTGGCGGTACCGGCCTCGGCCTGGTGATCATCCGCGAACTGGCGCAGCGGATGGACGGTGAGGTCGGTTTTGACAGCGAGCCGGGACAAGGCTCGACCTTCTGGTTCCGGCAGCGCGTGCAGCGTCACGCGCAGGTGCTGCCGCGACCGGGGGCGACCACAAGAAACGCCCGAAAGCTTAGCGGACAGGTGCTGCTGGTCGAGGACAACGAGGTCAATCGCGAGATCGCCGGCGCCATCCTTGGCATGCTCGGTTGCCAGGTCGACCAGGCCCACGACGGTGCCCAAGCGGTCGCCGCGACGCGCGCGCGCGCCTACGACCTGATCCTGATGGATTGCCAGATGCCGGTCCTGGACGGCTTCGAGGCGACCCGAAGAATCCGCGCCGAGGAGCGCGAGATGGGTCGTTCTGCCTGTCCGATCATTGCCCTCACCGCCAACGCGCTCGCCGGCGACCGTGAGCAATGCCTTGCCGCCGGCATGAACGATTACCTGGCCAAGCCGATCAACCGGGCCCAGCTGGCCGCGGCGCTGGAGCGCAACCTGCCAGCGCTGCCGGCGACGGCTGCTCCGCCGCGCGACAGCGCTCAGAGCGCGACCGCCGCAGACGACCGCGCAGGCGAAAGCGAGACGGCCGCCGCAGCCGCGCCCGCTCGCAACCCGGCGCCAGACGCAGCGCAGGCTTTCGACCCGCAGGTCGTGCAATCGCTGCCAATGATCGCCGACGGCAGCAACCCGGCGTTCGCCGATCGCCTCCTCGACATGTTCACCAGCAATGCCAGCCAGCTGCTGGCAGCGATCGAGCAGGCGAGCGAGAGCGGCGACATGACCACCCTGCAGCGTTCCGCGCATACGCTCAAATCGTCGAGCGCAACGGTCGGCGCGCTGGCGCTCTCCGAACAGGCCAGGCAGCTCGAAATGCTGCTCCGCGCCGGCAAGTCGCCGGCCAGCGACTGGCCGTCCAGGCTCGGCGGCGCCTACGCCGAATTCGCCGAGATCCTGGCACAATATCGCCTCACCATGGCAGCGGCGAAGGCAACCGCGAAAGGGAATGCCTGATGGACAGCACTGCGCCACCAAACCGCGTGCTGCTGGTCGACGATGACGAGATGCTGCGCATGCTGGCCGCCGAGTCGCTGCGCCACGCCGGCTTCGAAGTCAGCGAAGCGGAATGCGGCGAGGCCGCATTGCGCGCTTGCCAGGAAAGCGACTTCGACCTGCTCCTGCTCGACGTAATGATGCCCGGCATCGACGGCTACACGGTCTGCGAAACGCTGCGCCGCGACGCGCGCGCCGAGTGGCTGCCGATCGTCATGCTCACCGGGCTAAACGACAGCGACTCGATCGAGCGCGCCTACGCCGCGGGCGCCACCGATTTCGTCACCAAGCCGATCAACTGGCACTTGCTGACGCATCGCGTCCGCTACGCCTTGCGCACCAGCCGGGCGATGGCCGAGGTCAGGCGCAGCGAACAGAGCCTGGCGCTGGCCCAGCGGCAGGCGCGGATGGGCAACTGGCAGTGGTTACTGGACGAAGCACGCTTTTCGTGCTCGGACGAGTTGCGGCGCATTTTCGGTGACGTTGAACTGGCGGGTACCGGCACGCCGAAGCGCTTTCTGCACCGCGTCCGGAGCAACGACAGAGACGCCGTGGCCGCTGCCCGGCAGGCCTTGCTGAGCGAAGGTGCACCGTATCGATTGACGTACGGCATGCAGCGCGTGGACGGCGGACTGACCGAGGTACTGGAGGAAGCGCTGGCTGTCCGCGACGCCGCCGGGCGTATCGTGCGCATCGAAGGCATCACCCAGGATGTCACCGAGCGGGTGCAGGCGGAGCAGCGAATTCAGCACCTGGCAATGCACGACGCACTGACCGGGCTGGCCAACCGGCAGTTCTTCGCCGAACTGGTCGGCGTCGAACTGGCACGCGTGCGGCGAACGCAGGGCAGCTGCTGCGCGATCCTGCATCTCGATCTCGACCACTTCAAGAGCGCCAACGACGCCTTGGGCGACGCAGCCGGCGATCAGCTCCTGTGCGAAATCGCCGCACGCCTGCAGGCGTCGGTCCGGGCGGCCGATCTGCTGGCGCTGAATCCGCCGATGCAGACTGCCGGTACAGTCGCCCGCATAGACGGCGATGCGTTCACCGTGCTGCTCGTCGACGTGCGCGTCGCCACGCATGTCGCAATGGTCGCCGAGCGTCTGCTGCAGGAAGTCTCCCGACCGCTGCTGTTTGCTGGCCGCGAGCTGGTACTCACCGCCTGCGTCGGCATGGCGCTCTTCCCGCGCGACGCCGACTCGGCCGAAAGCCTGTGGCGCCACGCCGAGCAAGCGATGTACGTCGCCAAGCGCGCCGGCGCGTCCCGCTGCCGCTTCTTCGACGAAAAGATGAACAGCGCCGCCAGCGCCAAGCTGCAGTTGGAGAACGAGCTGCGCCACGCGATCGCGAGAAACGAGCTGCGCCTGCATTTTCAGCCCAAGGTCGACGCCACCAACGGTCAGATGGTCAGTGCCGCGGCACTGGTGCGCTGGCAGCATCCACAGCGCGGTTTGCTCGCACCGGGCGAATTCATTCCGCTCGCCGAAGAGTGCGGGCTGATCGTCGCGCTTGGCGACTGGGTGGTGGCCGCGGCTGCTCGCCATCTCCGGCAGTGGGCCGACGCCGGACTCGCCACGGTGCGCGTCTCGGTCAACCTGGCGAGCCCCAGTTTTCTGCAGGATGATATCGCCGAGAAACTTGCCGCTACCGTACAACGCGCCGGTGTCTCGCCGCAGCAGCTGCTTGTCGAGTTGACCGAGTCCTTGCTGATGGTCGACGCCGAGCGCACGATCGCCAGGCTGAACAAGCTGCGCGAGCAGGGGTTCGCCCTGGCGCTCGATGATTTCGGCACCGGCTATTCGTCCTTGAGTTATCTCAAGCGCTTTCCGCTCGACGAACTGAAGATCGACCGCTCCTTCGTCAGCGATGTCGCCCGCGGCGGCAAGGACGCCGCCATCGCCCTGTCGATCATCGAACTCGGCAAGCAGTTCGGCATGCGCGTCGTCGCCGAAGGAATCGAAACCCACGAACAGGCGGCTTTTCTGCTCGCTCATGGCTGCAATATCCAGCAGGGCTTCCTGTTCTCGAAACCGCTGCCGCAGGATCGCTTCGAAGCGCTGCTCGCGGCTGGCGGTCGCCTGGCTTGCCGGCAGCTGGCGCCGTCGCCCGCCGACCCAGCCGAAAGCGCGCGATGAGAGAGCCAGAGCGATGAGCACAGACAGCACAGCCGACAGCAATCCGCGTCTCGCGGCGCAAATGCTGGATATCTGCTACACGCGAATGCTGGCTTCCGTTGTCATGTCGATGCTCGTAACAGTGCTCTTCATCAGCTTGCTGTTTTCCTATTTTGACGCCGCCCGCCTGCTGCTCAGCGCCGGCCTGATCATCGGCGTTGCGCTGTGCCGATTGGGGCTGTGGTTGTGGTACCGGCAGGCGCGTCCGCCCGAGGAAGCGGCGCCGGTCTGGGCACGGCGCTTCTTCATCGGGGCCACGGCAGGCGCGGCATCATGGTCATTCAGCGTCCTGCTGCTGCTTGCCAGCGCCGATGGTGTGGCTACCGCCTTTCTGGTGGTGTGGGTGATTGCCGTGACGGCCGTGGCGAGTTCCTCGCTGGCCGCACATCTCCCATCGGCGCTCGCCTTCATCGCTATCGCCCTGCTGCCGATCGGCTGCCGCCTGATCGCCATCGGCGAGGGAATGGAGTCGATCGTCGGTCTGGCCGTGCTCGGCGCGGTGATCGCGCTCGCCATGACCGCCTACACAGCCTTCACGACCACGCGCAAGATCGTTCTCGGAGAAATCGAGCGCTCGGCGGCGCTGGCGGAAGCCGCTGCCGCGCGCAGCGCTGCCGAAGCCGCCAACCGCGCCAAGAGCGACTTTCTGGCGACCATGAGCCACGAGATCCGG
This sequence comes from Accumulibacter sp., assembly GCF_032229525.1. Lineage (GTDB taxonomy): Bacteria > Pseudomonadota > Gammaproteobacteria > Burkholderiales > Rhodocyclaceae > Accumulibacter. The sequence goes on along the minus strand of NZ_JAVTWB010000141.1, from coordinate 27,764 downwards.
ACGCCGATGAACGGCATTCTCGGGATGAGCGAAATGCTGCGCAGCACGGCGCTCAACGCGCAACAGCAGCGCTTCGCCGATGCCGTTTACCACTCCGGCGAGCATCTCCTGAGCATCATCAACGACATTCTCGATTTCTCGAAGATCGAAGCGGGAAAGCTCGATATCGAAAACACCGAGTTCAACCTGCGTCAGCTGATCGAGGACGTCGGCGAACTGTTCTCCACGCCCGCCCAGGCCAAAGGCGTGCAGATAGCCTGTAGCGTTGCCGGCGAACTGCCGGTCGCGGTCAAGGGCGACCCGCTACGTCTGCGCCAGATTCTGACCAACCTGGTCAGCAACGCCGTCAAATTCACCAGCCAGGGCATGATTGCCGTACGCGTCAAGCTGCTGCAAGAGGATCCGCGGCAGACACGCTTCCGCTTCGAGGTCGAGGACAGCGGTGTCGGCATCAGCGAAGAAGCGCAACGGCGTCTGTTCGCTGCCTTCGTCCAGGCCGACGCTTCGACCACCCGGCGGTTCGGCGGCAGCGGCCTCGGACTGGCGATCGTCAAGCGGCTGGTCGAAATAATGGGTGGTCAGATCGGCCTGCTCAGTGAGGTAGGTCACGGTACGCTATTCTGGTTCGAGCTGCCACTCCTCAAGCAGGACGCCGACGCGCGTCCCGGGGTCACGCTCGCCGAGGCCTTGCCGTGCGAGCACGCGCCACCGCCGTTGGTCATGACCAGCCCGGCGACACGCGCCGCGCGGGTGCTGGTCGCCGAGGACAACCCGGTCAACCAGTTGGTCGCCGGCGAAATGTTGGAATCGCTGGGGCTGATCTACAGTCTGGCGGAGAACGGCCTGGTGGCGGTCGAACGTGTCTCCGCGGAGCACTTCGACCTGGTCCTGATGGACTGTCAGATGCCGGAAATGGACGGCTTCGAAGCGACGGCGCAAATCCGTTCGCGGCAGCGCCAGGGTCTCTTGCGTCACCCACTGCCGATCGTAGCGTTGACCGCCAACGCCGTCGAGGGCGACCGCGAGCGCTGCCTCGCCGCCGGCATGGACGACTACTTGAGCAAACCCTTCACCCGCGAGCAGCTGCTTGCGCTGCTCACGCGCTGGCTGCCGCTGGCCGCCGCCGGCGATACCGTCGCGGCGATCGAGCCGCGCCGCGCCGGAGAAGCGCGGGAAATCCGACGCTGAGCTGAAGCGCTGCCTGGCGGCCGAGCGCTGCTCGCTAGACCGCCCCGCCCGCCCAGGCTCGCCACAACGCCTGGCGTCGAGCGACGCTCGCCAGGCGATCGATTGGCACCTCGATCAACGTCGCACCACCGCGCACCAGCGCCTGTTCGACGCTGACCCTGAATTCGGCCAGCGACCCCACGCGCTGGCCGCTGACGCCGAAACTGCGCGCGGCGGCCGACAGATCGATGGCCTGCGGCGTCAGCCAGGCGCGCTCGAACTCCGGCAAGCTGGCCACCGGAAGGTAGTCGAAAATCCCGCCGCCGCCGTTGTTGAGCACCACGAAAACGATGTCGCACCCACTGACGGCAGCAAGGGCCGTCAGGTCGTGCTGCGCAGTCAGGTCGCCGACCAGCGCCACGCAAGCGCCTTGGGTAGCAATGCCCAGGGCGGTCGACAGATTACCGTCAATGCCACTGGCACCACGATTGCCGAACAACCGCAAGGGTTTGTCGCTGCTGCCGGAAAAGGCGTCGAGGTCGCGAATTGCCAGAGAGTTGCCGCAGAACAGGCGATGACCGGCCGGCAGGCATTCGATCAGGGTCGGGATCAGGGCGCCTTCGAAGTTCTCCTGCGGCCGGCAGCTTCGCGCGATCGCTTCGACTTGCGCTTCGGCCTGCGCAAACCCGGCTCGCCATGATGGCGGCGCGGGCCTCAGGGCGCCGGCCAGCAGAGCCTCGCAAGCCAGCGCCGGATCGGCCTGAATCCGCCTGCTGGCGCGGTGTTGCGGGTCTGGCCAGCGGCTGTCCGGGCTGATCAGAATCTGCGACTCGGCCGCTGCTGTGCGCAACCAGTTCTGCAGCGACCGGGTGACCGGAAAGGCGCCGAAACGCAGCAACCAATCAGGCCTTGCCACCGCCAGCGGCGACGAATGGCGTAGGTAGGCCTCGTAGCGCACACACAAGCGACTGCGGTCGTGACTACCGAAACGCAGGTTTGACAACGGTTCGGCGAAAATCGGGCAATCAAGCTGGCTGGCCAGCGCCGTCAGGGCGTCGGCAAAGCCCTGCGGATAGTCGCCCCCACCACAGACGATCACGCCCGGTCGGCCGCTGATGTCGGCCAGCGTCGCCTCGATCAAGCGCCGATCGGGAAGCAAGCGCGGTATGACTGGACAATTCGCCGGCGTGCTGATGGTGATGCCCTGCTCCGGCAGAGCACTACCGGCAGGCAATAGCGGCTCGCGAAAGGCCAGATTGAGGTGCACCGGACCGGGCAGCGGCCAGCAGCACTCGCTCATGGCCCGTGTTGCCAGCTGCCGCAGATAGCCCGCGGGAACGTCCGCACCCGGCAGTGCCGGCGCGTGAAAAGAACGAACGTGCGACCCGAACAGGCGCTGCTGATCGATGGTCTGGTTGGCGCCCCAGCCCAGCAACTCGGGCGGCCGGTCGGCCGACAGCAGGAGCAGCGGGACGGCGCCCAGATCGGCCTCGATGACTGCCGGAAACCAGTTGGCCGGCGCCGACCCCGAGGTGCACAGCACAGCCGACGGGCGACCGCTGGCCTTGGCAATGCCCAGCGCGAAGAACGCAGCACTGCGCTCGTCGACGAGCACGTGGCAGCGGATCGCTGGCTGGCGCAGGAAAGCCAGGGCCAGCGGGCTCGAACGTGAACCGGGCGAAAGCACCAGTTCGCGCAGTCCGGCGGCGGCCAGCGCATCGACCAGTGCCTGTGACCAGCGCAGATTGAGCAGGCCGGTATCGACGCTTTCCTTCATGCGCTCCTGCTCCCTTCATGACACGCTACACGCCGCGGGCGTTGCAGCGCTTCGGCGACGACGGCCAGTTTCGCTTCGGTTTCGGCGAGCTCCTGTGCCGGGTCCGATCCAGCCACGATGCCGGCGCCGGCAAACAATTCAGCTGCGCAGCCGCTGATCCGCGCGCAGCGCAAGGCGACCACCGCTTCGCCGTCACCGTCACGCTCTATCCAGCCAATGCCACCGCTGTACCAGGCGCCGCGTCGATCGCCATGACTGCGCAGCCAGCGAGCGGCGGTACCGCCCGGGGCACCGCCGACCGCCGGTGTCGGGTGCAGGCGAGCGATCAGATCGAAAAGCCCTACCCCCGCCTGCAGGCGACCCACCACCCGCGTACGCAGGTGCTGCAGATCACGCAATTGCACGATCTCGGCCGCCTGCGGCGGCGCCAGAGCGGCGCACACGGGTGCCAGTGCGTCGCGCACCGCATCGACCACCAGCTGCTGTTCGCGCCTGTTCTTGTCGTGCTGCAAGGCCAGCGAGATCGGCTGCCCGGCAGCCGGGGCAACCGCCAGCCAGGCCGTCCCGGCCAGGGCATCCGCGCGCACCAGGCCGCCGCGCAGCGATACCAGGCGCTCCGGCGTGGCACCGATGAAGCACTGGCGATGGTGGCCGACAGCGTAGATCACGCACTCGGGATGACGGTGGGCAAGCGCCGCCAGCACGGGTCCCGGGGTAATCGGCGTCTTGCCGTCGAAGTGAACGCTGCGCGCCAGAACCAGCTTGTCGAGGCTGCCGCTGGCGATCGCCGCCAGCGCGGCGCGCGCACGCGCCAGGAACGCCTGGTCGGCCAGCGGCTCGCGGCGCCGGCACACGGCGGTCCACGGTGGGGGGCTGTCGCCCTGCGGCGTCGCTGCACGCAGCTCGGCCAGCCAACGTTCGGTGGCGCTCTCCCCTTCTCGCACCGCACAGGTGAAGCTTGCCGTGCGGCAGCCAGCGCGGCTCTGCAGCAGGATAGCGGGCACTACCAGGCGTGCGTTGGGCAGCGCGTCGCGGCTCTCTTCGTCAAAGGCAAAGCCGAAGTGGGCCGCTGGCAGGGCGCCCGTCTGCTGGCAATCGTCGTGCTGCCAGAGCGGCGCCAGGCCCGAGAACGCAGCCTGCAAGGCCGCGAAACGCGCCGCGCCGGCGGTCGAAAAACTCATCGCGCTACCCAGTGCGAGGCGATAGTCGCCCGGCGGGCGAACTTGCCCGCCAGTGCCAGCGTCGGGAAGATCGCTACCGCTCGGCCGCGCCCACCAGTTGACGTCGGTTCGCGCCAGATCGACGTTCAGCCAATGCGCGTCGCCCGGACCGAGATCAAGGCTGATACTGAGCAGGCCGTTCACCGGGGCGCCGGGCAGCCGGACGCGTAGACGGCGGCGCAGCAGCGCCAGACGCGAGGCATCGAGCAGCGATGCGAGATTCATGCAGCCGCCGCCGCGAGCGCGCGTAGTGCCTGGCGATCGATCTTGCCGAGCTCGTTGCGTGGCAGACCGTCGACGCGCAGGAGTCGACGTGGGCGCTTGGCGCTCACCAGGTGCTGCCGACTCCAATCGTCCACCACCGCGATCTCGACCGGGCCGACCACCAGCGCCACCAGCGAATCGCCCCAGTTCGGGTCCGCTACCGCCGTCACCGCAATGTCCGTGACGCCGGGGCAGCCGGCAAGGCAGGATTCCACCTCTGACGGGTAAACCTTGACGCCGCCGCTGATCAGCAGGTCATCGGCACGGCCCAGAATGGTCACCTGGCCGTCGCTGGCGAGCACGCCCAGATCGCCGGTCACCAGCCAGCCATTCTCGAGTCCCCAACCCCGAGCCCACGCCGGGTTCAGATAGCCGGCCATCACCTGTGCCCCACGTAAATGGAGGCGACCATCGCCAGCCACGCGGGCGGCCAGACCAGGCAGCAGGCTGCCCACCTGGCCCGGCTGCCAGTCGCCACCCGGGTGCACCAGCGTCGCTGCCTGGGCCGCCGATTCGCTCATTCCCCAGCTCGGACAGATCGGCCAGCCAGCGGCCAAAGCCCGCTCGAACAAAGGCTGCGACAGCGCGGCGCCGCCGATCAAGGCATGGCGCAGGCTGTCCGGTGGCCGCTTGCCGGCGCCGACGTCGAGCAGGCGCGCGAGCATCGCCGGCACCAGCGAGATGTGGCTGACGCGATGGGTATGCAGGTCGTCCCATACGCTGGCGGCAACGAAGCCCTCATGCAGCAGCAAGGTTGCACCAGCGCGCAGACAGCGGCCAAGAATCGAGATGCCGCCGATGTGATGCAAGGGCAGGCAGCCCAGCCAGAGGTCACCGGCGGACAGCGGCAGGCGGCTGTTCGACGCGTCAGCCGCGGCTGCAATATTGGCCGCGGTGAGCATCACCGCCTTGGGCGCCCCTTCACTGCCGCTGGTGGCAATGAGCAGTGCCAGATCGTCGGCGGCACCTCTGCGTACCAGGCGTCCGTCACTCGCCGGCAAGGTGCCGGGCAGCGGCGCAAACCGCTTCAGGCGACCACCGGCGAGTGCCTGCAGACCTGGCCAGGCGGCAGCGGCGGCGGACGGGTCGAGGGGCAGCAAGGCCGCCCCCGCCGTCGAACAGGCCAGCGCCGCCAGCGCCAGGTCGTGGGCATGGCCGGCAATCGCCGCGACGTCACCGAGCTGCAAGCCCTGCGCCCGCAGAAAACTGCCGCCACGGTCGGCCAGCGACGCCAGCTCGCCGTACCGCCACGCGGCGTGCGGCGTCACCAGGGCCGGTAACAACGGCTGCCGGCGCGCGCCGTTTTTCAGCCAGTGGGTGAGAGGGCTCATCGGCCCGTGAGCGTGCTTGGATCCATCGACCGACGATTATACGCAGCCGCCCGGCGCGCATTTGCTGCCGATCAAGAATTCGCCGCTACGGCCTGGAGGCGGCCATCTCGTCGGGCGTGGCAGCTCCAGCAGGGCGAAGAGCGGTCAGCAACGCGTTGCCGGGTTACACTTCGCCGATGTGCGGACGCTATGCCCTCGATGCCCCTCGCTCGCAGTTGTGCAGGCGTTTCAGCCTGGATCAGTGCGTCGAGCTCGCGCCCCGTTACAACATCGCGCCGGGATCGGAAATCCCGGTCATTCGCCAGTCACCTGCCGGTCTGCGCGTGCTTCACCTGCTGCGCTGGGGTCTGTTGCCACAGTGGGCGAAAGACCAGTCGCTCGGCACCACGCTGATCAACGCTCGCGGCGAATCGCTGGCCGCGAAACCCGCTTTCCGGGACGCCTTCCGGCGGCGTCGCTGCCTGATTCCGGCCAGCGGCTTCTATGAATGGCGAGCTGCGGCAACCCAAGGAGTGACGCGCAAGCAGCCCTGCTACATTTCGCTGAAATCGGCAGAAACGATGGCGCTCGGCGGCTTGTGGGAGGCATGGACGTCACCGGCCGGCGACGTCGTTCGTAGCTGCTGCATTGTCACCATCGGCGCCAACCAACTGCTGCGGCCGATCCACCAGCGCATGCCGTTGATCCTGCCACCCGAGCACTGGCAAGCCTGGCTGGCCGCAGCAGCGGACCAGGTCGGCATGCTGATCCAGCCCCTTCCGGGCAGCGAGTTGCAAGTCTGGCCGGTGAGTCACCGAGTTGGCAAGGCGACCGAGAACGATCCTGCGCTGATCGAAGCATGCACCGGCCAGCCGCAATAAACAGCAGATTCCATACCATCCGCACGCATAGCAACTGATCGCTCCGCGCTACACCAATTGGCCCATCACGTCGGGTCCTTCGCGCTGTGCCAGCAAGCGCCCACGGCAAGAATTCCCGGCCGGCGACAGGAGGGTCACTCATCGCACGGCAGACCAAGCGCGCCGTTGACCTATCCTCTCCCCCTGGATAGGATACGCCCCATGAGCACCCACGCCTCGCACCCGGAAATCATCAAGCGCCTGAAGCGGGCGGAAGGCCACCTCAGAAGCGTCGTCACGATGCTCGAGAATGGCCGCGACTGCCTGCAGATCGCCCAGCAACTGCAGGCGGTCGAGCGTGCCGTCGCCAGCGCCAAGAAGACGCTGGTACACGACCACATCGATCATTGTCTGGAGCACGCGGTACGGGAAGGGTCGCGCAGCGCGGACGACACCATCCGCGAGTTCAAGGAACTCAGCAAGTACCTGTAACCGCCAAGCAAGGAAAACCTGTCATGCGTAGCGCCGAACTCTCGCCCTGGACCCACACCCACGTCTTCGACGAGGGCAACCTTGCCGCCGAAAAACGCACGCGCCTGGTGATGGTGATCACCGCGCTGATGATGGTCGTCGAGATCACCGCCGGTTGGTGGTTCAACTCCATGGCGCTGCTGGCGGACGGCTGGCACATGAGCTCGCACGCCGTGGCCATCGGCCTTTCCGCCCTGGCCTACGCGACGGCACGACGCTATGCGCATGATCATCGCTTTGCTTTCGGAACGTGGAAAATCGAGGTTCTCGCCGGTTTCGCCAGCGCCATTTTCCTGCTCGGTGTGGCGGTGATGATGGTCGTCGGGTCGGTCGAGCGCATCTTTTCGCCACAGCCGATCCAGTTTGTCGAAGCGATCGTCGTCGCGGTGCTCGGCCTGGCGGTCAACGTCGCCTGTGCGCTGATCCTCAATGGCGCACACGATCATGGTCATGGCCATTCACACGGACACGATCACGGACATCACCACGAACACCACGACCACGCCGAGGAGAGGCATCACGGCCACCATGACCTCAATCTGCGCGCCGCCTATCTGCACGTGATCGCCGATGCGGCGACATCGGTGCTGGCCATCATTGCCCTGCTCGGCGGCATGTTCTACGGCTGGGACTGGCTGGACCCGGTGATGGGAATCGTCGGTGCGGTCCTCGTCGCACGCTGGGCGGTCGGGCTGATCCGCGATACCAGCCGGGTGCTGCTCGACCGGGAGATGGATCACCCGGTAGTCGAGGAAGTCCGTCAGGCGATTGCCGAACACGCTGCGTGGGCGACCACGCCACAGATCGTCGATCTGCACGTCTGGCGCGTCGGCCGTGAGAAATTCGCGGTGATCGTCAGCCTGACGACCGCCGACGATCAGGTGACGCCGGAAGCCGTCAGGCGCGTCCTGGGCCAGCACGAGGAATTGGCGCACGTGTCGGTCGAGGTCAATCGCCTTGTCGGCGACGGCAGCTTGGCCGCCATCGGACGGTAGCAGTTCAGCCGCCGATCAAGCAGCCGGCACCGTGCCGGGCCATCGCGCCGCGGTTTACCGATCAGATCAGTCGGGGAACCCGGCCAGCAACTGCTCGACGATCCATTGCGCCTCTGCCTCCGAAAGGAAGCGATGCCATGGCGGCATCGGTGTACCCGGGCGACCGCCATGGATGGTGGCGACCAGCGATTCCAGCGGCTTGTCACGCAATGCCTCGGGCAGCAGCGACGGGCCCAGACCACCTTGCAAGGTCATCCCGTGGCACGAGCCGCAATCCTGGCGAACGAGGTGAACGAGCTGTTTCTGGCGTTCTGCCGAGGGGGCGATCGACTCGCGCACGGGCTCGGCGAGGACGACTTGCGAAGACAGGAGCAGCGCGAGGAGGCGAAGAATAGGCATGATGCGGGAGTCAGTCAATTCGTTGGTGTGGCGAGTTGCCGCCTCCGACAAGTTCAAGAAGCAAGCGAACGGGCAATCATTTTAGCTGAAGAAACACGCCGCAACCGTGCCGGCAGCGGGCGATCATGCCGCACAGCCGTGATTTGCGCGGCGGCACGCCACGGCTCATAATGCGCGCTTGCGTCGGCCCTCGCTGACGGAAGAAGGAGACAGCAGATGGATCTGTGGGCGTGCGCAGCGGTGGTCACTGGAGCGGCATCGGGCTTGGGCGCCGAGACGGCGCGCTACCTGGCCGAAGCGGGAGCCAAGGTGGCAGTGATCGACATCGACGCTGCCGGCGTGCAGAAAGTTGCCGACGAGATCGGTGGCCTGGCGATCCCGTGCGATGTGGCCGATTCGCTCTCGGCGGAGAACGCCCTGGCCATGGCACGCGATGCCCACGGCGCGGCCCGCGTGCTGGTGCACTGCGTCGGCCGTGGCCACTCCGAGCCGACCATTGGTCCAAACGGTCCGATGCCTCTTGATGATTTCCGCCAGCTGGTCGAAGTCAACCTGATTTCGACCTTCAACATGATGCGCCTCGCCGCCGCCGACATGGCACGCCTGAAACCGCGCTCGAACGGCGAGCGTGGCGTCATCCTGTCGACGGCATCGGTCGCCGCCTACGACGGGCAAAGCGGGGAAGCAGCCTATTCCGCCTCCAAAGGCGGCGTCGTCAGCATGATCCTGCCGGCCGCACGCGAGCTGGGCCCGCTGGGTATCCGCGTCGTCGGCATCGCGCCGGGGCTGTTCGGCACACCGACGCTGTTCGCCATGGAAAAGAACCTCGATTCGCGGCTGGCGCACCAGATTCCCTTTCCGCACCGCTTCGGCGACCCGGCCGAGTTCGCGATGCTGGTCCTGCACGTTCTCAAGAATGTGATGATCAACGGCACCGTCCTGCGCCTCGACGGCGGTCACCACCGCTGATCAGAAAACACGGCGCAAACACGGGCAAAGGATGGTCGTGAGCAAAACCCTCGTGCTGTACCTCGTCTCGCATGCCTCAGGGGAACTGGTCGAGTTGCTGGCGCGTAACGCCATCGCGCAGTTCGCCGGGCTGGAGGTCGAGCGCCGCCTGTGGAAAATGGTCCGCCACCTCGGCCAGGTCCCCGAAATTCTGGGCACGGTGGCGCAAACACCCGGCTATGTCGTGCACAGCATCAGCCACACCGACATCCGCCAGGCGCTCGAAGACGGCTGTGCCCGACTGGGCATCCCTTACCAGTTCGCACTCGAGCCGTTGGTCAGCCAGCTGGCCGAGCACTGCAAGGTGCCAGTGCATAGTCACACCAGCTCTCGCGACGTCTTCGATGAGGACTACTACCGTCGCATAGAAGCCATGAAGTACACTCTGGCCCACGACGACGGCATCGCCAGCGACGATCTCGACGGTGCCGACGTGATCGTTGTCGGCGTATCACGGGCCACCAAGACACCGACCTGCATGTATCTGGCCTCGCGCGGCATCAAGGCCGCCAACGTACCGCTGGTGCCCTTCTCGCCACCCCCGCTCGGCCTCTTGAAGGCGAAGGGACCACTGATCGTCGGTCTGACCGTTGACCCGAGCCGACTCGCCCGCGTCCGCTCGGCCCGTTTGCGCGCCCTGAACGAAAACGAAGACACCGACTACACCGACTTCGCCGCCCTGCGCAAAGAGGTGGTGGACGCACGCCGCCTGTTCTCCACGCGGGGATGGCCGGTCATCGACGTTACCCACCGCTCGATCGAGCAGGCGTCGGCAATGATCATCGAGCTGCTGCGGGCGCGCGCCAACGGCGCGAGCTGATCAGCGGAGCGGGCGCGGGCACTCGGTACTCGGTACTCGGCGTCAGCCATGCTGATCGCCGACGTGCTCAAGATTCGGGCAGGGTCAGAATCCACTTGACCAGAATGCGGATGTTGTCCATCCCGGCGCGCTTGTTGGACGACATGTAATCGTCACCCCAGACGCCGCCGCCGCCTTTGTAGACTTTTTCGACCAGCACTTCCTCGACTTCCGGCTTGCCACGATAGCGTTTGGCGACATCGCGCCAGGCGGGACCGCGAACCTTCACCTCGACATCATGACAGACCAGGCAGCGGCTCTGGTCGGCCAGTTCGAGCATTGCCGGGTCGACGGGTGGTGGCGCAGCGAAGACCAGCTGCGAGCCCCCCATGGCGGCCGACAACAACAGGATTTTGACTTTCATCGTTGCTTCCTTGCGGCAGTTGAGGTGCTGGGGATTATGCCGGCAAACGAGCCAAAAAAAAACCGGGGGGCGGTAGCCCCCCGGTTTTAGATCAGACTCGCGAAGATCAGTAGACGTCGTGCTGCGTGTTGTGGACGTTGAACTTGCCGGTCGGGGTGACCAGACGTGGGTCCTTGATCACTTTCTTGACCGTGCGCGTCTTGTCATCGACGACCACGATCGCCGACGGCTCGGTCTTGTTACCGGTCCAGACGGAGAACCAGATCTCGTCACCAGCTTCGTTGTACTCGCCATGCACCACGCGCTGGTTGCCTTTGGTCTTGCCCAGATTGGCAGCAGCGGCGAGGTTGATCACCTGCGATTTGGCGGCAGGATCACCCAGTTCGTCGATGTTGTAGACAGAGACCGAACCAGCCAGCTCGGGATCCGGGTTCAGCGGTGCGTCAGACCACAGGTTCTTGGACTTCGGATGCGTCTTCACGAACAGCGAGTTGGCACCGTGGTTTTTGAGTTCCTGAACGACTTTCCACGCCTGGTCTGGATGACCTTTCGGATCGGTACCGATCAGGGTGATCACATCGGCACCCAGGTGCGACGTTGCCCAGACCGGACCGTACTTCGGATGGGTGAAGTTGGCGCCACGACCCGGGTGCGGGATCTTGGCGGTGTCCACCAGTGCGGTCAGCTTGCCTTCCTTGGTGTCCACCACGGCGATCTTGTTGGAGGCGTTGGCGGCAACGAGGAAGTAGCGCTTGGTCGAGTCAAAACCACCGTCGTGCAGGAACTTGGCGGAGTTGATGGTGACTTCCTTGAGGTTGGCGATGTCCGAGTAGTCAACCAGCCTGATCATGCCGGTTTCCTTGATGTTGATCACCCACTCGGGCTTTTCCGCCGAGGCAACGATAGAAGCAACCCGTGGTTCCGGATGATATTCGCCGTCGACGGTCATGCCGCGCGTCGAAACCACTTTCAGTGGTTCGAGCGTTTCGCCATCGAGAATCGCGTACTGGGGAGGCCAGTAGGCACCCACCACCGCGTACTTGTCCTCGTAGCCCTTGTATTTCGAGGTCTCCACCGAGCGTGCTTCGTAGCCCGCCTTCATCGTCGCGACGATTTTTGGCTGCTCGTACCACATGTCGATCAGATCGTAGCGACCATCACGACCGATGACGTGAACATAGCGGCCGGAAGCCGAAATGCGCGAGATGTGCACCGCGTAACCCGTTTTGACGATACCCCAGATGTCTTTCGTGTCGCCGTCGATCAGGGCAACCTCGCCCGAGTCCCGCAGGGTCACTGCGAAGACGTTCTGCAGGTTGACCTTGTTCATCTGCTTGGTGGGACGCTCGGCAACCGGAACGACCAGCTTCCAGCTCTCCTTCATGTCCTTCATACCCCACTCGGGTGGCACGTCGGCCGGCATCTGAACGTACTCCGCCATGTGGGCAATTTCCTTCTTCGACAGAATATCGTCGAAGTTCGGCATGCCGCCTTCGGTACCGTAGGTCATGATTTTTTCGAGGCGCGAGGAACCCAGCTTGGTGGTGTTCTTCGGCTCCAGGTTCTTGCCGGTAGCACCCTTGCGCAGCATGCCATGGCAGCCAGCGCAACGCTCGAAATAGGTTTTGCCCGAAGCCGCCTTGTCCTCAGCTGAAAGCTTCGGCGCTTCCGCTACCGCAGGTGCCGGCGCGGCAGCCTTTTCGGCCTTGGCCGCAAACGCCACATTCATGGCGAACGGCAGCGCTGCCAGCATCAATACGTTACGAATTACCTTCTGCATGCTATTTCCTCTCCTCTTGAAAGTTCTCTACGGTCGCCCGGGTCACATCTGTGTCAGACTCGCCGCAGGATGACATGTCTGGACCGCTCCCTTCCTTGACCTCCATCAAATATCCCCGATCGCCGAATCCATGAGATGGCGGTCGAGTTGAAATTACCCGGGCCGGGCGCTTATGCTTGCACCTCAGCCAGAATCGGAACAAAGCAATGAGTCAAACGCCCTCCTCACCGCTCGTCGGAACCGTGTTCATCGTCGGCAGCGGGCCGGGTGACCTCGACCTGCTCACCTTGCGCGCAGCCCGCTTGATCGGCGAAGCGGACTCCATCGTGTACGATCATCTGATTGCCGAAGGGGTACTCGATCTGGCCCGTCCCGACGCCGAGAAAATTTACGTCGGCAAGAAAAGCTCCAATCACACCGTGCCGCAGGAGCAACTCAATCGACTGCTGGTAAAACTGGCCCGCGCTGGGCGAAAGGTAGTCCGCCTCAAGGGAGGAGACCCCTTCATTTTCGGGCGTGGCGGCGAAGAGATCGAGACGCTGGTCGAATCGGGCATCCCCTTCGAGGTCGTTCCCGGAGTTACCGCCGCGGCCGGCTGCGCGGCCTACGCCGGCATCCCGCTCACCCATCGGGACCACGCGCAGGCGGTGGCTTTCGCTACCGGTCACCTCAAGGACGGCACCATCAATCTCGACTGGCCCGCCCTGGCGCGCCCCAGGTTGACGGTCGTCTTCTATATGGGGGTTGGCGGCATCGCCGAAATCTGCCGCCAGATGATTGCCCACGGTCTGCCCGGAGACCACCCGGCGGCCGTGGTACAGAACGGTACCAGCAAGCGCCAACGGGTGCTGACGGCAGATCTGGCCACGCTGCCCGGGAAAGTCGAGGCCGCCGGCATCGCTTCTCCGGCCTTGATCATCGTCGGCACCGTGGTTCGCCTGCAGCAGAAACTGGCCTGGTTTCAGCCTGGACAAACAGGCACTCCCGGATGACGGAGTCCGCTTAGACGACCATCGCCAAGCTCAGCAGGAGCGCAAACAAGAACTGCAATCTGGCCGTGCTGGCCAGCAATTGGTTGAAAACCGCTCCCCCCGACGCATCACCAAAACGCTTGATCAAGAGCAACACCGGCGGCAGCACCAACAGCGGCGATGCCAGCCACCAAGCGCGCCCGGCAAGCACCGCGAGCCCAGGCAACAAGGCGAAGGGAAGCAGGGTTTCCGCTGCGAAAACCCAGCGCATGGCACGCCGACCGAGAACGACGGCCAGCGTACGGCGGCCTGCTCGGGCATCCGTCTCGAGATCGCGGGTGTTATTGACGGTGATTACCGCGGCGCCGAAAAGACCCAGCATTGCCCCGGCCAGCAGAGCGGCGGGGCTGATCGACAAGGTCTGCAGGTAATAGGAGCCGCCGACCGCTGCCAGGCCAAAGAACAGCAGGACAAACAGCTCGCCCAGCGGTGTGCCGGCGATCGGGCGCGGTCCGCCGGTGTAGGCCCAGCCGGCCAGCAGTGACGCCAGGCCAATCAGGACGATCGGCCAACCCCCCTGGTAGGCCAGGTAGATTCCGAAGTTGAAAGCCAGCGCGAAGGCGATCCACGCGCCGCGCCGCACGGCAGCTGCCGGCAGCCAGCCCATGGCGGTGGCACGCGGCGG
>NZ_JAVTWB010000141.1:0-13474 GCF_032229525.1 Accumulibacter sp. | reverse complement strand
AGCGTGTTATGATGCGGACCTTTGCAGGCACGTGCTTTTGTGGGTGGTGCCGAGAGGGGGAATCGAACCCCCACGATGTCACCATCGGCGGATTTTGAGTCCGCTGCGTCTACCGATTCCGCCATCTCGGCTTCGGCTCGAACGTCCTGAGCCAGAAGAGCTGCGGATTATCGCTGATTCTCCCGTAAGCGACAAGCTGAAAACGGGCCACACTGCGCCGACCGCCATTCCTCGACAACGCTTCGCTGGCACGCTTCCTTCCGTATGCTCACCCTCGACGATTTTGATTTTGACCTGCCCAGCGAACTGATCGCCCAGCAGCCGACTGGCGAGCGCACGGCCAGTCGGCTGTTGCGAGTCGCCGATGGCGAGTTTTCCGACCGCCGCTTCAACGAACTCCCCGATCTTGTCGCGCCCGGCGACCTGCTGGTATTCAACGATACGCGCGTGATCAAGGCACGCCTTTTCGGCCGCAAGGGAAGCGGTGGCCAGATCGAGGTCCTGATCGAGCGCATTGTCGATGCTCGGCACGCGGTGGCCCAGATTCGCGCCAGCAAATCGCCGCAGCCGGGTAGCCTGATTCTCCTCGAGAACGAGATCAGCCTGGTCGTCGGCAGCCGCAGCGGCGAGCAAAACGAGTTCTTCACGCTCGAACTGGCTGGTGACGGCGACTTGTGGACGCTGATCGAAGCGCACGGCAGGCTGCCGCTGCCGCCGTACATCACGCACGCCGCCAGCACGGAAGACGAAGCACGTTATCAGACCGTCTTCGCCCGCCATCCGGGAGCAGTTGCCGCGCCGACTGCCGGCCTGCATTTCGACGACCCGCTGCTGCTGCAGCTCGGCCAGCGCGGTATCGAAATCGCATGGCTGACGCTACACGTCGGCGCCGGCACATTTCAGCCGGTGCGCACACATCGGGTCGCCGAGCATCGCATGCACGCCGAGCGCTTCGAGATTCCGCCAGCAACCATCGCCGCCATCGCCCGCACCCGCGCCCGCGGCGGCAAGGTCATTGCCGTCGGGACGACCAGCCTGCGCTCGCTCGAAGCGGCCGCACAGCACGGTGAACTGCACGCCGGCGCCGCCGAGACCGACATCTTCATCACCCCGGGCTACCAGTTTCGTGTCGTCGACCGGCTGATCACCAACTTTCACCTGCCGAAGTCGACGCTGCTGATGCTCGTCTCGGCCTTCGCCGGTCTGGACACCATCCGCTCCGCCTATCGACACGCCATCGCACAGCGCTACCGTTTCTTCAGCTACGGCGACGCAATGCTGCTGACGCGCCAGTGATTGTCCCGCCCTGCCCTTCCCCACCGGTTTCAGCGAGTTCCAGCCAATGAACAGAACATCATTGAACCGCGCCGCCATCGATCAACTCGACCGGCACGGACTGCCGCAGGACACCTACAAGGTGGCGCTGGCCTGCGCCCTGCTGTGGACCTTTCGCAGCAACACCGACCTACACCGCCTGCTCGGTCTGAGCGGTCTGGTGAGCAGCGCAGGAAAAGCGTTCACCGCCAGCGACGTCAAGGCCGCAACGCAGCAACTGCGCGAGCACCAGCTGCTGGTCGACGAACCCTCGCGTGCTACCAGCTTCCATCTGGTGGACTCGCTGCGCGCTCCCCTGTACCGGCAGTTGCTCGAGACCAACCCTGGCGACACGCTGGCGCGACTGGTCGCCGAACTCGACCGTTTCGATCCGGCGCGGTCGGCCTACTACTGGCCCACCGGCAGTATCCCGACCACCATCGCCTACGTCCGCGCCAAGTTCTACTGCGGTGCGCCCAACGCGGAACTGGCACACATCAGAAGCGTCCTGAGCCGATCGATGGAATGGCCACCAATCGTGGTGAACGCTCTTCTCCTGCCTTTTGACGGCCCAAGTTTTGAGCGTATCGAGCCCCTCTGGCGTTCACAACTGGCTTATCAGGCCGTCGCCACCACTTGCCTGTACTGGGCAACCGACTACCACCCGGTGGTGGAGTGGGCCGCGGAACAGCTGGCGCAGAACCCCAATCAATTATCCGAAGACCTGCGCCTGGCGCTCGGCGATCTCGCCATGCAGCGCGCCGACAGCGGCCTGCTGCAAGCGGCGCTGGCCGGACTCGACGATGGCCTGAGCGCCGCCATTCGCGCCGCAGCGTTGATCATTGACGGCCAGTGGGCGACGGGGCAGGCCGCTTTCGAAGCGGCCCTCAAGCAGCGAAAAGGCGAGATCGGCGGCACCAAGCGCTTGCTACCCGACAGCATCGCCTGGTTCTATCCCTTGTCACTGCTCGCCCAGTCGACCCCCAGGCACCTCGAACTGGCGCGCAAGTTCTGCGTCGGCGAAGCCGGCAAGCGAGAACCGAGCCCCTATGCCGGCTGGGGACGCTGGGTGCACGCCATTGACGTTCGCCTGGGCAAGGCGCCGATCGCCCGTAGCGCGTTTCGCCCGGCTGCCGACGCACACTCGCACTGGATGCTCGACTCGCTGTGGGCAATTCTGCTCGCGGCGTGGCTCGGCCGAGAAACGATTGCCGACGCAGACCCGCAAGCGCCATCAGCCGAGTGGCGCGCGACGATCGGATTTCTGCGCGAACAACTGGCGGCGTGCCGGCTGCAGGCCCTGACCCGCCTTCTCGATGGCGCCGCAGCAGTACTCGCCGGCGGCGATGCCCCGGAAGGCTTCTTTGTCGCCGGTTCTCGCGAGCATTGGCGAGAAATCCTGCTCTCCCTGCAGTCGCTGGCAGTGAACCAGCCGGCGACCGCAAGCGGTGAATCGACGCGCCTGTTGTGGGCACTCGAGGTCGGGCGGCAAGGAGAACTGGTCGACATCAAACCCTTCGAACAGAGCCGCGGCCAGCGCGGCTGGGGCCGGCCGAAAGCCGTGAGCCTGGCCCGAATGGTCGGCAACGAACAACTGCCGTCCTGCGACGCCAAGGTCGCGCGCGCGCTGCGTCCGGAACGCGGCTACCGCAACCGCTACCACCTCGATCTGGCGGTGGCGATCGTCGCTCTGGTCGGCCATCCGTGCATCGTCCTGGCCAATGCACCTGAGCAGTTCGTCGACTTGAGCGAAGCCGCGCCGGAAATCGAGCTGGTGCGTCAGGGCGAGCGCTTCGTGATGCGCGTCGAACCGCCGCTACGGCCAGCCAGCCACTTCAGCATGCATCGTGCCATGGACGCCGACGAGCGTCGGGAAGCCGACGCATTACGGCTGATCACACTCGTTCAGGACGGGCCGCAGCGACTGCGTCTGGTGCGTTTTTCGGCGGCACAACAGCAAGCCGCACAGCTTGTTTCCGGGCGCTTTTCGGTTCCCGCCGACGCGCCGGCGGCACAGTCCGAACTGGCCAAGACCCTGCACGCACTGGCCGCGCATTTCCACGTTCATGCCGACTCGGCACAGGCAACTCGCCAGGTGAGCAGTGATTCGCGGCTGCGGGCCGAACTCGCACCGGTCGGTGACGACCTCTCGCTGCGCCTGATCGTCACGCCACTCGGCCCGGACGGACCGCGCCTGCCAGCCGCCGCCGGCAGGATCCGGCTGATGGCCGTGCTCGGCAGTGAAACCATCGGCACCGAGCGTGACCTGGCCGCAGAGCGCCGACATCTCGAATCGGTACTTGACGCCCTGCCCTTCCTCAACAACAACGACGGCACCAGCGAGTGGCTGATCGAAAACGCGGAGCAGGCGCTCGCTGCGGTCGAGGCACTGCCAACGCTAGCGGCAGTTGCGGCCGTCGAATGGCCCAGGGGCAAGAGCGTGCGCGTGCTGACGCTCGACACCCGACAGCTTGGCGTCAAGCTCAGCCGCGAACGCGACTGGTTCCGGCTGTCAGGGCAGGCGACGCTCGACGAAGGGCTCGTTGTGCAACTTGAGACGCTGCTGACGGCAGCGCGTGACAAGAGCCGCTTCATCCCGATGGGGAACGGCATCTATGCCGCACTGACCCGTTCCCTCAAGCAGAAGCTGAGTGATTTGGCAGCCGTGCTCGAGACCGACAAGGACGGCGGCAAGGCGCCGATGATCGCCGCCGCCTGGCTCGACGAAATTCTCGACGGTACCGAACTCGAAGCGAGCAAGGATTTTCGCCAGGCGATCGACCGTCTGCGTGACGCCCAGGCCACGCAGCCAAAGCTGCCGAGCCTGTTGCAAGCCTGCCTGCGGCCGTACCAGGAAGACGGCTACCAATGGGCGACCCGTCTGGCGATCGCCGGCATGGGCGGCTGCCTGGCCGACGACATGGGTCTCGGCAAGACCCTGCAGGCACTCGGCGTGCTTCTCGACCGCGCCAGCGGCGGTCCTGCACTGGTCATCGCGCCGACCTCGGTGTGCGGCAACTGGCTGGCCGAGACGCTGCGCTTCGCCCCCAGCCTGAACGTCCGGATTTACAGCGAAGCGAGCGACGAAGAGCGCGAAGAGCTGGTCAGCAGGGCCGGGCCGCAGGACCTGCTGATCGTCTCCTACACACTCCTGCAGTTGGCGCAGGAGCGTTTCGCCGATCGTAGCTGGCACACGCTGATCGCCGACGAAGCGCAGGCGATCAAGAACGCCGCCGCCAAGCGCTCGCAAGCAGTTTTCGCACTGACCGCCGATTTCCGCCTGGCGCTGACCGGCACGCCGGTGGAAAACCGACTGGCCGACCTGTGGTCGATCATGCGCTTCGCCAATCCCGGGCTGCTCGGCAGTCTCAACCGCTTCAACGAACGCTTCGCCGGGCCGATCGAACGCAACCGCGACCGCGACGCACAGCACGTGCTCAAGCGCCTGGTCGGGCCCTTCGTCCTGCGGCGCACCAAGTCCGAAGTCCTGCAGGAATTGCCCCCGCGCACCGAGTTGATCCTGACAGTAACCCCCGAAGCAGCCGAAGCCGCGCATTACGAAGCCCTGCGCCGCGAGGCAGCGAACGAGATTGACGCCAGCCTCGACAGCTCGCCGCAGGCGCAGGCACGCTTCAACATCCTCGCGCAGCTCACCCGTCTGCGCCGCGCCGCCTGCGACCCGCGCCTGTGCAACCCGGAATTCGGCATCGCCGGCGCCAAGGTGCAGGCCTTCGCAGAACTCGCTGCCGAACTTCTTGCCAATGGTCACAAAGCACTTGTTTTCAGTCAGTTCGTAGACTTTCTTAAGGTTCTATGCGAACCGCTTGATCAGGCGGGAATCCGCTATCAGTACCTTGACGGTTCCACCCCTGCCGCTGAACGCACGCGCCGTGTCGCCGCTTTCCAGGCCGGCGAAGGAGACCTTTTTCTGATCAGCCTCAAAGCTGGCGGTTTCGGCCTCAACCTGACCGCCGCCGACTACGTGGTGATCACCGACCCGTGGTGGAACCCGGCGGCGGAAGACCAGGCCATGGGTCGCGCCCACCGCATCGGACAACTGCGGCCGGTCACCGTCTACCGCCTGGTCACCAAGGGCACAGTCGAGGAACGCATCGTGGACCTGCACCACGAAAAGCGCGCCCTTGCCGAAAGCATCCTCGCCGATGGCGACGCCAGCGCCCTGCCCTCGACCGAGGATCTGGTGGCACTGATCCGGGGCGCGTGACGCTGCAGCGAGCCAGCGAGGTAAATCGCCAAGCAAGCATCAACGGTCACAGCACGCAGGCTGCCCGACTTGCCGCTTGCCGCCCGCAGGTACGCTGCTGCTACGTCGTGGAGAAGTACAACGCCAGCATCAACAGCACGAGGGTGATGGCCTGAAAACCAACGCGCATGCCCATGAAGCGCGTGCTGTGGCCCTGGTCATACTCGCCACCATGCGCCATGGAATTGATGCCGAGAGCCAAGGACACAACAGTGGCAACCAGAGCGAGGAGAACCAGAATAGTGAGCATTTGCATCTTGCCCCTCCTTTCCCAGAGTTCGTCTGGCGACGCCTGGACTTTCCCCGCCGATAACCGCCTTCCAGCATCATGTCGGGCCGACGTACCGGACGGGCAATTCAGTCCTAGCAGCCAAAGTATAGGTAGACCTGTGGCTGCAATTCAAACCCAAATTTTTCGATTCTTCGCCGGGGCTTAGGCGACATCGCTTGTCAGATATTCGAGTACGTCAGCCATCAAGGCGTTGACGCCCTGATAGCAGCTTGCCGGGGTCGCGAGAAGCAGTGCTTCGCTCTGGATGAAGCGCTGAGCCACCAGCTCGTGCCCACAGTGTGCAATGAGGCCGGCAGCGCTTTCCGACGTCGTTTCGAGATGGAACTGCAATGCCAGCACGCGTTTACCCAGCTGGAACGCCTGATGGCGGCAGGCCTCGCTGCTGGCCAGGTGGACCGCGTCCGGAGGCAGGTCGAAGGTCTCGCCGTGCCAGTGGAAGGCGAGCGTCGACCCCGGAAAGCCGAAGCTGGCCTCACTACCGGCTTCCGCGCAAACGGGGAACCAGCCGATCTCCTTCTCCGGGGTCGAGTAGACGCGTGCGCCGAGCGCATTGGCAATCAGTTGCGCGCCGAGACAGATCCCCAGCACGGCTTTTCCCGCCTTGATGGCGGCAGCGATGAATCGCTTCTCGTCTCGCAGCCAGGGAAACTGATGCTCGTCGTTGACGCTCATCGGTCCACCCAGAGCGATGATGAAATCAACCGTCTCGAGCGAGGGGAGAACATTCGCCTCGAAGAGGCGGCTCCACGTAAGCGCCGCGTTTTTCTGCTGCAGCCACGCTGCAATGCTGCCCAAACCTTCAAACGGTACGTGCTGCAGGACGTGGACGCGCATGGTTGGACTCCTGATGTTGGCGGAAGGGCGTCATGCCCGACCAGATGCAATGAATTCTACAAAACAATAGGGCTTCAAAGCGGTCGAAAAGCCTGACATGAAGTTGTATCAACCATCCCTCCTCGACCGGGCAATAAGCAAGGAAAGCGGAACGAAGCCTGAGCCAGGGGAAGAAATCCGAGAAAGGGCACCATGAGCTTGTCCACCGAAGCTGTCCCGCAGATCCCTCCTGAGCCAGCGAACAGCGGCAAATGGACCACGGAGCGCGTGCTGGAGGTGCGCTACTTGACGCCAGCCATGCTTTCGTTTCGCACCACCCGCGGCAAGGAGTTCCGTTTTACGCCCGGACACTACGCGCGCCTCGGCATCACCGCGGACGATCGCGGCATTGTCTGGCGTCCCTATTCGATGGTCTCGGGAGCTGCCGAAGACAGCCTCGAATTCCTCGCCACCCTGGTTCCGGGCGGTGCTTTCTCGGACGCCCTGGCAAGACTTCGGGTTGGCGATGCAATGCAGGTCGAGCGGGCCTCTTTCGGCTTTCTCACCGTCGACCAGTTGGCAACCGGCCGCGACCTGTGGATGCTGGCCAGCGGAACCGGGCTGGGGCCGTTTGTTTCCATCCTGCGCGATCCGGCGGTCTGGCGCGGTTTCGAACGGCTGATTGTCGTCCATAGCGTTCGCCGGTCCTCGGAACTTGCCTACCGTGCCGAAATCCGCGCGCTGGCCGATGAAGGTGCTTCCACCGCCGGCAAAGCGCGGCTGGCCTATCTTCCGGTGGTGACGCGTGAAGCGGGAGCAACGACGCTTGCAGCGCGAATCCCGACACTCCTGGCTGATGGACGACTGGAGGAAGCCGTTGCGCCGCTCACTGTAGAAGCCTCGCGCCTGATGGTCTGCGGCAACCCGGAGATGGCGCGCGAACTGCGGCAAATGCTGGGCGCACGTGGCTTTGCCACCACCCGCCGTGGGGTACTCGGCCAGATGGCGTTCGAAAAGTACTGGTAATGGTCATCCGGGCGCCCGCTGGCGCAGACAGAATCACGCCGATACAATCTGCTCGACTGGCGCAGACGGCCGTATATCGACTGGGCATGTTCGGCCGCCGCTCGATCCGGGGACGCGCCAAGGCCCGGATCATAACGACGAATGACCCGCCGGCGGCTTCTCGTTTGAGCTTCCCCCCGAGATTTCGTCTGCCAAAAGTGCCGTCTAATTTATGTCACGCGTGGCAGACGAAAAACCGCGGGAACCTGAGTCTCAGAAAATGGGAAAAATCGTCCGCCAAGGTATAGCTCAGAATGACATAACGGCACGCTACTGACGCACCAGCCTTAGACCGTTAGCCACAACCAGCAGACTCGCGCCCATATCAGCGAATACCGCCATCCACATGGTGCCCATACCGAGCAGCGTGAGGACCAGAAAAACGGCTTTGATGCCCAATGCCAGCGTGATGTTCTGTACCAGTAGCGTTCGGGTGGTGCGCGAGAGGCGGACAAAACGCGCTATTTTGTTCAGGTCATCATCCATCAGTGCCACGTCAGCCGTCTCGATAGCCGTATCACTACCCGCCGCGCCCATGGCAAAGCCGATGTCAGCTCGCGCCAGTGCCGGTGCATCGTTGATGCCGTCACCCACCATGCCAACCTTGCCGCTTTGCGCGTAGCGTTCGATAGCGCGCAGCTTGTCTTCCGGCAGTTGATCGCCCAAGGCTTCGTCAATCTGAACCTGGGCTGCGATGGCTCGCGCGGTGTGTGCGTTGTCGCCGGTCAGCATGACTGTTTTGATACCCAACTCATGTAGCGCCCGAATCGCGGCGCGGCTACTGTCCTTGACCGTATCGGCCACGGCAAACAGGACCAGCACGCGCTCGCCATCCGTGAGCAGAATGACCGTCTTGCCTTGCTCTTCGAATTCGCCAAGCCGAGCCTCCAGGGCGGGAGTGCATGCGCCCAGCTCATGGATCAAGCGATGGTTGCCAAGCTGATAACGCACGCCGCCAACGGTTCCGAGCACACCTCGCCCTGGAATGGCGGCGAAGTCGGCCACCTCAAGCGGGGCGGTGCCGTTCCGTTGTCCGGTTGTGGCTATGGCGTGAGAAACCGGGTGATCGGAGCGTGCAGCAAGACTGGTGGCAACTCGGACGGCATCCACTCCGGTCGGCTGATCGAGCAAGAGCGTATCGGTCAATACCGGTTTGCCGTGCGTGATGGTGCCGGTCTTGTCGAATGCCAGCCACGCGAGCTTGTGACCTTCTTCAAGATAGACACCGCCCTTGATCAAGATGCCGTGGCGGGCTGCTGCTGCCAGACCGCTGACGATGGTGACGGGCGTGGAAATAACCAAGGCGCACGGACACGCTATGACCAGCAGAACCAGCGCCTGGTATACCCAATCCTGCCAGCTGCCACCAAGTAGCAGGGGCGGCACAAGGGCTACCGCGATGGCGAAGACGAACACCGCCGGCGTGTAGATCCTGGCAAACTGATCGACGAAACGCTGGGTTGGCGCACGTGCGCCTTGTGCTTCTTCGACCGCGTGAATGATGCGTGCCAAGGTCGAATGCGTGGATACGGCAGTAACCCGGAATTCGACGGCGCCAGATTGGTTGATGGTCCCGGCGAATACACTGTCTCCGGCCGACTTGTCGACCGGCAAGCTCTCGCCGGTAATAGGCGCCTGGTTGATGCTTGATCGCCCAGCCGTCACCACACCATCGAGGGCGACGCGCTCGCCTGGTTTGACGCGCACGGTTTGGCCCATGCTGACATCCTTGGCGGGCAGTTCGGCCCAAGCACCGTTTGCCTGCCGTACTGTCGCCATTTCCGGAGTCAACTGCACCAGGCTGCGAATGGCATTGCGTGCCCGATCCAACGACTTCGCCTCGATCAGCTCGGCAAGAGTAAACAGAACCATGACCATGGCTGCCTCCGGCCATTGCCGCAGCAATACCGCACCCGTCACGGCAATGCTCATCAGGGCGTTGATATTGAGATTGCCGTGGCGCAACGCAATCCAGCCCTTCTTGAAAGTGCCGATACCGCTGATTGTGATGGCGACGACAGCGAGCAGTCCGGACAACCATTCGGGCAAGCCAAGCCAATGAACAATTTCCGCACCCAGCGCGGCAACCCCGGCCAGCGCCAACGGCCACCAAGGCTTACCGACTGCCTCGGCGGGCGCGCCGCCCTGGCTGCTTGTCTCGATTGGCTCGGCACTCATACCCAAGTCGCGGATGGCCGTCTCAACGGCAGCTAGCGTGTTGTTCTGGTGGACAACGGTCAGCACTCGCTGCATGAGGTTGAATTCCATCCCTCGTACCGTGGCTAGGCCACCCAGCTTATTGCGGATCAATGCCTCCTCGGTCGGGCAATCCATCTGGGCAACGCGTAGACGCGTTCGTGTGTAGCCGGCGGGAATTTTGGCTGTGGCCAGACTGGCGTTGCCTGATGGTGATGTTGGTAACGGATCGGCGGCGCCACACTCATCACCATGGTCGTGCGAATGCCCATGATCGTGATCAGCGGGCAAGTCGTCGTGAGCATGCGAATGATCGTCGCCGCATGCGTGGTGAACATGCGTAGTTTTCACGGGGCGAGAGGGCATGGCGTTGTCCAATTGTTGGTATGCTGCGCATTGCACACCCTGAAGTTCCTATAGGGTCAACTGTTTTGGAGACTACCCGTGAAGATCGGCGAACTCGCCCAAGTGGCGCAATGCACGGTGGAAACCGTGCGTTACTACGAAAAGGAAGGGCTGCTATCCGCGCCGGCACGGACGCGGACCAACTACCGCAGCTATCGCGAATTCCACGTTGAGCGGCTTCGCTTTATACGGAATTGTCGTGCCCTGGATATGACTCATACGGAAATCCGCACGCTGCTGGGTCTGATGGATCAGCCTGCCGGTGATTGCGGTGGCGTCAATCAACTACTCGACGAACACATTGCCCACGTCGATGTGCGTATGGCCGAGCTGTCTCAGCTCAAGCAGCAGCTCAGTGAGCTACGTCAGCGCTGCCAGAGCGAGCAGGCCATGGACGCCTGTGGAATCTTGCAGGGGCTGGCGTCTATGGAAACAGAACCTCGGCATGAGCGGCACACGCACCTCGGTTAACTGGCCGTGGCGTAAGGTTTTTCCTGTTCCGTGAGCGAGTTTCCAGATTGACGATAAAGGGATCTGCTCTTACCGGCTTTCTTTTAGCGTGCTTTATTTTCCGTTTTCCGAGGCGACCCCATCTATCACTGTCTCGCCAATGCCGAAGTGTTGCGCATCCTGCACGACCTGACGCGCTGGTTGGATGCACGCCCGGCCCCGGTCGCCAGTGAGGCCGATCAACGCAGCGAACTGAGCAAACGCAAATTGGCTGCGGCAGCAACCAGGGGGGTAACGTAGCCATGTGGGCACATGGAGCGTGGGAATGGTTTCCGTTGATGTGGATATTTTCGCAGATCTTTCTCGTCGTGATGCTGGTCTTCCTTTTCCGTAGCGGCGGCTTGGCCATGTGCGGCGGACGCGGGATAGGTGACAGAGACGAAAGCGCCAAAGAGATTCTCGACCGGCGCTATGCACGTGGGGAGATCGTGCAGGAGGAATATCAGCGCATGAAGAAGGATCTCGAATGACGATTCAGGACCGACGGTTTCCGGCCACGGGCATGCCCGACAGGAACTGGTGGCATGCCTTGTGGCCCGACCCCGATGGCTTTGCCAGGGCCCTGCGCATCGAGCGCGGAATGACGGTCGTCGATGTGGGTTGTGGAGACGGTTATTTCACCGCCGCCATTGCCCGCCAAGTTGGGCCGGGGCGCGTCATCGGATTTGACCTCGACCCCGCCATGCTGGCGCAAGCACAAGCCGCGTGTGACGGGCTGCCCAGCTGTGAGTGGCTGCTTGGAGATGCCATGGAACTGAGCCGTCTGCTGGACGCGCTGGCGGACTATGTGTTGATCGCCAACACCTTCCACGGCGCGCCGGATAAGACGGGACTGGCCCGAGAGGTCGCTGCGGCCTTAAAGCCACACGGCCGCTTTGGCATCGTAAATTGGCATCCCCTGCCGCGTGAAGAGACGACTGTCCTCGACCAACCGCGAGGGCCGAAGACCGACATGCGCATGTCGCTGGAACAGACCTGCGCGGTGGTCGAGCCGGCTGGATTCAAGCTGGAAACGCTGGTCGAGCTACCTCCCTACCACTACGGAGCAATTTTCATCCGTACCAACTGATTCAGAACAGGAGAGAACCACGGCCGACAACGATGATGAAGTCATCGAACACCACAAGCGCTTGCACCCGACCGCCTACGACCCCGAGGGCGCATTGGACCGAAAAACGCGCCACCTGTTGGTGGCAGCCCAACCCCGGCGATTGCTGCGTATTCTGCGCCACCTGCGGTCGGAAACGAATCCCCTGCGTCATGCAATCCCCCTCCTGGCGTGACGACGTAAGCAGTTGCAGCCGGACCTAAACAGAGTCGATGAGCGCGCGTATGATCACCTTCAGCGCCAGCGTTTCCTCGGCTCCTTCGAAAATCGACAACACCCGGGCATCCACGAAATACCGGCTGACCGGCGACTCCTCGGCGTAACCCATGCCGCCATGAATCTGCACCGCCTCGCGGGTGAGCCACTCGGCCGTGCGACAGGTAAACAGCTTCACCATGCTCGCTTCCATCTGCCCCAGGCCCTGATCCATCAGACCACCCACAGCGTAGGTGAACTGGCGGGAAACCATCAGCAACGTCGCCATGCGCGCCAGCTTGACCCTTGTCAGTTGAAAATCGCCGATGGGTTTGCCGAATGCCTTTCGTTCGCCGGCGTACGAAACGGCGCGTTCGAAAGCGGCTTGCATGACACCAATTGCGCGCGCAGCTGTTTGAATGCGCCCGCCCGCGAAGCCAGCCATGGTGAAGTAGAAACCCTTCCCTTCACCCGCCGGCCCACCGACCAGGTTTTCATCCGGCACAAAGATGCTGTCGAAGAAGAGCTCGTACGAATGCATCCCGCGATAGCCAATGGTCGAAATTGCCCGGCCTGTGAGGACGCCGCCCTGCGGCTGCCGATACTCGAAATCGTGCCCGTCATACGCGTCCTTTTCGACCAGGAACATACTGAGCCCCTTGTGGCCGAGCGAGCGGTCGGCATGGGAGCGGGCCAGAACGAGCAGCACCCCGGCCTTGCCGGCCATGGTGCACCAGCTCTTGACCCCATCGAGTAGCCAGCCGCCAGCGCACTTCGTCGCTTTGAGCCGCATGGCGGCGACATCGGAGCCGGTATCCGGTTCGGTAACCGCAATGGCGCACAAGGGCTCGCCCATCGCTACCTGCGGCAACCATTTTTTTCTCTGCTCTTCTGTTCCACCCGCGAGCAGGGCTCGGCTGAGGATTTCAGGACGCGTGATCAAACTACCGGCCGCGCCCAGCGAAGCACGCGAAAGCTCCTCGGTGACGACGATCATCCCCATGTTATCTTCATGCTCGTCGCTCTGGATGCCGCCGTAGCGCTCGGGAATCGACAGACCGAAGCAACCCATTTCGGTCAACGGCTGGAGGATTGCCTGTGGAATTATCCGATCTTCCCGATGAATCTCCTCCGCCAGGGGCATCACTACGGTCGTTGCCAGTCTACGGAACGAGTCCTGCATCATCGTGGCATCATCGCCAAGCATGTAGGCACCGCTGGCACCCTCCAGTTCGGCGACTTTTCTACCCAACGCTTCCAGATTGCCGACATCCAGTTGAGCGCGACAGAAACAGACGATGGCGGATGACGA
>NZ_JAVTWB010000140.1:0-9063 GCF_032229525.1 Accumulibacter sp. | reverse complement strand
GGGCTCGACGGCCAGAAGATGTCGAAGTCCTACGGCAACACGATCACCCTGCGCGAGGACGCCGCCTCGGTAACGCAAAAGGTGCGGCGCATGCCGACCGATCCGGCGCGCGTTCGCCGCGATGACCCGGGTGACCCGGACAAGTGTCCGGTCTGGCAACTGCATCAGGTGTATTCGGACGAGGCCTGTCAGGCGTGGGTGCAGCAGGGTTGTCGTAGCGCCGGCATTGGCTGCCTGGAGTGCAAACAGCCGGTGATCGATGGCATTCTCAACGAGCAGGCGCCGATGCGCGAGCGTGCGCAGCCCTATCTGGACGATCCGCGCCTGGTGCGCGAGATCATTGCCGAAGGAAACCGCAAGGCGCGCCAGCTCGCCCGCGAGACGATGCGCGACGTGCGTGACGCGATGGGGCTGGACTACAGCTGAGCGCTGAGCCCCCACCCGACGACCATGAACGATAGCGCGATCATCGCCGATGCAGTCGAGCAGCCACCTGCCGCGGCGGGAAGCCCGCTGGCCCGGATCTATGGCCAGCCGCTGACACAAATGCCGCTCGATCTCTACATCCCGCCCGACGCCATGGCGGTGATGCTCGACGCCTTCGAGGGGCCGCTCGACCTGCTGCTGTATCTGATTCGCCGGGCCAACGTGAATGTGCTTGATATTCCGATGGCGCCGCTGACCGAGCAGTACCTGGTCTATGTCGAAGCGATGCGCGTGCACAACCTCGAACTGGCTGCCGACTATCTGGTCATGGCGGCGATGCTGATCGAGATCAAGTCGCGCATGTTGTTGCCCAGACCGAAAGCGGTCGAGGGTGACGAGGTGGAGGATCCACGGGCCGAACTGGTACGCCGCCTGATCGAGTACGAGCAGATGAAACTGGCGGCCCATGCGCTCAATGAACTGCCGCAGGCCGAGCGCGACTTCGACTGGGTCGAGGTCTGGGTCGAGAAGACACTGCTTCGACGCTTGCCGGAGGTCAACCTGCTGGACTTGCAGAATGCCTGGCGCGCCATCCTTCGGCAGGCCAAGCTGCATACGCATCACCTGGTGCAGCGCGACGAATTGTCGGTTCGCGAGCACATGGGGCTGATCCTGCGTCGTCTGCGCGACGCTGGCGGTTTTGTCGAGTTCGTCGATCTGTTCGATCCCGAACAGGGCGCGCCAGTGCTGGTGGTGCACTTCCTGGCGCTGCTCGAACTGGCGCGTGAGCATTTGCTCGAAATGACGCAGGTGGAAGTGTTTGCGCCGATTTATCTGAGGTTGACCGATGACCGCAGCGGCTCCCGATGACGTTCTGACATCCGCCGCCAACCCCGTCGCTAACCCGGCCGAGGTGAAGCGAGCGCTGGAAGCGGTGCTGTTGAGCACCCGGGAGGCGCTGTCGCTGCTCGAGTTGCGCAAGGTATTCGACGACCGGATCGGCGCCGACGTGTTGCGCGTGCTGCTCGATGAGTTGCGCAGCGAATGGAGCAGGCGACCGCTGGAGCTGTTGCAGGTGGCGAGCGGCTGGCGTTTTCGCACCCGCGCCGAGTTCATGCCTTATCTGGAGCGGCTGAACCCGGAAAAGCCGCCCCGCTACTCACGCGCGGTGCTCGAAACGCTGGCCATCATCGCCTATCGTCAGCCGGTGACACGCGGCGACATCGAGGACATCCGCGGGGTGAGCGTCGCCACGCAGGTGATCCGGGTGCTCGAGGAGCGCGGCTGGGTCGACGTCGTCGGTCATCGCGATACGCCCGGCCGGCCGGGGTTGCTGGCCACCACCCGAAAATTCCTCGACGACCTCGGACTGCGCAGTCTGTCCGAGTTGCCGCCCCTCGAACAAATCAATTCAACCCTGGACCTCGCTGATGGCCACTAGCAAGCGCAGATCGCCTGCCGATCCTTCTCGTTCGCCGCGTTCACCGCGCCCGCCGTCGGCGGGCGCCGTCAGGCAGCGTTCACCCGAGGCTGCGACGCCCGAGTCTGACGGTCGGGCGAGCAGCGCTCGGCCGGCAGCGAGCAGCGGCGGCGATTCGTCAAAGCGTGTGCGTCACCAGGAAGTGGCCACCAAGCCCGAGCGCCTGCACAAGGCGCTGGCGCAAAGTGGCATCGGGTCGCGGCGCGAGATGGAAGAACTGATCGTCGCCGGCCGGATCAACGTCAATGGCGAACCGGCGCGCGTCGGCCAGACGGTCAGCCCGGGTGACCGGGTGAAGGTCAACGGCAAACTGGTCAATCTGCGCTTCTCCAATCGCCTGCCGCGGGTGATCATCTATCACAAACCCGATGGCGAGATCGTTTCGCGCAACGACCCGGAGCATCGCCCGAACGTGTTTACTTCGATGCCCCGGATCGCCGGCGGACGCTGGGTAGCGGTGGGTCGTCTCGACTTCAACACCAGCGGCCTGCTGCTGCTGACCACCTCGGGAGAGCTCGCCAACCGGCTGATGCACCCACGTTATCAACTGGTCCGCGAGTACGCGGTACGTATTCTTGGCGAAGTCACCGACGAGGCGCGTCGGCAACTGCTTGATGGCATCGATCTCGACGACGGCCCGGCGCAGTTCTTCAGCTTTCAGGAGGCGGGCGGCGAGGGCGCCAATCGTTGGTATCGCGTCGCCTTGTTCGAGGGCCGCAACCGTGAGGTGCGGCGCATGTTCGAAGCGGTCGGGGTGGTCGTCAGCCGCTTGATGCGTGTTCGCTACGGTCCCTTTGCGCTGCCGCCGAACCTGAAGCGGGGGCAGGTTCTCGAGCTCACGGAGGCGGAAGTGAAGAAGCTGCTGAGCGGATTCGGAATGGAAAACCCGGAAGCCGACCGTCCGCCGCGACGACCGCGCGAGCGTTGAGCGATCGCTGCCGATCACGGTCCGATTTACCTCGGCGGCTCTTTTCGGTATAATCCACCGGTTTTCCGGTCGCCCCTCAGGGGTAAATTTTTCGGGGATGGGCGTTTCGCCCATTTTTTATTTGCAGCCATGGATGTGCACGAAGTTCTTGAGAAAACGGTGACTGGCCTCGGCTACGAACTGGTAGACGTCGAGCGTAGTCCGCACGGGCGCGTCCTGCGCGTGTTCATCGACAAGCCGGACAAGCCGCGCGGTGTCGATGTTGACGACTGCGCGCTGGTCAGCAATCAGCTGTCGCGCGTGTTGATGGTCGAAGGCATCGACTACGAGAGCCTCGAGATCTCTTCGCCGGGGATCGACAGGCCGTTGAAGAAGGAGGCTGATTTCGAGCGTTTCGCCGGTTCGCAGATCACTCTCAAGCTACGCTTGCCAGTGAACGGTCGACGGAACTTCAGCGGTGTCCTGCAGGGTATGCACGAAGGTAGGGTGCGCCTGCAACTCGATTCGGGTGAGGTGGCATTCGACTTGGTCAATGTTGACAAGGCGCGCCTGGTTCCGAGTTTCGACCTGACAAGATCGAACGACAGGCTGGTTTAGGAGGTAATGAGCAAATGAGCCGCGAAATCTTGCTACTGGTAGATATCCTGGCACGGGAAAAGAACGTCACCAGAGACATCGTCTTCGGCGCGCTGGAAATGGCCCTGGCTTCGGCTACCAAGAAACGCGTCCACGACGAGGCGAACATTCGCGTCGTCGTCGATCGCGAAACGGGTGATTTCGAGACCTTCCGTCGCTGGGAGGTCGTTGCCGATGAAGACTTTCTCGACGAGGAGCAACAAATCCCTTTGTCGGAAGCGCAGGAGCAGGACGCCGAGGTCGAGGTCGGTGATTATCTGGAAGAGGCGCTGGAGCCGATCGACTTCGGCCGTATTGGCGCGCAGGCTGCCAAGCAGGTGATCGTGCAGAAGATTCGCGACGCCGAGCGCGAACAGATTCTCAATGACTTCCTTGCTCGCAAGGAACACCTGGTGACTGGCGCCATCAAACGGATGGAGCGTGGCAACGCGATCATCGAAACTGGCAAGATGGAGGCCCTGCTGCCCCGCGACCAGATGATTCCGCGTGAAAATCTGCGCGTTGGCGATCGCGTCAAGGCCTACCTGCTGCGTATCGACCGTTCAGCCCGCGGCCCACAGTTGATCCTCTCGCGCACCGCGCCGGAATTCATTGTCAAACTGTTCGCGCTGGAAGTGCCGGAAGTCGATGATGGCCTGCTGGAGATCAAGGCGGCTGCCCGCGACCCCGGCATGCGTGCCAAGATTGCGGTCAAGTCCAACGACCAGCGCATCGATCCGATCGGCACCTGCGTCGGCATGCGCGGCATGCGGGTCACCGCGGTAACCAACGAGCTGGCCGGTGAACGGGTCGACATCGTGCTCTGGTCGGCCGACCCCGCACAGTTCGTTGTCGGCGCGCTGGCACCAGCTGAAGTCAGCTCGATCATCG
Source organism: Accumulibacter sp. (assembly GCF_032229525.1). Lineage (GTDB taxonomy): Bacteria > Pseudomonadota > Gammaproteobacteria > Burkholderiales > Rhodocyclaceae > Accumulibacter. The sequence continues at coordinate 4,723 of NZ_JAVTWB010000140.1, read as the reverse complement.
TCGATGAAGACAGGCATTGCATGGACGTGGTGGTCGACGAGCAGAACCTGGCGATCGCCATTGGTCGTGGCGGCCAGAACGTTCGCCTGGCGTCGGAGATGACCGGTTGGACGATCAATCTGATGACCGAGGAAGAGTCGAAGACCCAGGTTGAGGCTGAAGCTGCGGCCATCCGTGTGTTGTTCATGGAGAAGCTCGACGTTGACGAAGAAGTGGCCAACATCCTGATCGAGGAAGGCTTGTCGACCCTTGAGGAAGTGGCCTATGTGCCGATCCACGAGATGCTCGAAATCGAGTCTTTCGACGAGGCGACCGTTCAGGAGTTGCGCGAGCGTGCACGTAATATTCTGCTCACCGACGCGATCGCTACCGAAGAGAAGATCGAGGATGTCGCCGAGGATATGCTGAATCTTGAAGGGATGGACAAGTCGCTGGCCGGAAAACTGGCTGGTGGTGGTATCAAGACGCGCGACGATCTCGCCGATCTCGCCGTCGACGAACTTACCGAGATGACCGGCATTGATGCCCAGAGGGCGAAACAACTGATCACCACGGCGCGTGCGCACTGGTTCGAGTAAGCCGGAAAAAGGAATTCATATGGCACAAACAAATGTTGCCGAATTAGCCACTCAGCTGAAAATGCCTGCTGGTGTGCTGCTCGAGCAGTTGCACAAGGCCGGCGTGGCAAAGAGAGAAGCCGACGATCTGTTGTCCGAACAGGACAAGGCCAAGCTTCTGGAGTATCTGCGTCGTTCGCATGGCGGCGGCGACGCGAAAACCAAGATCACTCTGACGCGCAAGGAAACGACCGAGATTCGGCAGCAGGATTCGCACGGCAAATCGCATACGGTGCAGGTCGAAGTCCGCAAGAAGCGCGTCCTGGTCAAACGTGATCCGGTCGAGGCACGTCGGGAGCAACTTCCGGTTGCGGCCGAACCGGTCATCGAGGAAAAGGCAGAGCCAGTGCTTGACGTGTATGTCGAGCCGGTTGCCGAAGTCGAGGCCGAGCCCGTAATCGAAGCGAAAGCCGAAGCGGTTGCCGAGGTGGTTGCCGAGGTGGTTGCCGAGGTGCCGGCCGAACCGGCCGTCGAAGTCGTGGTCGCATCGGTCGCCGAAGCTGTGGTCGCACCGGTCGCCGAAGCTGTGGCCGTACCGGTTGTCAAGGCTAAGGCCGAGCCGGTTGTCGAGGCTAAGGCCGAGCCGGTTGTCGAGGGCAAGGCTGGCGGCAAGAAAGTGGTGACCCGTGCCTCGATCATCGGTGAGGAGCAGCGGCTGCTGCGCGCCGAAGAAGAGCGGCGCCACGGTGAGCTACGCGCCCTTCAGGAAGCCGAGTTCAAGAACAAGCAGCAGCGCGTTATCGACCTTGCGCGCCTGAAGCAGGATGCCGAAGCGAAGGCGATCGCGGCCAAGGCCGCCGGAGTTGCGAAGCAGGTTGCGGCGCAGACCGCCAGCGACCAGCCCGCCGCGGAAGACAAGACCTTGCACCGGCCGGCCGGCAAGCCTGCCGCATCCGACAAGAAGGTAACCGACAAAAAGACGGCCGACAAAAAAGGCCAGTGGAAGAACGAAGGGGCCAACAAGCGGGCCGGGTTGAGAACGCGCGGCGCAACCGGTGGCGCAGGCTGGCGGGACAACAAGCACGGCAAGCGGTCGGGTCGGGGCAGCAGCGAAGACGAGCAGCACTCTTTCCAGCAGCCCGTCGAGGCGGTGATTCACGACGTCTACGTCCCCGAGACCATTTCTGTTGCCGAACTGGCGCACAAGATGTCCGTCAAGGCCACCGAAGTGATCAAGGCGCTGATGAAAATGGGTTCGATGGTGACCATCAACCAGGTGCTGGATCAGGAAACGGCGATGATCATCGTCGAAGAAATGGGTCACAAGGCGTTTGCCGCCAAACTCGACGACCCCGATGCCTTCCTCGGTGACGACGCAGTGTCCGAGCACAAGGATGTGCCGCTCGAACCGCGCGCTCCGGTGGTGACGGTGATGGGTCACGTCGACCACGGCAAGACTTCGCTGCTCGACTACATTCGCCGTACCCGTGTGGCCAGTGGCGAGGCTGGCGGTATCACCCAGCACATTGGTGCTTATCACGTCGAAACCGATCGTGGCATGGTGACCTTTCTCGACACGCCAGGTCACGAGGCTTTTACGGCGATGCGTGCGCGTGGCGCCAAAGCCACCGACCTGGTCATCCTGGTGGTGGCTGCCGATGACGGCGTGATGCCGCAGACGCGGGAGGCGATTCACCATGCCAAGGCTGCCGGCGTGCCGCTGGTGGTCGCTGTGAACAAGATCGACAAGCCCGGCGCACAACCTGATCGGGTGAAGCAGGAGCTGGTTGCCGAAGAAGTGGTGCCGGAAGAATATGGCGGCGACGTGCCGTTTATCCAGGTTTCGGCAAAAGTTGGAACCGGGATCGACGAACTGCTCGAAAACGTCCTGCTCCAGGCCGACATGCTGGAGCTGAAGGCACCGCGAGATGCGCCGGCCAAGGGCCTGATCATCGAGGCTCGCCTCGACAAGGGCCGCGGGCCGGTGGCGACGATGCTGGTCCTGTCCGGCACGCTTCGCCAGGGTGACGTGCTGGTTGCCGGCCAGGTCTTCGGTCGCGTACGCGCCATGCTCGACGAAAACGGCAAGGTGATCAAAGAAGCTGGTCCGTCGATTCCAGTCGAAATCCTCGGGCTGTCCGATGTTCCGGCCGCCGGGCAGGAAGCGGTGGTGCTGGCCGACGAGCGCAAGGCACGCGAAATCGCACAGTTCCGTCAGGGCAAGTACCGCGACGTCAAGCTGGCCACCAAGCAGGCCGCCAACCTCGAGACTATCCTCGACCAGATGACCGAAGCGGAAGCCAGGGTCCTGCCTTTGATCATCAAGGCCGATGTCCAGGGTTCTCAGGAGGCGCTGGTGCAGTCGCTGCAGAAGCTGTCAACGGCTGAAGTCAAGGTCAATGTCATTCACGCGGCGGTCGGTGCGATCAGCGAGTCCGACGTACACCTCGCGCAGGCTTCGAAGGCAGTGATTATTGGCTTCAATACCCGCGCCGATGCCGGTGCACGCAAGGCAGCGGAGCACGTCGGGGTCGATATTCGTTACTACAACATCATCTACGACGCGGTCGACGAAGTGAAGGCGGCATTGTCGGGCATGCTGGCACCCGAGAAGCGCGAAGACATCACCGGTCTGGTCGAGATCAGGCAGGTCTTCCAGGCGACCCGGATCGGCACCATTGCCGGCTGCTATGTGCTCGAAGGCGTCATCAAGCGTCACTCGCGCGTCCGCCTGCTGCGCAACCATGTCGTCGTCTGGGATGGCGAGCTGGATGGCCTGAAGCGCTTCAAGGACGACGCCAAGGAGGTGCGGGCAGGCTTTGAATGCGGCCTCTCGCTGAAGAACTTCAATGCTTACGAGGAAGGCGACCAGCTCGAAGCCTATGACGTCACGGAAGTCGCCCGGAAGCTGTTGTAAGTGCCGGCCAACAAGGGCTTCATGCGCCGCGACCGGATCTGCGAGCAGATCCGTCGCGAGCTGGCGGAAGTGATCCGGACCGAGCTTCGCGACCCGCGTGTCGGGATGATCAGTCTCACCGAGGTGCACATCAGTGCCGACTACGCGCATGCCAAGGTCTACTTCAGCAGCCTGGCGGGCAGTGAGCATCTCGATTCGCTTCAGCTCGGTCTGCACAAGGCGTCCGGTTTCCTGCGCAGCGAGCTGGGCAAGCGCATCAGCATCCACACCACACCGCAACTGCATTTCATTTTCGACGAGTCCCTGGAACGGGGCGCGCAGCTGTCGAAACTGATCAGCGAGGCGGTGGCGATCTCGGATCACACCGATCCTCCAGAACCGGCTTGAGTATCAGGAAGAGCTGGCAGCGCGTTGACGGGGTCCTGCTGCTCGACAAGCCGACGGGCATGACCTCCAACTCCGCGTTGCAGGCCGCTCGTCGGTTTTTTTCGGCGGCCAAAGCGGGGCACACCGGTACCCTCGATCCCCTGGCCAGCGGACTGCTGCCACTGTGTTTCGGCGCGGCGACCAAGTTTGCGGTCGATCTGCTCGCCGCCGACAAGACCTACGAAACCGAGCTGCAGTTTGGTGTCCGCACCGATACGGGCGATGCCGACGGCGTCGCCATCGAGCGCCGCCCGGTCAACTTCGGGCTAACAGAAGTGGCCGCTGCCCTGTCGCCTTTCCGCGGCCCAATTCGACAGGTGCCACCGATGTACTCGGCCTTGAAAAGGGACGGGAAACCGCTCTACGAGCTGGCGCGCCAGGGCATCGAAGTCGAGCGCGAGGCGCGCGAGGTGACCATCCACGAGTTGCTGCTGCTTGATTTCTCGGGCGATCGCTGTCGCCTGCGGGTGGCTTGCAGCAAAGGCACCTATATCCGCAGCCTGGCCGAGGATCTGGGCCATGCTCTCGGCTGTGGTGCCCACCTGACGGCGCTGCGCCGCGTCGCCGTCGGTGCTCTCCGGGTGGCCGATGCGGTGACCCTGGATCAGCTGGCGGCGTACTCGGAAGATCAGCGCAGCTGCTGGCTGTTGGCTCCCGATACCCTGCTGCAGAGTCTGCCTGCCGTCCATCTCGACGACGAGGCCGCGCTGCGCTTTGTCCACGGCAACCCGGTGAGCAGCAGCTGTTTGCCCGGGAAATGCCGCGTCTACGGCCAGGACCGTCTACTCGGTCTCGGCGAAGTCGATGAGCAGGGCAGTGTGCA
>NZ_JAVTWB010000139.1:0-9171 GCF_032229525.1 Accumulibacter sp. | reverse complement strand
GCTGCTGACGAATCGCGTCGCGTACTTCCTGGTGCGAGAATTCCGTGCAGCCGCAGACCGGCTTGCGGTTCGACGCTGCTGGCGTATAGGCGCCGCCGATGGTCGCCGACAGAATCTGTTCGCAGAGTCCGGCGCACGAGCCGCAGGACGAAGCGGCCTTGGTGTGCTTCTTGATGTCGTCCAGGGTGAACAAGCCGTTTTCCTTGATCGACTTGACGATGGTCCCCTTGCTGACACCGTTGCAGCCGCACACTTCGGCGCTGTCGGCCATCGCCGCCGCCTTGCTGTGGCCCTGATGGCCGACGTCGCCGACGTGCGACTGACCAAACAGCAGGTGGTCGCGGATCTCGTGGATGTCCTGGCCATCGCGCAGCATCTGGTAGTACCAGGGGCCGTCGGCGGTGTCGCCGTAAAGCACGCCGCCGACCAGCTTGTTGTCCTGGATTACTAGTTTCTTGTACACGCCGCCGGCGGCGTCGTTGAGGATGATCTCCTCGGTGTCCTTGCCGCCGAAGAAGTCGCCGGCGGAAAACAGGTCGATGCCGGTGACCTTGAGTTTGGTCGAGGTCACCGAACCGGTATAGCGGCCGATGCCGTAGTTGCCGAGATGGTTGGCGGCGACCTTGCCCTGCTCGAACAGCGGCGCCACCAGGCCGTAAGCGATGCCGCGGTGGGCGACGCACTCACCGACCGCGTACACCTTCGGATCGTAGGTCTGCATGGTGTCATTGACCACGATGCCGCGGTTGCAGTAGATGCCTGCCGACTCGGCCAGGGCGATGTTCGGGCGGATGCCGATGGCCATCACCACCAGCTCGGCCGGCAGCTGCAGGCCGTCCTTGAGGCGCACCGCGGCGACGCGGCCGCTCTCGCCGGCGACCAACATCTCGGTCTGCTTGCCGAGCAGGAACTTCAGGCCGCGCTCTTCCAGCGACTTCTGCAGCATCCGGCCGGCGGTTTCGTCGAGCTGACGTTCGAGCAGCCAGTCGGCGAGGTGCACCACGGTCACGTCCATGCCGCGCAACTTCAGACCGTTGGCCGCCTCGAGGCCGAGCAGGCCGCCGCCGATGACCACCGCGTGCCGATAGCGGCGAGCGGCGTCGATCATGTTGTCGGTATCGGCGATGTCGCGGTAGGAGATCACTCCGGGCAGCTCGTTGCCCGGAATCGGCAGCATGAACGGATTGGAACCGGTGGCCAGCAGCAGGCGGTCATAGGCTTCCTCGGTGCCATCCTCGGCGATCACCCGCCGCTTGATGCGGTCGATGCGGCTCACCTTCTTGCCCAGGTGCAGGGTGATGCCGTTGTCCGCGTACCACTGATGATCGTTGAGGATGATGTCCTGGATGGTCATCTCGCCGGCGAGCACCGGCGAAAGCAGGATGCGGTTGTAGTTCGGGTGCGGTTCGGCACCGAAAACGGCGATCTCGTACTGATCGGGGGCGATCTTCAGCAACTCCTCGAGCGTGCGCACGCCCGCCATGCCGTTGCCGACCATCACCAGTTTCTTCTTGCTCATTTTCGCAGCTCCATTCGATGCGTCTTGATGGAGCTCTCAAAGCAATCGGCATGCCAGCAGTGATGCGCCTTGATTCTGCTGGATTTTCGCCCGCGGCCGCGCAGCACCAATGATGCGGCGCACAATTTCGGGGCGCGAGCGAGTGTGCTGGTGCAAGATTTGGTGCGGCGAGTTGCTGCCCGGCCGGTGTCGGCGCGGCATTTCCCCTGCTGGCGTGTTTTCCCGTTGCCTGCGTTGCGACCACCGATGGTCGGCGCTGAAGACAGCGGTGCGGCGAGGCCAACGTTCCAGAGCGTCAGCAGCCTCCGCAATTCCTCCCGGATTTCTCCCTCGCGCTTACCAGATCGCTTTCCAGAATGGCGTCCATTGATGGCCACTAGCGCCATCTCCAACCACCGGAGAATTCGATGGAAACACCCTTGCCGGGGTCTCGGCGACTCAGGGCGTTGGTCCTGAACGCGAACGGCTACACCTTCGATACCCGAACGGGCAGGAGTTACAGCGTCAATCCGTCCGGCCAGGTCGCGTTGCTGATCATGCAGGACGGGAAATCGCGGACAGCGGTAATCAATGCGCTGGTCGAGCTTTGCCAGCAGCCGAGGGCCGTTGTCGAGGCAGGGGTCGACGATTTCCTCGATCAGCTGACGAGGTGCGTATCGTGATCCGCCAAGCCGATCAGCCGCATTGGACGAGCTGGAATATCGCGCTCACCGGCATCAACGCCAAGCCCGACAACCCCGGCCCGGGCTGTGCCGTGGCGCGCTGCCTGCGGCAGGCGGCGGGCTTTCACGGCCGCATCATCGGCCTCGCCTACGAGACGCTTGACGCCGGCCTCTATCTGCGGGAAAGCTGCGACAGCGGTCACTTGCTACCGTATCCGGCGACCGGCGCGGCGGCACTTCTCGAGAGACTCGACGAAATCCTGCAGCACGACCCGGTCGACGCTCTGCTGCCCTGTCTCGACGCCGAACTGCCCAACTTCATTGCCGTCGAAGACGAGCTCAAGCGGCGTGGCATTCGCCTCGTGTTGCCGCAGCGGGCGCAATTGCGCCGCCGCGACAAGGATCGCCTGCCAGCGCTGTGCGCAGCGGCCGGCGTCGCCACGCCCGACGTGCAGTGTCTTGTCGACGAGCGATTCTTCGACCACTGTGGCGCCGACGGCTGGGACTACCCGCTGCTGGTCAAAGGCGTTTTTTACGACGCGTATGTGGTGTATTCGGCGTCGGAAGCTCGCCAGCGTTACCGGCAGATAGTCGCCACCTGGGGCTACCCGGTGCTGGTCCAGAAGTTCGTCCATGGCGAGGAAGTCAACCTGACGGCGCTTGGCGACGGCAGTGGCGCGATGATCGGCGAAGTGATGATGAAGAAACAGGCGCTTACCGACAAGGGCAAGGCCTGGGCCGGCGTCACCATCGACGACCCGGACCTGCACGCGGCCGGACGGCGCTTGTTCGACGCCCTCAAGTGGCGCGGGCCGCTCGAAATCGAGATGCTCCGCGACCGGGCCGGCAGTCTGCAGCTGATCGAGATCAACCCGCGCTTTCCGGCCTGGATCTATCTTGCGCACGGCGTTGGCCGCAATCTGCCAGCGGCGCTGCTGGCCTTGATGCACGGCGTCAAACCGTCGCAGCTCAACCTGGCGCCGCCGCGCCCGGGCACGAGCTTCATCCGTCACGCGCAGGAAACGATCGTCGCCCTCGATGAAATCGCCACCCTCGCGATGAGTGGCAGCACGGCGCATCCGCAGGTGCTCGCCAGCCGCGCCGCCTGAACCCCGCAAGGAGAAAAGAATGACCAAAATGACCTGGCAAGCCCCGCGCATAGAATCCATGACGCTGCCATCGCTGAACAGGTTTGGCCGGCGCCGGCTGGCTGCCGACGTGCAGTCGGCAATCGACGGCGTGTCGGTCGAAACGCTGGTCGAGCGCTACGGCTCGCCACTCTACGTCACCTCTGAGTCGCGTCTGCGCGCCAACGTCCGGCGTATCACGCAGGCTTTTGCCAGTCGTTATCCGAAGGTGATTCATGGCTGGTCCTACAAGACCAATTACAACGGCGCCGTCTGTTCGATCCTCCACGAGGAAGGCTCGTGGGCCGAAGTGGTGTCGCGCTTCGAGTACGAAAAGGCGCGCGCCCTTGGCGTGCCGGGCGACCGCATCGTGTTCAACGGCCCGAACAAGCCGCGTCCGATTCTCGAACGGGCGATCGCTGAGCGGGCCTTGATCCACGTCGATCACGCCGACGAACTGGCGTTGATCGAAACCATCGCCGAAGAACGCCGCGAGCGCGTTCCGCTAACGCTGCGCCTCAATTTCAAAACCGGTTACAGCGAGCCCTGGAGTCGCTTCGGCTTCAATCTCGAGTCTGGCGCGGCGCGCGCGGCCATCAAGCGGGTAAAGGGCAGCCGGCACTTGCGCCTCAACGGCCTGCATAGTCACATCGGCACCTTCATCCTCGACCCGCGCGCCTATGCCGCCGCAGCGAGCACGCTCTGCGTGCTGGCCCGGGAGATCGAGGCCGACGGCACGCGCCTGAGCTATATCGATATTGGCGGTGGCCTGCCGTCCAATAACGCCCTGCAGGGCATCTATCTGCCGCCCGAGCAATCCACGCCGGATCTCGATGAATATGCCGAGGCGATCTGCAGGGCCTTCCTGGACGGAGCGGCGTACCGACTCGACAACGGCGAAGAACGTCCGGCGCTGGTTTTTGAAAGCGGCAGGGCGGTGATCGACGACGCGCAGAGCTTGATCACTTCGGTGGTCGGCCGCAAGGAAACCGCCGATGGTCGCCCGGCCGCTATCCTCGACGCCGGTCTGAACGCCCTGTTTACAGCGCTGTGGTACGACCACCCGGTGCGACTCGCTTCGCCGGCGCGCGGCGAGGTGCGCGACACCGTGCTCTACGGCCCGCTGTGCATGAACATCGATGTGCTGCGGCACTCGGTGCAACTGCCGCCACTGGCCGTCGGCGATCAGCTGGTGATCGCGCCGGTCGGCGCCTACAACACCACCCAGTCGATGCAGTTCATCGAATACCGTCCGGCCGTGGTGCTGATCCACGGTGACCGCGAGGTGAGCCTGATCCGGGCGGCGGAGGACCTCGAGGTGGTCTGCGCCCAGGAACGGCTGCCGGCACACCTGGCGTCGGCAGCGTCGCCAACAGCGGCAGCTGTCGTCGCCTTGCGCGCGGCTGGAGGATGAGATGAAGGTCCTGATCGACGGCCTGCACAGCTTGCTGGATGCCTATGGCGCGCTGTTCCTGGCGCGACGGCGCCTGGTCGGTGCGCTGCTCCTGGCGGCCACGCTGTGTGATCCGGCAACCGGTCTCTGCGGCCTGCTCGCGGGCGTCAGTGCACTGCTGACGCGCGCCTTGCTGCGTTTGCCGAGCCTGCCTGGCGAGGCCGAGATCCTCAACGCCATCTACGCCGGTCTTGCCCTGGGCGCCTTCTACGGTGGCCAGCCGCGGACTCTTGCGCTGGCCGCATTCGGCGGCCTGTTGGCGGTGCCGCTGGCGACCGCGCTGCGGCAGATGCTCGCCGGCCCGTACGGGGCGCGCGGCTTGCCGCTGCTCGGTGCACCATTTCTGGTCACCGCCTGGACCTTGCTCGCGGTGGCCAAGACCATCGCCCTGCCGCTGCGCACGCTGTGGCCCGCCTGGCCGGTCTTTCCCGACTGGCTGCCGGCGGCCAGCGCAACGGCGCTGGCGCAGGTCGGCGCGCTGTTTTTTGTGGCGCATCCGCTGGCCGGCGTGCTGGTCCTCGCCGCTGTACTCCTGACCTCGCCGCTCCTGGCTCTGCTGGCAATCGCTGGCGGCTTGTTGGCGAGCGGCGTGCTGTCGCTGGCCAGCAGCTCGCCGACCTCGGGCCTGGCCTTGCTGGGAGTCTTCAACGGCGCTCTGGTGGCGATCTTTGTCGGAGGCACGCTGGCCGTGCCAAGCAGGCGTACCTTGATCCTTGCGGCCGGCGCCGTGCTGGTCGCCAGCGCGCTGTCGGCCGGCATGTTCGCGCTGTCGATGGCGCTCGGCGTGCCGCCCCTGTCGGCGCCATTCGTGCTCACCGTGTGGCTGGCCAGCGCGGCCTTGCGCGCCGAGAGTAGCACCTTCTGGTCACGCTTCTGGCTGTCGGTGCCGGCGTCGCCCGAAGACAGCATGGTCAACGCACGCCTGGCCAGCGCGCGCGGGCTGGCCTGCGGCAGCGTTGCTCTGCTAGCCCCGTACGCTGGCCGCATGGCGGTGTCGCAGGCGGTCGACGGTCCGCATACGCATCGCGGCGAATGGCGCTATGCCCTCGATTTCGTTCGTCTCGTCGACGGCCAGAGCTATCGCCGCGACGGCGCCAAGTTGAACGATTTCCATGCTTTCGACCAGCCGGTGCTGTCGCCGGCCGACGGCTACGTGGTGGCGTGTCGCGGCGATATTGCCGACAACCGGCCCGGTGAAATGAATCTGGTCGAAAACTGGGGAAACCACGTCTTGATCGACATCGGCAGTGGCCTGCATGTGTTGCTGGCGCATCTGCGTCGCGGCAGTATCAGGGTCGAGCCGGGGCGCCGCGTCGCGCCGGGTGCGCTGCTTGGTCGCTGTGGAAATTCGGGTCGCTCGGCACAGCCGCACCTGCATTTGCACGTCCAGCGCGGGCCCCGGCTGGGTTCGCCAACGGTACCGTTTCATCTCGCACACTGCCTGATAGACGGCCGCGAATACGCGCTCGATGGCCACCCGCAAGAGGGTCAGTCGGTCGAGGCGGTGCTCAATGCCCCGTCGCTAGCGGCGGCCTGTGCCCCCAGGCCAGGCCGCGAATGGTTGTTCGAGGAGCGGGGGAGCAAGTGGCGGCTGGCCGCCGAAGTCGGTTTGCTGGGTGAAACCAGCCTGCTCTCTTCCGGCGGTGGCCGCGTGCAGGCCAGCAGCGCGCGCAGCCTGCTGGCTCTGCATCAGCGGCGGGGTCCGCCGGACCGGCTGCTGGATGCCTTCGTCCTGGCTTTCGGGATGACGCCGTTTGCTGCCCAAGCGCTGCAGTGGTGTGACGCGCCGGACGCCTCGCTGTTGCCACTACCGCTATCGCTGCGGCTGGCGCGGCGCTTGCGCCATCCGTTTGGCGCCAATCTCGAAAGCGATTGCGAGCGCAGCTGGGACCCTGCTCGTCGCCTCTGGTGTCAGCGTTCGCGTCACCGGCTGACGACTGCCTTTGGCGTGGTCGATGGCGAGAGCATCGGCTGGCTGTCCGAATCGCGCGGCCCGCTGGCGTTCTCGCTGGTGGTTGACGGCCAGACGATCGTCGACGCGGCGCTTGTCGGCTACGGCAATCGTGGCGATCATGGCGTTCCGGCCTGGTCGGCCGCCTACCCGCAAACATCGCCGTCATGATCCGCCTGACCATTCAACGCAAGGTCTTCCTCGCCAGCTTCGCTCTGGCCACGGCTATGGCCGTGCTCCTCACCCTGGTCATGCGCTGGAATCTCGGCGACGGTTTCGCGCGCTACACGAGTGCCGCCGAGTTGGCGGGCCTCGACGGCATGGTCAGCCACATCGAGGCCGAATACGCCAGGCACGGCAACTGGGACTTCGTGCGCGCGGCACCCGAGCAGAGCTGGCGGCGTTTGTCGCGCCCGAATTCGGGGAACGCTGCGGAGCCTGCGGGTGGCTTTTCGCCCGGCTTGCCGCCGCCGTCCTTCGGGCCAGGGCCAGGCGCCGCCCGTCCGCCCTGGGGTGAGCGGCCGCTACCGCCCGACGTTGACAGGCGGCCAGCGGGCGAAGCAAACGGCGCTGCGACCCTGCTGCAAGGCTCGTCCGGCAGATCGCCGCCGGGCGACATCCTGCGCCTTGGCCGGCGTCTTGCGCTGATCGACGCCGACGGCCAGTGGCTGGCGGGTAAGGCCCTGGCGAGCGGCGTCGGTGCCGCAACGCCGATTGTCTACCAGGGCACGGTCGTCGGTCAGCTGACCCTGCAGGCCGTGCCGTCGTCGGGACGCGCACTCGATGCGGCCTTCCTGGCCAGCCAGACCGAGAACATGCTCTTCGCCGGACTGGCGGCGCTGGGCTTCTCGCTGCTCGCCGCCTGGCTGCTGGCACGGCATCTGCTGGCGCCGATTGGTGATCTGGAACGAGCGGCGCGGCAGATCGCCGACGGCTCGCTGGATGCACGCATTGACGTGCGCAGCGAAGACGAGCTCGGTCAGCTGGCCGCCAATTTCAATGCCATGGCCGTGCGACTGGGCCGCGTCGAGGAATCGCGCCGGGCCTGGATCGCCGAGAGCTCGCATGAACTGCGGACGCCGCTGGCCGTCCTGCGCGCCGAGATCGAGGCGATGCAGGACGGCGTGCGCCGGCCCGACGCGGCGACGCTGGCGCGGCTGCACAAGCAGGTGCTGCAGCTCGCGAAGCTGGTCGACGACCTCCGGCTGACACTCGATCGCGAAGCCGGTGAGGGAGAAACGGAGCAGCGTCTGCTGCTGCCGGTGGCGATACTCGAAGAGACCGTCGCCGCGTTTCGCGAGCGCTACCTTGCGGCCAATATCCGGCTCGACACCGCGCGCCTGGTCGATCTCGGCTGGTGGGTGCGGGGCGACGCCGGGCGCCTGACGCAGGTTTTCGCGAATCTGCTCGAGAACAGCTTGCGCTATACCGACGCCGGTGGACAGCTGGCGATTGCCGCGCAAGCCAGCAAACAACAGCTGCTGCTGGACTTTGACGACTCCGCGCCAGGGCCGCCGGCCGCCGCGCTGCCGCGACTGTTCGAGCGCTTCTTTCGCGCGGAAGCCTCGCGCAGCCGGGCTTTCGGCGGTTCCGGCCTCGGCCTGGCGATTTGCAAGACCCTGGTCGAGGCACACGGTGGTCGGATCAGCGCGACGCCATCGAAGCTTGGCGGCCTGCACATCCGCGTCGAATTACCCCTGGAGAAAGCATGAGTAAAGAGATTCTGATCGTCGAGGACGAGGTCGACCTGGCCCAGATCCTCGCCGAGTACCTGCAGCGCGACGGTTTCGCAACGACCACCATGGCCGACGGCCTGTCGGCCATGGCGTTTCTTCGGCGAACGCCGCCCGACCTGCTGTTGCTCGACCTGATGCTGCCCGGCATGGACGGCATTTCGATCCTGCGCGAGTTGCGCAAGACCTCGGACTTGCCGGTGATCATGGTCACTGCCCGCGTCGACGAAATCGACCGCCTGCTCGGTCTCGAACTCGGCGCCGACGACTACGTCTGCAAACCCTACTCGCCACGCGAAGTGGTGGCCCGCGTCAAGACCGTCCTGCGTCGCACGCAGCCGACCGCGGGCGTCACCACCAGCGCGAAAATCGGCGGCGCGGCGCTGGAAATAGACGCTGACGCCTTGCAGGCGCGCGTCGCCGGCAAGAGCCTCGAACTGACGCCCAAGGAATTCCGGCTGCTGCGGGCGCTGGCCGGCAAACCGGGGCGCGTCTTCTCGCGTGCGCAACTTCTCGACGCGCTCTACGACGATCATCTCGAGGTCTCGGAACGCGCCATCGACAGTCACCTGAAGAACCTTCGCAAAAAACTTGTCCAGGCTTTCCCCGGTGAGGAGCCGATCCGTTCGATCTACGGGGTCGGTTTCGCTTTCGAGTCGTGACATCGACGTTTAATGTGAAAGTCGCGTACGCGACTCACGAATTTCCCTTCTCCCCAGCGCGGGA